>NZ_MWSM01000001.1:0-45265 GCF_002087075.1 Streptococcus pseudopneumoniae ATCC BAA-960 = CCUG 49455
CTTGTTATGACGCGCTTACGTTGAAGTCAGCTAAGCTCGAGAAAGGACAAATTTCGTCCTTTCTTTTTTGATGTTCAGAGCGATAAAAATCCGTTTTTTGAAGTTTTCAAAGTTCCGAAATCCAAAGGCATTTCGTTTGATAAGCTTAATGAGATTATTGGTTGCTTCTAATTTGGCGTTAGAATAGTGTAGTTGAAGGGCGTTGATTTGTCTTTCAGAAAGATTGAGTTCGGCACAGGCTCGATTCTTTGTTTTCTTTCCTTTAGTACAGATTTTAAACAGCGAGCATTAGATTACATCAAAGAGGGGCACAGCCATGTCGAGGCAGCCAAGGTTTTTGATGTCGGCGTCAGAACTCTCTTCACGTGGGAAAAGAACTTACGTGAACAAGGACACTTAGAGAGGAAAAAGCGAGTCGTCAAAAACCGAAAGATTCCTTTAGAGGAATTGAAATCCTTTGTAGAGGCTCATCCAGATGCTTTTTTACGGGAAATTGCGGCACATTTTGATTGTGCTGTCCCTTCAGTATGGGCAGCTTTAAAGCAGATGAAGGTCACTTCAAAAAAAGATGACGAGCTTTAAGGAACAAGACCCAGAGAAAGTCGCTGAGTTTCTTGATATTTTGGATAACCTAAACGATTTACCAATCGTATATATTGATGAAACAGGAATCGACCGCTATCTCTATCGTCCTTATGCAGGGGCTCCTAGAGGGGAGAAAGTCTATGAAAAGATTAGCGGACGTCGTTTTGAGCGAACTTCAATTGTTGCAGGACAAGTAGACGGAGAGTTTATAGCTCCCATGATTTACAAGAACAGCAGGACAAGCGATTTCTTTGTGGAGTGGTTCAAAAGGCAACTCCTGTCTGCTTTGAAGACACCTCATGTTATTGTCATGGACAATGCTAGTTTTCATTCCAAGAACATTTTGGATGAACTCTGCATCCAAGATAAACACTTTTTCTTACCTCTACCGCCTTATTCACCAGATTTGAATCCTATTGAGCAAGCTTGGGCTATCTTGAAAAAGAAAGGAACAGATTTATTAAGGGAAGTTCCAACTATTTTTGAATGTTTGGGACGCTTTTTTAAAACTAAATAACTGATATAAGTCCATAGACCCTATTAGAGGATGTTCTGGTGTCTTATTCACTTGTTTTTTTATAGTATTAGTAGATAGAATTAGCAAATAAAAAAGTAGTTCAAATGCCTGGAAGCAAAAAATCTCAACGATTCACTTAATATAGACTAAAGTTTAGAGTTTAAGGAAAGTAGGGCTAATATATTGTATGAAAAATAAGATTGTTTTTAAGCAAAACTCTTGAAAATGATTGAAAAAAGAGTTATTATAGATGTATAGTAAAAAGCAAACGCTTACTTAATCAAGGAGGACAGTTTATGTCATACAAAACAAGCAATGCAGAAGGTCATGTAGATTTCATCAATACCTATGATTTGGAGCCAATGGCGCAACAAGTGATCCCTAAAGCATCATTTGGTTATATCGCTAGCGGGGCGGAAGATACTTTCACTTTAAGAGAGAATATCCGTGCCTTTAACCACAAACTCATCGTTCCACATACGCTTTGTAATGTTGAAAATCCAAGTACAGAGATTGAATTTGCAGGTGAAAAATTGTCTTCACCAATCATTATGGCGCCTGTTGCGGCTCATAAATTGGCAAACGAACAAGGTGAAGTAGCGACTGCGCGTGGTGTGCATGAGTTCGGTTCTCTTTATACAACCAGCTCTTACTCTACCGTTGACCTTCCAGAGATTTCTGAAGCCCTTCAAGGGACACCTCATTGGTTCCAATTTTATTTTAGTAAAGATGATGGTATCAACCGCCACATCATGGACCGTGTGAAGGCTGAAGGCTACAAAGCGATTGTCTTGACGGCAGATGCTACTGTAGGGGGTAATCGTGAGGTTGATAAGCGTAATGGGTTTGTCTTCCCAGTTGGCATGCCGATTGTTGAAGAATACCTGCCAGAAGGTGCTGGTAAATCAATGGACTTTGTTTACAAATCAGCTAAACAACGCTTGTCTCCACGCGATGTAGAATTTATCGCTGAATACTCTGGTCTTCCTGTGTATGTCAAGGGACCACAATGCCGTGAGGACGTTGAGCGTTCGCTTGCTGCGGGAGCTTCTGGTATCTGGGTCACCAACCACGGTGGTCGTCAAATCGACGGTGGACCAGCTGCTTTTGACTCGCTTCAAGAAGTGGCAGAAGCAGTTGATAGACGTGTGCCAATTGTCTTTGACTCTGGTGTTCGTCGTGGTCAACACGTCTTTAAAGCCTTGGCTTCAGGAGCAGACTTGGTAGCTATTGGTCGCCCTGCTATTTATGGTTTGGCTCTTGGTGGTAGTGTTGGTGTGCGTCAAGTCTTTGAACACTTGAATGCGGAATTGAAGACAGTTATGCAATTGTCTGGAACTCAGACCATTGAAGATGTCAAACACTTCAAACTTCGTCACAACCCATACAACCCAACCTTCCCAGTTGACCCTCGTGACTTAAAATTGTATTGATAAAAGAGATTGCCTCCACTGAATGTGGAGGTTTTTCTTCGTGTATTGGAAGAATAAATCGCTATCAAAAACTATATAAAGATATTTTTCGGTCAAATATCTTGCTAGGGCTTTCAATTTCTGTTATAATGGTCTAGTAATTAAATAATAAAGACATTTGGGGTGCTTTAGGCTGAGATGATACCCATTGAACCTGATACAGTTAAGACTGGCGAAGGGAAATGTGAACAGTTTTTTTCGTATGGTGAAATGAACGGTCTAATCTTGTAAGTCAACTCTAATTCTTGATTGTAATTGGAGTTTTTTTGTTTATATAAAACTGGGTAGGCTTGTTTAGGTAGCTCTCTGCAAATGCCCTCGATGTTCTTTAAAAGGATCAAGTGGAATTACGATTTTACTTGGTATTTCTTGGTGTTTTATTAATTACTAACAAGTAAAGAGAGGAGAAGTAAATATGGAAACACAGGTTTATACATTTCAGCCAGGTTTGACTGTTGGAGAATTATTAAAAAGCAGTCAGAAGGATTGGCAGGCTGCAATCAATCATCGTTTTGTTAAGGAACTTTTTGCAGGGACAATTGAGAATAAGGCCTTAAAAGACTACCTGATTCAAGATTATCACTTCTTTGATGCCTTCTTATCCATGTTGGGTTCCTGCGTAGCCCACGCAGACCAGCTTGAATCCAAGCTTCGTTTTGCCAAACAACTAGGCTTTCTTGAAGCAGATGAAGACGGTTATTTCCAAAAGGCTTTCAAAGAGTTAAACGTATCTGAGAATGACTATCTAGAAGTGAGCTTGCACCCTGTAACAAAAGCCTTTCAGGATCTAATGTACTCGGCAGTGGCTTCATCAGATTATGCCCATCTTTTGGTCATGCTGGTCATTGCAGAAGGACTCTATTTAGACTGGGGTTCTAAAGCTTTGGCTCTTCCTGAAGCCTATATTCATTCGGAATGGATCAATCTCCACAGAGGTCCTTTCTTTGCAGAGTGGGTTCAATTTCTGGTTGACGAACTCAATCGTGTCGGAAAAGGTCGAGAAGATTTGACAGAACTTCAGCAACGCTGGAATCAAGCGGTCGCTTTAGAATTAGCCTTTTTTGATATTGGTTATGATGCCTAGAGAAGGCTCATGATATTTACAAATTTGATGAGTTAATACTCTTCGAAAATCTCTTCAAACCACGTCAGCTTCACCTTGCCGTAGGTATGGTGTTCTATCTGCAACCTCAAAGCAGTGCTTTGAGCAACCTGCGGTTAGCTTCCTAGTTTGTTCTTTGATTTTCATTGAGTATAAATCATTCAATGTAACTGAAAAATTTCTTAACGAAAGATAGAGATAAACCGAAATCAGTAGATCGTATAAAGTGAAAAGGAAGGAATTAAATATGACAAGTTTAAAATTATTAAAAGAAAAAGCACCATTGGTCATTTGCATCACCAATGATGTGGTAAAAAATTTCACAGCAAATGGATTAGTAGCACTGGGTGCATCACCAGCCATGAGTGAGTTTCCTGAAGATTTAGAGGACTTATTAAAGTATGCTGGAGGTTTATTAATAAACATAGGAACATTGACAGATGAAAATTGGAAATTATACCAAGCTGCTCTGAAAATTGCAGAGAAATATAATGTCCCAGCAGTTTTAGATCCTGTAGCCTGTGGAGCAGGAGAATATAGAAAAAAAGTAGCAGATGATCTAATCAACAATTACAAACTAGCTGCGATTAGGGGGAATGCTGGCGAGATTGCTTCTTTAGTAGGGATAAATGTGGTATCTAAAGGAGTAGATAGTGCGGGAGTAGATAATATTGACGAAATTGCTCTAGCAGCAAATGAGAAGTTCAATATTCCAATAGTAGTAACAGGTGAAGTGGATGCTATTGCGGTAAATGGAGAAGTGGTAACGATTCATAATGGTAGTGCCATGATGCCAAAAGTCATTGGGACAGGATGTTTATTAGGGGCAGTGGTAGCAAGCTTTATCGGACTAGAAAAAGGTCAAGAATTGAAATCATTAGAAACAGCAATGTTGGTTTACAATATCGCTGGAGAAATGGCAGAAAAACGTCCAAATGGACATCTTCCTGGAACATTTAAAGTTGAATTTATGAATGCCTTATACGAGATTTCAGATGAAGATGTAAAGAAATTCAAAAGAGTGAAGTAAAATGTTTCATAAAGAATTACTAAAACTATATTTTATTTGTGGAACGGCTACTTGCCAAGGAAAAGATCTATATAGAGTCGTTGAGGAAGCCTTAAAAGGTGGTATAACCTTATTTCAATTTCGTGAAAAAGGTGAGGGAGCCTTAGAAGGTAAAGAAAAAGTCGAAGTAGCAATTAAACTACAGGATCTTTGTAAAAAATACAATGTTCCGTTTATTGTTAATGATGATATTGATTTGGCGATGGAAATTGACGCTGATGGCGTACATGTAGGACAAGATGACCTTGGAGTTGATGAAATTAGAAAATTGATGCCAGCTAAAATAATTGGTCTTTCTATAAAAAACGAGAAAGAATTTCAACAATCAAAAGTTGAATATGTAGATTATGTGGGTGTTGGTCCTGTATTTGATACCCAGTCAAAGGATGATGCTGGAGGTGCTATAGGTTATGAAGGTCTTAAATTGATGAGAAAACTATTGCCACAAATGCCCTTAGTTGCAATTGGTGGGATACAGACGCAACATATTAAAGACATTATGAAGACTAATGTTGACGGTGTTTCAATCATTTCAGCAATATCGTATGCAAAAAATATAGAAAAAACTGTTCGAGAAATGAGTGAACAATAGGTATCTATCCTTGGATTCTAAGTAAGTGGAAGTTTTCCTTTTCTAAAAAGATATGTCCAGATTCAGCTTGAATGGCTAATTCATCAAACAGGTCATTTGTTTTTTGCAAAAGAAAGATCTGCTGTCTTTGTGAGTGCAAGGCTGTATTTCCAGTTCAATTTCTCGAACTAGTATAAAATGTGTGTTATAATAATCATACAATTAAATAATAAAGACATTTGGGGTGCTTTAGGCTGAGATGATACCCATTGAACCTGATACAGTTAAGACTGGCGAAGGGAAATGTGAAATGTTTTTTTCGTATGTCGAAAAGAACGGTCTAATCTTGTAAGCTGAACTCTAATTCGTATCTGTAATTAGAGTTTTTTCTTTTACGAAACTGGATGAAGATGATATAGTAGATTGAAATAAGATGCGAACAAATCAATTAGAAAATTCAAATTAATTTCTAGAAATATTTTAGCATTCTTGTGTACTGTTCTAAATTCAATCTGCTATACAAAGTATTTAGGTCGGTCTTCTTGAGTGCCCCACTTTTCTTTAAAAAAGGAGTTTTTTATGTTGAAAAAATGGCAGTTAAAAGATGTTATCTTGCTTGCTTTCTTGTCTATCTTTTTTGGTGGGGTTTTCGTTGGTTCAGGATATGTGTATAATATTCTCAGCCTACTCTTAACACCTCTTGGTTTGCAGGCCTTTGCCAATGAAATCCTCTTCGGTCTCTGGTGTATGGCTGCGCCCATTGCTGCCATCTTTGTTCCGAGAGTCGGAAGTGCAACGATTGGAGAAGTACTAGCTGCGCTTGCTGAAGTCCTTTATGGTAGCCAATTCGGTCTAGGCGCTCTTTTGTCTGGCTTGGTTCAAGGTTTGGGAAGTGAACTTGGTTTTATCGTAACCAAGAATCGCTATGAGAGTTGGCTCTCTCTAACTGCCAATAGTATTGGGATTACGCTTGTTAGCTTTGTCTATGAATACATTAAGTTAGGTTACTACGCCTTTTCCCTTCCGTTTGTCCTTTCCTTGCTTGTGGTACGTTTTATTTCTGTTTATTTCTTCTGTACCATCTTGGTTCGTGCCATTGTCAAACTCTATCATCAGTTTGCAACTGGAGGAAAAGCATAGATGGGTCTGGAATTACGGGAGATTCAGTCCCCAATTTTTTCGGAACCGATTGATTTTACTTTTCATGAGCAAGCCTTTACCTTGTTAGTTGGGAGCAGTGGTTCAGGAAAATCTAGTCTCTTTCAAATGATCGCCCAAGTCAGTTCTCTTCCCTATAGCGGTCAAGTACTGATAGATGGGAGCGAAGTCAGTCAGCTTTCTATCATCGAACGTGTCCAAACGGTTGGTATTCTCTTTCAAAATCCCAATCATCAGTTTACCATGGAGAATTTGTTTGAGGAGCTGATTTTTACCTTGGAGAATATCGGCTATCACCTTCAGGAAATTGATTCTAAAATAGCAGAGGTGGTTCTACAATGTCGCTGTGAGAAGATCTTGCACCGTCCCATCCATCACTTATCAGGTGGGGAAAAGCAAAAGGCTGCTTTGGCTGTCCTCTTTGCCATGAATCCTAGGGTCTATCTCTTGGATGAGCCCTTCGCTTCCATTGACCGCAAGAGCAGAATCGAGATATTGGAGATTCTAAAAGAGTTAGCCTCTAATGGGAAGGCAGTCATCCTGTGCGACCATGATTTATCAGACTATGAAGCCTATATCGACCATATGGTGGAGCTAAGAGACGGACAACTAAGGGAAGTGTTTCAAATCCCTTCCTCTGAGATGATACAGGTTGCTTCAAAGAAAGTTGCTTCTAGCCCGGAATTGTTACATATGGATCGAATGACTTGTGAGCTGGATAAGCGCTCCCTCTTTTCGATTATTGATTTCAGATTTTACCAAGGAATTTCCTGTATCCTGGGTGACAATGGTGTCGGGAAATCAACCCTCTTTCGGTCTATTCTTCAATTTCAAAAGTATAAGGGACGCATTACCTGGAAGGGGACAGTCCTGAAAAAGAAAAAGAGTTTGTACCGTGAACTGACGAGTATTGTTCAGGAAGCTGAGAAGCAGTTTATCCGAGTCAGTCTGCGAGAGGAACTTCAATTAGATGGACCTGATTCTGAAAGAAATCAGCGTATTCTTCAAGCCTTACGATATTTTGATTTGGAGCAGCCACTCGATAAGAGTCCCTATCAATTAAGTGGTGGCCAGCAAAAGATTCTTCAGCTCTTGACCATCTTGACTAGTAAGGCTTCCGTGATTTTGCTAGATGAACCTTTTGCAGGTTTGGATGATAGAGCCTGCCATTATTTCTGTCAGTGGATTGTGGAGGAGAGGAATCAAGGAAGAAGTTTTTTGATCATTAGCCATCGTTTAGATCCTTTGATCTCTGTGGTTGATTATTGGATTGAGATGACTAGTCAGGGTCTCAGTCATGTGAAAGAAGTGACCATTGCCAAACCACTCACATCTCAGAGTAGCAATACTCAAGGGGAGGTGAGATAGTATGGTCAAAGTAGCAACCCAGACACCAATTATCAGTCTCTTCTTGCTGATTTTATCCTTGGAAACATCTTTCATTCCTTCGATTGCTCTGAATCTTTCGGTAGTCGCATTTTGTATTCTCTTTATGCTCTATTACCGTCGATTTAAAATGTTAGCTTGGATGATCATACTTGCCATTTTACCATCTTTTGCCAACTACTGGGCAGTTCAGTTACACGGAGATGCTTCACAGGCAGTCATGCTTGGAACGAGGGCCTTTGTGACCGTTTGTATTGGCCTTGTTTTTATTTCTTCTATTTCCCTAAAAGAGCTTCTCTTGTACTTGGCTCAAAAGGGGCTATCACGGTCATGGGCCTATGCCTTGATTGTGGTATTCAATTCCTTTCCCCTTATCCAGAAAGAAATCAAATCCCTCAAAGAAGCTTGCCTATTACGCGGTCAAGAACTACATTTTTGGTCGCCCTTGATTTACAGTAAGGTTTTGATGACGGTCTTTAGGTGGCGCCATCTTTACCTGAGAGCTCTGTCTGCCCATGGATATGACGAACATGCACAGTTGAAGAATAACTATCGGACTTTTTATATTCCTAAAAAAACAAAATTAATCTACCTGCTTTTCTTTTTATTGCTTCAAACCAGTCTATTTTTATAAAGGAGTTATTATGGAATTTACAGATATTGCGATGGAATTATCCAAGGAAGCTTGGCAGGCTTCCTTTCATCATCCCTTTATTTTACAATTACAAGAGGGAAATTTAGAACCTGCCATTTTCCGCTATTACCTGATTCAGGATGCCTACTATCTGAAGGCCTTCTCGGAAATCTATCACCTTTTGGCTGATAAGACTTCAAACCAAGAGATGAAAAGGCTCTTGAAACAAAATGCTCAGGGTTTAGTGGAGGGTGAGTTATTCATCCGCCAACAATTTTTCAAGGAATTGGCAATCAGCGACCAGGAAATGGAGCAACATCCAATCGCTCCAACCTGTTATCATTACATTTCACATATTTATAGGCAATTTGCAGAGCCGAACTTAGCCATTGCCTTTGCAAGTTTGCTGCCTTGTCCTTGGTTATACCATGATATAGGCAAATCACTTAATCTTAAACCATCACCAAATCCTCTCTACCAACAATGGATTGAAACTTATATTACGGATGAGTTAGAGCAGCAGATCAGAGAGGAGGGAGCGCTGGTCAATCAACTCTATCGAGAAAGTGACGAGACAGACAGGAAAAAAATGCTAGATGCCTTCCACATCAGTGTTCATATGGAAGCCAAGTTTTGGGAAATGGCCTACCAACACCAGACATGGAAGAGCGATTTACAGTCTTTAGAAAAAGGAGAATAATAAACATGAGAAAGCACCAATTACAAGTTCACAAATTAACCATTTTATCTATGATGATTGCCCTTGATGTAGTCCTTACACCTATCTTTCGGATTGAGGGAATGGCACCGATGTCCAGTGTAGTCAATATTCTAGCAGGAATCATGATGGGACCTGTTTATGCCTTGGCTATGGCTACAGTGACAGCTTTTATCCGTATGACAACTCAAGGGATTCCACCTTTAGCTCTTACAGGAGCAACTTTTGGAGCCCTCCTGGCAGGTCTCTTTTATAAGTATGGTCGAAAATTTCATTATTCCGCTCTAGGAGAGATTGTGGGAACAGGTATTATTGGTTCTATTGTTTCCTATCCTGTTATGGTACTCTTTACAGGATCGGCTGCTAAGCTTAGCTGGTTTATCTACACTCCTCGATTTTTCGGAGCAACCTTGATTGGTACAGCGATTTCCTTTATTGCTTTTCGATTTTTAATCAAGCAGGAATTCTTTAAAAAAGTGCAGGGATATTTCTTTGGTGAAAGGATAGAATGATGCAGGAATTGATAAATCCTTTTCCTCTGGAAACGAGTTCTCTTATTCACTGTATGACCAATGAGATTTCTTGTGAGATGCTGGCAAATGGGATTTTGGCTCTGGGATGCAAACCTGTCATGGCAGATGATCCCCGTGAGGTTCTTGATTTTACTAAGCAAAGTCAGGCTCTCTTCATCAATTTGGGGCATTTGTCAGCTGAGAAGGAAAAAGCAATCCGCATGGCAGCCTCGTATGCAGCTCAAGTTTCTCTTCCAATGGTAGTAGATGCGGTTGGCGTAACGGCTTCCTCCATTCGTAAGAGCTTAGTTAAAGACCTCTTAGACTATAGCCCAACGGTCCTTAAAGGAAACATGTCAGAAATTCGAAGTCTTGTTGGCTTAAAACACCACGGCGTTGGGGTCGATGCGAGTGCTAAAGATCAAGAAACGGAGGATTTGCTTCAAGTCTTGAAAGACTGGTGTCAGACCTATCCTGGTATGTCATTCTTAGTCACTGGCCCCAAGGACCTTATCGTTTCGAAGAATCAGGTTGCTGTATTGGAGAATGGCTGTGTAGAGTTAGACTGGATAACAGGGACAGGAGACTTGGTTGGAGCCTTAACAGCTGTTTTTCTCAGCCAAGGAAAGACTGGTTTTGAAGCTTCTTGCTTAGCAGTCTCTTATCTCAATATCGCTGCTGAGAAAATAGTTGTTCAAGGAATGGGATTGGAAGAATTTCGTTACCAAGTACTCAATCAGCTTTCGCTCCTCAAAAGAGATGAAAATTGGCTAGATGCCATCAAAGGAGAGGTTTATGAATAGAGAAGCACTTAGACTATATCTGGTAACCAATCGTTATCAAGATTCCGTGGAAAGCTTTCTTGCAAAAGTTGAGACGGCCTGCCGTTCAGGGGTTACCATAGTCCAATTGCGAGAAAAAAATCTCACAACCAATCAATATTATCAGCTGGCAAAACAAGTCAAGGAAATAACAGATGCTTATCAGGTACCCTTGATAATCGATGATCGGTTGGATGTTTGTCTTGCGGTTGATGCAGCAGGTCTGCATATCGGAGATGATGAATTACCAGTTTCGGTTGCCCGACAAGTCTTGGGACCTGATAAAATCCTAGGTGTCACCGCTAAAACGGTTAAAAGAGCTCTGGAAGCGGAGAAATCAGGTGCAGATTACTTGGGGACAGGAGCCATTTTCCCAACCACCACCAAGGAAAATGCGCCCATTACTCTGATATCGACCTTGAAAACAATTTGCCAAACGGTCGCCATTCCAGTAGTTGCTATTGGCGGCTTGACATCAGAGAATATTGATCAGCTTATGGACACGGGTATAGCTGGTGTAGCTGTAGTGCGTGATTTGATGCAGGCAGAAGATATTGAGGCAAAAACGCAAGCCTTTTTAACAAAGTTGCATGACATTATTTCCTAACTAATACTCAATGAAAATCAAAGAGTAAACTAGAAAGCTAGCCGCAGGTTGCTCAAAGCCCTGCCTTGAGGTTTCAGATAGAAGCTGACGTAGTTTGAAGAGATTTTCGAAGAGTATAAAAACTCTCTAATTCCCTTAAAGTGGGAACTAGAGAGTTTTTTTCTTAATCTTTAAAACTTGTATGGTTGACTGGGCCAGAACCATGACCGAGTTGAGGGGCGTCTTGGATGGCTTTCGTGATAAAGGCCTTGGCCTTATCAACTGCCTGGTAAAGGCTCTTTCCCTTGGCTAGTTCAGCCGTAATCACTGCAGCAAATGTACATCCAGTACCATGGGTGTGACAGGTTTGAATTCGTGGGCTTTCCCAGACAAATTGATCATCCTTGGTAAAGAGGAAATCTTTAGCACCACCTTCGAGATGGCCACCTTTGATGACCACAGACTGAGGACCAAATTCTTTTAAAATCAGGCGACCAGCACGCTGCATGTCTTCGGGGTCATGGATTGAAAAACCAACAATCTCTTCTGCCTCAGGAAGATTGGGCGTGATAATGGTTGCAAGGGGAAGCAGGTTTGTTTTGAGATAGTCTCTAGCAACTGAGTCGATCAAGGCATCTCCGCTAGTCGCTACCATAACTGGATCTAAAACATAGGGACAATCCAGCTTTTTAAGATAGGGCTGGATGATTTCCATGATTTCGGTAGTTGCCAACATCCCAGTTTTTACAGCCTGAGGTGGAATATCAGAAAAGACACTGTCCAATTGGGCTTTCAACATTTGAGGAGAAACGTGCTCGATCAATTGAACACCTCTGGTATTTTGAGCGACAAGACTGGTTACAACAGCCATTCCATAGACATCTCTAGCTTGGAACGACTTTAAGTCAGCCATAATGCCAGCACCACCACTAGGGTCAGTACCTGCAATGGTCAAAGCAACGGGTAAATAAGTCATCTAAAACCTCCCAACCAACTGAAGTTTGTATTCTTAAGAACAAGCTAATCTGTTTCAGGAAGGCAATAGAAGACTGCTAGTCCCCATTATCATTTCCACTTCCATCAGCTAGCATTACCTAGATTGAGTCAAAGGGTCTAACAGTCGTTAATCTCAGCTTTACGCACCCCTAGTGGTTGTTTTCTTTTTTCTTTAGTATAGCATATTTTTATTGTTTATATACTAATATTTGACTGCAAATCGTTTTTCAAATGATTAAAATCCTATTTTTCAAATAAAATATTGATTTCATAATTGACAAATGTAGACTTTAGGAGTATACTAAGAAACATAATTGACAAATGTAGATTTTGGAGGTGTGATGATGCAGATTTCAGATGCAGAATGGCAGGTCATGAAGATTATTTGGATGCAGGGGGAGCAGACCAGTACGGATTTGATCAGGGTTCTGGCGGAGCGGTTCGAATGGTCCAAGTCAACCATTCAAACTCTTTTGGCTCGTTTGGTCGAGAAAGAGTGTTTGACTCGGAAAAAAGAAGGCAAGTCCTTTGTCTATTCAGCCCTTTTAACTTTGGATCAAAGTCGGGATTTACTTGTCCAAGATATCAAGGACAAGGTTTGTTCCCGTAGGATTAAGAACTTGTTGGCTGATTTGATTACTGAATGTGATTTTACTCAGGCTGACTTAGAAGACTTGGAAGCTGTGATTTCTGAGAAGAAATCAAACGCTATGACAGAAGTAAAATGTAATTGTATGTAAAGGAGACGTCATGTTAAATAGTATTGTAACCATTATTTGTATTGCCCTTATCGCGTTTATCTTGTTTTGGTTTTTCAAAAAGCCTGAAAAATCTGGACAAAAGGCCCAGCAAAAAAAGGGCTACCAAGAGATTCGAGTGGAAGTCATGGGAGGCTATACGCCTGAGTTGATTATTCTCAAGAAATCAGTGCCAGCCCGCATTGTCTTTGACCGCAAGGATCCTTCACCATGTCTGGATCAAATTGTTTTTCCAGATTTTGGTGTACATGCGGACCTACCTATGGGGGAAGAGTATATAGTGGAAATCACGCCTGAGCAGGCTGGAGAGTATGGTTTCTCTTGTGGCATGAATATGATGCACGGTAAGATGATTGTAGAATAGGAGAATGATATGACTGAAATTGTAAAAGCAAGTCTTGAAAATGGTGTTCAAAAAATCCGTATCACGGCAGACAAAGGCTATCATCCAGCCCATATTCAGCTTCAAAAGGGAATTCCAGCTGAGATTACCTTTCATCGTGTGACTCCTTCAAACTGTTATAAGGAAATTCTTTTTGAGGAAGAAGGCATCTTGGAACCAATCGGCGTAGACGAAGAGAAGACAATTCGTTTTACTCCTCAAGAATTAGGCCAACATGAATTTTCTTGTGGCATGAAGATGCAAAAGGGGAGTTATACCGTAGTTGAGAAGACTCGAAAATCTCTATCACTTTTACAGCGTTTTTGGATTACTAGTATCTTTACTGTGCCTCTTGTGATTCTCATGATTGGGATGTCGACAGGAGGAATTAGTCACCAAGTCCTGCGTTGGGGAACCTTTTTAGCCACAACACCGATTATGCTAGTAGCAGGTGGTCCTTATATCCAAAGTGCTTGGGCTAGTTTTAAAAAGCACAATGCCAACATGGATACCTTGGTTGCGCTGGGAACCCTAGTGGCCTATTTCTATAGCTTAGTTGCCCTCTTCGCTGGCCTCCCCGTTTACTTTGAAAGTGCTGCATTTATCTTCTTCTTCGTTCTTATGGGAGCCGTTTTTGAGGAGAAAATGCGGAAAAATACTTCCCAAGCTGTGGAGAAATTACTTGACTTGCAGGCTAAAAGTGCAGAAGTCTTGCGTGAGGGTAACTATGTTCAAGTTCCCTTGGAGCAAGTCAAGGTAGGTGACCTGATTCGAGTGCGTCCCGGTGAAAAGATTGCGGTTGATGGTGTCGTAGTAGAAGGTGTCTCTAGTATTGATGAGTCTATGGTGACAGGTGAGAGTCTGCCTGTGGACAAGACAGTTGGAGATACTGTCATTGGCTCAACCATCAATAATAGTGGAACACTTGTTTTTAGAGCAGAAAAAGTCGGTTCAGAGACTGTTTTGGCTCAGATTGTGGATTTTGTGAAGAAAGCTCAGACAAGTCGTGCGCCGATTCAGGACTTGACGGATAAAATTTCAGGGATTTTTGTCCCAGCAGTTGTCATTTTAGGGATTGTGACCTTTTGGGTTTGGTTCGTCTTGCTCAGGGATAGTGTAGTTGTGCTTGGGTCGAGCTTTGTGTCTTCGCTTCTCTATGGAGTAGCAGTTCTGATTATTGCCTGCCCTTGTGCATTGGGACTTGCAACACCGACAGCCCTTATGGTGGGGACAGGTCGCAGTGCCAAGATGGGAGTTCTCCTCAAAAATGGAACGGTTCTACAGGAAATCCAGAAAGTTCAAACTATCGTCTTTGATAAGACCGGGACTTTGACGGAAGGGAAACCTGTGGTCACAGATATCATCGGCGACGAAGTAGAAGTGCTTGGATTGGCAGCTTCCTTGGAAGAAGCTTCTCAACACCCACTGGCTGAAGCCGTTGTGAAACGAGCGAGTGAAGCTGGACTTGAGTTTCACACTGTTGAAAATTTCCAAGCCTTGCACGGAAAAGGTGTCTCAGGGCAAATCAATGGAAAACAAGTTTTGCTTGGAAATGCTAAAATGCTGGATGGCATGAACATTTCTAGCACTTATCAAGATAAACTAGAAGAACTAGAAAAAGAAGCTAAGACAGTTGTGTTCTTGGCTGTTGACAATGAAATCAAAGGCTTGCTTGCACTACAAGATATTCCCAAGGAAAATGCCAAGCTAGCCATCAGTCAGTTGAAAAAGCGTGGCCTTAAAACAGTCATGCTGACAGGAGATAATGCAGGTGTGGCGCGTGCTATTGCCGATCAGATCGGAATCGAAGAGGTCATTGCAGGTGTCTGGCCAGAAGAAAAAGCCCATGAAATTCATAAACTACAATCAGCTGGTAAAGTAGCCTTTGTTGGGGACGGTATCAATGATGCCCCTGCCCTCAGTGTAGCAGATGTGGGAATTGCTATGGGGGCTGGAACAGATATTGCCATCGAGTCAGCAGATTTAGTGTTGACAATCAATAACCTCCTAGGCGTGGTGCGTGCCTTTGACATGAGTAAGAAAACCTTTAATCGAATTCTGCTCAATCTTTTCTGGGCCTTTATCTACAATGTCGTCGGAATTCCGATTGCAGCAGGAGTCTTTTCTGGTGTTGGACTGGCGCTCACTCCAGAATTGGCAGGTCTAGCCATGGCCTTTAGTTCTGTATCTGTTCTGACTAGTTCACTCTTACTAAACTTTAGTAAAATAGACTAAAAGTAATGACTAGATTTCTTTGTTATAAAACAGGAATGGCAGCACTTTCAAAACTGTATTAGAATAGAAAGTAGAGAGTTTTGAGCAGATTTTTAGAAAAGTCAACATAAATATGATATAGTGGAATAGTAAAAATTTGGAGAACGTTTCCAATTCTATGTAATCGTATTCTCCAAGTCTAAAAAATTGAAGGAGAGTTATCACTATGACTCAAGGAAAAATTACTGCATCTGCAGCAATGCTTAACGTATTGAAAACATGGGGTGTAGATACAATCTACGGTATCCCATCAGGAACACTCAGCTCATTGATGGACGCTTTGGCTGAAGACAAAGATATCCGCTTCTTGCAAGTTCGCCATGAAGAGACAGGTTCTCTTGCAGCGGTTATGCAAGCTAAATTCGGTGGCTCAATCGGGGTTGCAGTTGGTTCAGGTGGTCCAGGTGCGACTCACTTGATTAACGGTGTTTACGATGCAGCTATGGATAACACTCCATTCCTAGCGATCCTTGGATCACGTCCAGTTAATGAATTGAACATGGATGCTTTCCAAGAATTGAACCAAAACCCAATGTACAACGGTATCGCTGTATACAACAAACGCGTAGCTTACGCTGAGCAATTACCAAAAGTAATCGACGAAGCTTGCCGTGCTGCAGTCTCTAAAAAAGGTCCAGCTGTTGTTGAAATCCCAGTAAACTTTGGTTTCCAAGAAATCGACGAAAACTCATACTATGGATCAGGTTCATACGAGCGTTCATTTATCGCTTCTGCTTTGAACGAAGTTGAAATCGACAAAGCTGTTGAAATCTTGAACAATGCTGAACGTCCAGTTATCTATGCTGGTTACGGTGGTGTTAAAGCTGGTGAAGTGATCACTGAATTGTCACGTAAAATCAAAGCACCAATTATCACAACTGGTAAAAACTTTGAAGCTTTCGAATGGAACTATGAAGGTTTGACAGGTTCTGCTTACCGTGTTGGTTGGAAGCCAGCCAACGAAGTGGTCTTTGAAGCAGACACAGTTCTTTTCCTTGGTTCAAACTTCCCATTTGCTGAAGTTTACGAAGCATTCAAGAACACTGAAAAATTCATTCAAGTTGATATTGACCCTTACAAACTTGGTAAACGTCACGCCCTTGACGCTTCAATCCTTGGTGATGCAGGTCAAGCAGCCAAAGCAATCCTTGACAAAGTGAATCCAGTTGAATCTACTCCATGGTGGCGTGCAAACGTGAAGAACAACCAAAACTGGCGTGATTACATGAACAAACTCGAAGGTAAAACTGAGGGTGAATTGCAATTGTATCAAGTTTACAATGCAATCAACAAACATGCTGATCAAGACGCTATCTACTCAATCGACGTAGGTGACACTACTCAAACATCTACTCGTCACCTTCACATGACACCTAAGAACATGTGGCGTACATCTCCACTCTTTGCGACAATGGGTATTGCCCTTCCTGGTGGTATCGCTGCTAAGAAAGACAATCCAGCTCGCCAAGTATGGAACATCATGGGTGACGGTGCATTCAACATGTGCTACCCAGACGTTATCACAAACGTTCAATACGACCTTCCAGTTATCAACGTTGTCTTCTCAAATGGTAAATATGCCTTCATCAAGGACAAATACGAAGACACAAACAAACACTTGTTTGGTTGTGACTTCTCTAATGCTGACTATGCGAAAATCGCTGAAGCGCAAGGTGCTGTAGGATTTACAGTTGACCGTATCGAAGACATCGATGCAGTTGTTGCAGAAGCTGTTAAACTCAACAAAGAAGGTAAAACTATTGTGATCGATGCTCGCATCACTCCACACCGTCCACTTCCAGTAGAAGTACTTGAATTGGATCCAAAACTTCACTCAGAAGAAGCTATCAAAGCCTTCAAAGAAAAATACGAAGCAGAAGAACTCGTACCATTCCGTCTCTTCTTGGAAGAAGAAGGGTTGCAATCACGCGCAATTAAATAATTCCTCTCGCCGAAAATCAAATATGAAACTTGTAGACTTTATTCTTTGATTTTCATAGAGCGGAACTTTAAAAGATCGGAGCAATCCGGTCTTTTTATGGAGGAGAGTAAATGAATTTAAATCAATTAGATATTATCGTTTCAAATGTTCCCCAAGTTTGTACTGACTTGGAGCATATATTGGATAAAAAGGCAGATTATGCTGATGATGGTTTTTCTCAGTTTACGATTGGCAGTCACTGTCTGATGTTGTCTCAAAATCATTTGGTTCCTTTGGAAAACTTTCAGTCAGGAATCATTATTCATATCGAGGTTGAGGATCTAAATCAGAATTACCAACGTTTAAAAGAGATCGGTGTCGAGATTTTACACGGTCCTTGTGAAACGGATTGGGGAACAGAATCCTTGATTGTAAAAGGTCCTGCTGGTCTAGTGATTGATTTTTATCGTATGAAATAGGATGCTTAGTCATTTGACGTTAACCTTAGCTATTTTTAAAACAGAAATTGAAGATATGAACTATTGAAAAGATCGGAGCAATCCGGTCTTTTTAATATAAAGAAATTGCATTTAATACTCATCTACTTTCAAAAAGCATTCTAGTCCATCTCCGATTAACGATGGACTTTATCACCTCCTTCTCCAGTCCTTGTATAACATCTTGAAGTTGATTCATGACATCTTCCAATATGGGCATCAACAGCTCCATAACAATAGCGAAATTCTCGTATATAGTGACTATGGACATGTGGACCTACTCCCCATTGGAGCCCAACAAGATCCCAGTTTACTGATTCTACCGAAACCAGCCTCATCTTGGTACATCAAGCGAACCTTACGAAAACGCCTACTGGTTTTAAAGCGCTTTCTTGTCTTCTTGAATTGAGATTTTATTTTTAGACGCGACAATGGTTTGAGAGTCTGCTTTCTTGGGATGTTCTGGACGTGGCCTAATATTTCGCCAACCATGGCACTTCAAGAGTTGATAAAAGGCATCACGTGTGTAGGAAGGACCTAACTCCTTTGTATAAGCCTGAAATAAGGCATCAATTGTAACAAATTCTCCTGCCTCTGCAGCCTTCAAATGACGGGCAAGAAAGGCTTTCTCTATATATGCATGGTTACGACCACCACGTGTTTCTTGAAGGAGAGAATCGAGTCCGAACTCCTCATATTTTTTTACAGTTGGCCAAATCGTTGTTTGATTACAGTCTAAAAGCTCTATAATCTCTTTATAAGATTTACCCATCAGACGAAATAGAACGATTTGAAGGCGTTTATGATATTTAGCTGTACGAGAGTCTCTTAAAAGTGTTTTGATAGCTTGGATTTCTTCTTTAGTTGATTTCATATTACTATTATATAATGCTTTTTGATTTTAGTTTAGTATTATCGTAGAAAATGGACTCGGTGCTATGGATAAACCGGATGAGAATGGTTATGTAGCAGATGACTATCGGATTACTTACTTAGAGGCCCACATCAAGGCCATGCGAGATGCCATTTACCAAGACGGGGTTGACTTGCTTGGTTATACGACTTGGAGATGTATCGATCCGGTTTCAGCTGGCACAGGGGAAATGAATAAGCGCTATGGCTTTATCTATGTAGATCGAGATAATGTAGGAAATGGGACTCTCAAACGTAGCAAGAAGAAGTCCTTCTATTGGTACAAGGATGTCATTGATAGCAATGGAGCAAGCATCGAGTAGAGCACATTTGTTTACTATTTTTATAAAATCTTCTCCCTGCTTTATAAGATGTAAAAAAGAGTTCAAATGGAACTCTTTTTTTGTTATAATGAAGGAAGAAAGATCAGACAGGAGAATAAAATGTCAGAACCATTATTTTTACAATCAGTTATGCAAGAAAAAATCTGGGGTGGAACCAAGCTACGTGATGAGTTTGGCTACGACATCCCAAGTGAAAAAATAGGGGAATACTGGGCTATCTCAGCTCACCCAAATGGAGTTTCTAAAGTTGCCAATGGTAGTTTTGAGGGAACAGATCTAGCTACTTTGTATGCAGAACACCGTGAATTGTTTGGCAATCGTCCTGAGCCTGTATTTCCGCTTTTGACTAAGATTCTGGATGCCAACGACTGGCTCAGTGTTCAAGTTCATCCAGATGATGCTTATGGACTCGAGCATGAAGGCGAGCTTGGAAAAACAGAGTGCTGGTACATCATCGCTGCGAATGAAGGTTCAGAGATTATCTACGGCCACAATGCCAAGTCAAAAGAAGAACTCCGCCAGCAAATCGAGGACAAGAATTGGGATGACTTGCTGACAAAAGTGCCTGTTAAGGCTGGAGATTTCTTCTATGTGCCAAGTGGCACCATGCATGCCATTGGGGCTGGCATCTTGATTCTTGAAACCCAGCAGTCTAGCGATACCACCTATCGCGTCTATGACTTTGACCGCAAGGACGATAAGGGCAACTTGCGTGAACTTCATCTTGAAAAATCCATTGATGTCTTAAACATTGGTGAGCCTGCAAATAGCCGTCCTGTAACTGTTAAAGCAGATGATTTGCGTTCCACTCTCCTTGTATCCAATGATTTCTTTGCAGTTTACAAGTGGGAAATTACTGGAAAAGTTGACTTCGAAAAGACAGCTGACTACAGCTTATTGAGTGTCTTAGCCGGTCAAGGTCAACTGACTGTTGACGGGAAAAATTATCCAATCCAAAAAGGCAGTCACTTTATCTTACCAAGTGATGTTGAAGCTTGGACTCTGGAAGGGCAAGGTTTGGAATTGATTGTTAGCCATCCATAAAAAAGAAAGGGCCTGAGTTTACTACTCAAGTCCTTTTTGATTATATAAATTGGGCGATGAAGACCACGATGATGATGATTGGAATGACGAAACGAAGAAGGAAGAGCCAGACTTGGAACAGTCCCTGTTTCCATGCGGTTTCATCAAGATGGAGTTCCTCCATTGCAAGAGCCTTTTTAAAGATATAGCCTGTAAAAAGTGAAAGGCAGAGAGCTCCAAATGGCATGAGGAGATTGGAAACCAAGAAGTCCATAGCGTCAAAGAAGGTCTTCCCAAAGATGTGAGCATCCGCCATGACACCGTAAGATAGGGCTGAGGGAATGCCAAAGACAAAGGTCAAGATTCCCAAAATGGCACTCCACATGGCACGCTTGCTGTTGTCCTGGTTGGTGATATTGCCCACATTGATTTCCAGCATAACGACGGAAGAAGTGACTGTCGCAAAGAGGAAGAGCAAGAGGAAGAGGATGTAGAAAATGGTTCCAAAAGGCATCTTGTCAAAGAGTTGAGGCAAGACGATAAAGAGTAAGCTCGGTCCCCCTTCAGACTGGATATTGAAGGCTGACATAGCTGGGAAAATGGCGAGACCTGCCATGATGGATACCGAGATATTCATGGCTACGATGGAAATTCCTGATTGGACCAGATTGGTTTTCTTGTCTAAGTAAGAAGCATAGGTCAGCATGGCTGTAACCCCTAGTGAGAGGGCAAAGAAAGATTGTCCCAGAGCATAGAGGAGACCAGCACTGGTCAGTTTTGAAAAGTCTGGTTTGAGGAAGTAAAGAACCCCTTCCATGGCATTTGGCAAACTGAGAGAACGACCGATGATGACGACAAAGATGATAAAGAGCAGGGGCATCATGACTTTCGAAGCTCTTTCAATCCCTTTTTGAACCCCACGTGATACAATGAAGATATTCAATAGGATAAAGGTCGCTTGAGCTCCTAGAGCAATGGCTGGATTTGAAATGATTGAAGTAAATAACTGAGCATAATCACCCGTTCCACCAATTTGGAACAATTTTCCAAACTCAATGCCTAGATAGACTAAAATCCAGCCACCAATAACACTGTAGAAAGATAAGAGGATAAAGAGGGCAAAGGCACCAATCCAACCGATAAAGTTGTACTTACTATTCTTGCCTAGTTTTCCAAAGGTTTTGATTGCTGAGACACCAGCGCTTCGGCCGAGAGCAAATTCAGCTAGCAAAAGGGGGAAACCGATTAGAATAGTGGAAATGAGAAAGACCAGTAAAAAGCCTCCTCCACCGTTAGCAGCAGTCATATAGGGGAATTTCCAAACGGCACCAAGTCCGATGGCTGAACCAGCAGATGCTAGGATAAAGCCCGGTTTAGACCCCCATTGCGATTTTTCAGACATAGTTAAACTCCTAAAATTAGTGTTACAAAAGAAAAAGCTACTGCCCTTGGCAAATAGCCTCATCAGTACTCAAAATGAGCGTTTCTTTTGATTGATAGACTTGACTATCCTATCATGTTTTCTAAGGTCTGTCAAGAAAACCATTTTCATGTTATGATAAAGTAAAAAATTTCGCAAAAACGCTTGACTCTGACCTAAGGGGAGGGGTTATACTATCAGTGTAATACTCTTCGAAAATCTCTTCAAACCACGTCTGCGTCGCCTTACCGTACTCAAGTACAGCCTACGGCTAGCTTCCTAGTTTGCTCTTTGATTTTCATTGAGTATAAGGAGGAAATCATGTACCATATAAAAGAAGCTGCACAGCTTTCGGGTGTCTCTGTCAAGACCCTGCACCACTACGATAAGATAGGACTTTTGGTTCCTTTAAAGTCGGAAAACGGCTATCGAACCTACAGTCAGGAGGATTTGGAACGTCTCCAGGTCATTCTTTACTACAAATATCTAGGCTTTTCTTTAGAAAAAATAGCAGAGCTATTAAAGGAAGAAAGGACAGATTTATTGCCTCATTTGACCAGGCAGTTGGACTATTTGACTCGAGAAAGGGAACATCTGGATACCTTGATTTCAACCTTGCAAAAAACCATTCAAGAACAAAAAGGAGAAAGAGAAATGAGCATTCAAGAGAAATTTGCTGGATTTAACTACCAAGACCATCAAAAATACCACCAAGAGGCGGTAGAGAAATATGGACAAGAAGTCATGGACCAAGCGCTGGAGCGCCAGAAAGGTCACGAAGACGAGGCTACGGCTGCCTTCAACCAAGTTTTTCAAGCCTTAGCACAAAATCTTCAAGCTGGTCTGCCTGTAACAGCAACTGAAAACCAAGAGCAAACAGCCAAGCTCTTGCAAGCCATTCGTACTTATGGATTTGATTGTACTATTGAAGTATTCGGTCATATCGGTAAAGGCTACGTCTATAACCCAGAGTTTAAGGAAAATATTGACAAATTTGGTACTGGAACAGCCCAGTACACATCAGATGTCATTGCCCACTATGTCCAAACTCAAGCAAAATAAAATCGGAGGAGTAATCTTCCGATTTTTTCTATTAAAAGTTCTTTAATCATAATGCAGACTTCCCGCCACCCAGCCGGTGCAGAGGGCAGAAGTGATGTTAAAGCCCCCCGTATGGGCGTTGATGTCCAGTACCTCGCCAGCAAAGTGGAGTCCAGGAACCAGCTTACTTTCCAGAGTTTTGGGATTGATTTCCTTGAGACTGACGCCACCCTTGGTGACAAAGGACTTGGCAAGAGACATTTTTCCAGTTACAGGAATTTTAAGTCCTTTAATGGACTGGACAAGTTGTTCACGTTCCTTTTCAGTCAGTTGTTTGACTTTGTCAGGATAGCCTTGCACAAAAAATTCTGCCAAGCGTTCTGGAAGCAAAGTTTTTAAGGTATTTTTTAGAGATTTTTCCCTATTTTCTTCTAGAAATGCAACCAAGTCATTTTCAGAAAGTTGAGGCAAAACATCCAGTGAGAGAATCTCCCCACCCTTGACAAAGCTAGACATACGTAGGGCAGCAGGACCTGACAAACCAAAGTGGGTAAAAAGCAAATCGTGAGTGATGACACGCTTGCCATAACTTAGAGTCACATCATCCAGCGAAATTCCCTGCAAGGCCTTATGTGGAAAATCTGTTAATAAAGGACTTTCAGCAGCTTCAAGCTCGGTAATGGTATGCTTAAAATGGCGGGCAATCTCGTGACCAAAACCAGTCGAACCAGTAGAAGGATAGGATTTTCCACCAGTTGTGACAATGAGTTTCTCACAAGTGAAGGTTTGGTCTGCGGACTTAAGGACAAACTGTTCGCCGATTTTTTTAACCGAAACAATTTCGGTTTGAGTAGCAACTTGACCACCTAGTTCAGTGATTTTCTTTTCCAAAGCTTCGATAATAGTCCGAGACTTGTCACTGGCTGGAAAGACGCGTCCGTGGTCTTCGAGCTTAAGTTTAACACCATTTTCTGTAAAAAAGTTGATGATGTCATGATTATCGAACTGGGAGAAAACACTGTAAAGAAAGCGTCCGTTTCCAGGAATTCCAGCTAGTAGGTCGTCCAAGCTACCATTGTTGGTCACATTGCAACGTCCCCCACCAGTCCCAGCTAACTTTTTTCCAAGTTTCCGATTTTTTTCGATGAGGAGGGTTTTCTGTCCATAAAAGCTACTGGAAATCGTAGCCATCATACCAGCAGGTCCTCCACCGATGACAATAGTATCAAAATGTTTCATAGCTCTATTGTACCACAAAAAAAACAAGAGATGATGGTTACCTCTTGTCAAGAATGCAATTAATCAATTTCATAGCCCATCAGCAGACCGCCATCTTCTGCATAGAAACTGCAGAGACCAGATGTTGGGAGAATTTTAATATCCGCCTGTGGGAAGGTTTCACGGATTCGGTCTGAAAGCTGTTGGCAACATTTCTCGTTATTGCGTTGGGCCATGACAATACGGCCACCAGCATATCCTGCTTTCACTAACTCTTCATAGGCTGCTTGAACTGACTTCTTTGCTCCTCTTGCTTTTTGTAGCAATTCGAGAGTTCCAGTTTCACTAGCTTCTCCGACCATACGAATGTTGAGAAGGCCAACGACCGTACCGATAAGCTTGCTCAAACGGCCGTTCTTCACCAAGTTATCGACTTTGGCTAGGACAAAGAGCAACTTAGTTTTTTCTTGATAGGCGGTGATAGCTTCAACCACTTCTTCAAAAGACAAGCCCTGGGCAATCAAGTCATTCAATTTTTCTACGAGTAGGTCAACTTCACCACCAGCAGACAAACTATCAATTACATGAATCTTAGTGTCAGGATGTTCTTCCAGATAAATATTCTTGGCCAGTTGAGCACTATTGTGACTACCAGAAAGAGTACCAGTGATGGTTACTAGGAAAATGTTTTTGGCACCTTCAAATGCTCGCAAATAATCATCTGGGCTTGGACAAGCTGATTTTGAAGCTTCTGCGGTTGCATACATGGTTTCCATCATATGGTCAATATCAAGACTGGCATCATCAACAAAGACCTGATCAGCTACTTGAATGGTTAAGGGGACACTTACAAAGGTTGTGTTAATAGCTGGTGTTGGCAGTTGACGATAATCACAACCAGAGTCAGCAATAATCTTCCAAGTCATAGAAATTCTCCATCTTTGTCAGTTATACATTGACAAAGGTTCTGTCTTTTTTTACAATTATATCATGAAAACCCTTGAAACAAAAGCATCATCCGTCTGTTGTGACAAGTAGAAAGAAAATGTTATGTCTGAACGTAGAATCTCTGAAAAGTCTCTTGAAAATCTCAGAAAATCAAACCAAGAATCCAATTTATTAACCAGAGAAGCCATTGAAACAGCCCTCTTGCAACTCTTGGAAAAAAAGGAACTGACCAAGATTAGTATTTCTGAATTGGTCAAACGTGCAGGTGTTTCGCGTGCGGCCTTTTATCGCAATTATGACTCCAAAGAGGAAATTTTAGAGAGCGTCTTTAAACGAACTGTCCACAATATTATGGAACAGCTGCATCATTACGATTTAAAGACAGACCTTTATTTGGTTTGGGTTCACCTTTTCCGGGAGGCCAGAAAGGAAGTTAGAGTGATTCAATTGGCCTTGGATTACCATCTGGAAAAAATCTTTGTCCAAGCCATGCAGGAATTTCTAGAAAAATACCATGGGAAATCAAAAGGTGTCAGCTCTTATCTTCATTCCTTCTGGAGTTCAGCCATCGTCTCAGTCCTTTTAAAATGGATCAAGGATGGCATGAAGGTACCTGCTGAAAAGATAGCGGATTTACGGTTACCATTTTTTAAAAAATAGAGAAATAGGAGAAAAGAGATGACTGAAAAAAGACTGGCCTGGGATGAGTATTTTGCAGCCCAAGCATTACTAATTGCCAATCGTTCCACTTGTAAACGTGCCAAAGTGGGCGCAATTCTGGTTAAGGATAATAAGGTTATTTCCACTGGTTATAATGGTTCGGTGTCAGGTACCGAGCATTGTATTGATCACGAATGTCTGGTCATTGAAGGACACTGTGTTCGCACCCTTCATGCTGAGGTTAATGCCATTCTTCAAGGGGCTGAGCGTGGTGTTCCTAAAGGTTTTACAGCCTATGTAACCCATTTTCCTTGTCTCAACTGTACCAAACAATTATTGCAGGTTGGTTGCAAGCGCGTGGTTTATATCAACCAGTACCGAATGGATGACTACGCCCAATACCTTTATCAAGAAAAAGGGACAGAATTGACCCATTTACCACTTGAGACAGTACAGGAAGCTCTTAAAGAGGCTGATCTAATGTAAAAATTATCAAAAATAAATGGTTTAGAAAGATTTTTAAACCGTTTTTTGGTATAATAAGAAGAATAAATTGAAAGAAGGAATTCCAAAAATGGGAAAAATTGAAGTTATTAATCACCCGCTGATTCAACACAAATTGTCAATTTTGCGTCGTACAGATACTTCTACAAAAGCTTTTCGTGAGCTAGTAGATGAGATTGCAATGTTGATGGGGTATGAAGTACTTCGTGATCTTCCACTAGAAGATGTGGAAATCGAAACACCAATTACAAAAACAGTTCAAAAACAATTAGCAGGTAAGAAATTGGCTATCGTTCCAATCTTGCGTGCAGGTATCGGGATGGTTGATGGTCTCTTGAGCTTGGTTCCAGCTGCTAAAGTTGGCCACATCGGTATGTACCGTGATGAAGAAACACTTCAACCAGTTGAGTATTTGGTGAAATTGCCTGAGGACATTAACCAACGTCAAATTTTTGTAGTAGATCCAATGTTGGCAACAGGTGGCTCAGCAATCTTGGCCGTTGACTCACTTAAAAAACGTGGCGCATCAAATATTAAATTTGTCTGCCTTGTATCAGCACCAGAAGGTGTAAAAGCCCTTCAAGAAGCTCATCCAGATGTAGAAATCTTTACAGCAGCCTTGGATGAACGCTTGAACGAACACGGTTATATCGTTCCAGGTCTTGGAGATGCTGGAGACCGCTTGTTCGGTACAAAATAAGATCGAAAAGAAGAATGACTTGGAAAAGTATTTCTAGTCACGAAAGGAGGTTGGGTTTTTGTTTCTGTCTAATGAAAGCAGAGCAAAAATTTGACCTTTTTTGACCAAGATATTATAATAGTCTTATCTTCAGTCATTTGACCAACAAAATTAAAACTCAAAAGGAGAAATGAATGATTCCTGTAGTTATTGAACAAACAAGCCGTGGAGAACGTTCCTACGATATTTACTCACGTCTTCTTAAAGACCGCATCATTATGCTGACAGGTCCAGTTGAAGACAATATGGCTAACTCTGTTATTGCCCAATTGCTTTTCTTGGATGCCCAAGATAGTACAAAAGATATTTACCTTTATGTCAATACACCTGGTGGTTCCGTTTCAGCTGGTTTGGCAATCGTTGATACCATGAACTTTATCAAGGCAGATGTCCAAACCATCGTTATGGGTATGGCAGCATCTATGGGGACGGTCATCGCATCAAGTGGAGCAAAAGGCAAACGTTTCATGCTTCCAAATGCAGAGTATATGATTCACCAACCAATGGGTGGTACAGGTGGTGGTACCCAACAAACTGATATGGCTATCGCTGCAGAACATTTGCTTAAAACTCGTAAAACCTTGGAAAAAATCTTGGCTGAAAATTCAGGTCAGTCAATCGAAAAAGTCCATGCAGATGCAGAACGCGATAACTGGATGAGCGCCCAAGAAACACTTGAATATGGCTTCATTGATGAAATCATGGCCAACAATTCATTGAACTAATAATCAAAGGAGGCAAACTCGACTGGGTTTGCTTTTTTTGGTATAATAGGGAGAGATTTCTTAGAAAGAGGATTTATCATGTTTGAAAAAGTCAATCGATCTGGCTTGATTATCTATCTTTACTATAATCGTGATGCCAAAAAACTGCAGGATTATGGAGATATTACCTATCATTCCAAGAAACATCGTTACTTACAACTCTATGTTCCAACTCAAGAAGTGGAGCAATTGGTCGGGCGCTTGAGCAAGGAAAAGTTTATCAAAAAAGTCAGAGTTTGTCATATCCAAGAACTGGAAACACCCTTTGTGGGCAACCTTTACCGATAGGAAAACGTTATCAGATAAAAATTTAAAGAAAAGTGTTGACAATTTTCTGATAATTCGATATATTCTTAACAGACTATTTAAGAAATAAGGAGACAAAAAAGATGAAGAAAAAATTTGCCCTATCGTTTGTGGCGCTTGCAAGTGTAGCACTTCTTGCAGCCTGTGGAGAAGTGAAGTCTGGAGCAGTCAACACTGCTGGTAACTCAGTAGAGGAAAAGACAATTAAAATCGGGTTTAACTTTGAAGAATCAGGTTCTTTAGCTGCATACGGAACAGCTGAACAAAAAGGTGCCCAATTGGCTGTTGATGAAATCAATGCCGCAGGTGGTATCGATGGAAAACAAATCGAAGTAGTTGATAAAGATAATAAGTCTGAAACAGCTGAGGCTGCTTCAGTTACAACTAACCTTGTAACCCAATCTAAAGTATCAGCAGTCGTAGGACCTGCGACATCTGGTGCGACTGCAGCTGCGGTAGCGAACGCTACAAAAGCAGGTGTTCCATTGATCTCACCAAGTGCGACTCAAGATGGATTGACTAAAGGTCAAGATTACCTCTTTATTGGAACTTTCCAAGATAGCTTCCAAGGAAAAATTATCTCAAACTATGTTTCTGAAAAATTAAATGCTAAGAAAGTTGTTCTTTACACTGACAATGCCAGTGACTATGCTAAAGGGATTGCCAAATCTTTCCGCGAGTCATACAAGGGTGAAATCGTTGCAGATGAAACTTTCGTAGCAGGTGACACAGACTTCCAAGCAGCCCTTACAAAAATGAAAGGGAAAGACTTTGATGCTATCGTTGTTCCTGGTTACTATAATGAGGCTGGTAAGATTGTAAACCAAGCGCGTGGCATGGGAATTGACAAACCAATCGTTGGTGGTGATGGATTTAACGGTGAGGAGTTTGTACAACAAGCAACTGCTGAAAAAGCATCAAACATCTACTTTATCTCAGGCTTCTCAACTACTGTAGAAGTTTCAGCTAAAGCTAAAGCCTTCCTTGACGCTTACCGTGCTAAGTACAATGAAGAGCCTTCAACATTTGCAGCCTTGGCTTATGACTCAGTTCACCTTGTAGCAAACGCAGCAAAAGGTGCTAAAAACTCAGGTGAAATCAAGGATAATCTTGCTAAAACAAAAGACTTTGAAGGTGTAACTGGTCAAACAAGCTTCGATGCAGACCACAACACAGTCAAAACTGCTTACATGATGACCATGAACAATGGTAAGGTTGAAGCAGCAGAAGTTGTAAAACCATAATAGAAAAATGTTGAAATAGGGAATGAGCCTCGGACTCACTCCCTGTTTCGATGTTTAAGAACCTATCAAAAAGTGAGGGAAAACCCTCGGAATTATAAATAGAAAGAGTGAATCTTATGCTCCAACAACTAGTAAATGGTTTGATTCTAGGTAGTGTTTATGCGCTGTTAGCACTAGGATATACCATGGTTTACGGAATTATCAAGCTCATCAACTTCGCCCATGGTGATATTTATATGATGGGAGCCTTTATCGGTTATTTCTTGATCAATTCTTTCCAAATGAATTTCTTTGTAGCTCTTATTGTAGCCATGCTAGCGACAGCTATTCTTGGTGTCGTGATTGAGTTCCTTGCTTACCGACCTTTGCGTCACTCTACTCGTATTGCTGTTTTGATTACAGCTATTGGGGTTTCTTTCCTATTGGAGTATGGCATGGTCTATCTGGTTGGTGCCAATACTCGTGCCTTTCCTCAAGCGATTCAAACAGTTCGCTATGATTTGGGACCAGTTAGCCTAACAAACGTGCAGTTAATGATCTTGGCCATTTCCTTGATTTTGATGATTTTGTTACAGGTCATTGTCCAAAAGACTAAGATGGGGAAAGCCATGCGTGCTGTATCTGTAGATAGCGATGCGGCACAATTGATGGGGATCAATGTAAACCGTACGATCAGCTTTACCTTCGCTTTGGGTTCAGCTCTTGCGGGTGCGGCTGGTGTTCTGATTGCCCTCTATTATAACTCTCTTGAGCCTTTGATGGGGGTTACTCCAGGTCTTAAGTCTTTCGTTGCCGCGGTACTTGGTGGTATCGGAATCATTCCTGGTGCGGCTCTTGGTGGCTTTGTGATTGGTCTATTAGAAACTTTTGCGACAGCCTTTGGGATGTCAGACTTCCGTGATGCCATTGTTTATGGAATCTTGTTGTTGATCTTGATTGTCCGCCCAGCTGGTATCCTTGGTAAAAATGTGAAAGAGAAGGTGTAAGCGATGAAGGAAAATTTAAAAGTTAATATTCTATGGTTACTCCTTTTATTAGCTGGCTATGGCTTGATTAGTGTATTGGTTTCAGTCGGAGTACTCAATCTATTCTATGTACAGATTTTACAACAAATTGGAATTAATATTATTTTGGCTGTTGGTCTCAACTTAATCGTTGGTTTTTCAGGACAATTTTCACTTGGTCATGCTGGTTTCATGGCGATTGGTGCCTATGCAGCAGCTATTATTGGTTCTAAATCACCAACCTACGGTGCCTTCTTTGGAGCCATGCTGATAGGGGCTTTACTTTCAGGAGCAGTTGCCTTGCTTGTCGGAATTCCAACCTTGCGTTTGAAGGGGGACTATCTTGCAGTAGCAACTCTAGGTGTTTCTGAAATTATCCGTATCTTTATCATCAATGGCGGAAGCCTTACAAATGGTGCGGCAGGTATCTTGGGAATTCCAAACTTTACAACTTGGCAAATGGTTTACTTCTTTGTTGTGATTACAACCATTGCAACCTTGAACTTCTTGCGTAGTCCAATTGGTCGTTCAACCCTCTCTGTTCGTGAGGATGAAATCGCTGCTGAGTCAGTTGGGGTTAATACGACTAAAATTAAAATCATCGCTTTTGTCTTTGGTGCCATTACTGCGAGTATTGCAGGGTCACTTCAGGCAGGATTTATCGGTTCAGTTGTACCGAAAGATTACACTTTCATCAACTCAATCAACGTTTTGATTATTGTTGTCTTTGGTGGACTTGGTTCCATTACAGGTGCCATTGTATCGGCTATTGTTCTGGGAATTTTGAATATGCTTCTCCAAGACGTAGCTAGTGTGCGTATGATTATTTACGCTTTGGCCTTGGTCTTGGTAATGATTTTCAGACCAGGTGGACTCCTTGGAACATGGGAATTGAGCCTATCACGTTTCTTTAAAAAATCTAAGAAGGAGGAATAAAACTAATGGCATTACTTGAAGTAAAACAGTTAACCAAACATTTTGGCGGTCTAACAGCTGTTGGAGATGTGACTCTTGAATTGAACGAAGGGGAACTGGTTGGACTAATCGGTCCAAACGGAGCTGGGAAAACCACTCTTTTCAACCTCTTGACGGGTGTTTATGAACCAAGCGAGGGAACAGTAACCCTAGATGGTCACCTTTTGAATGGAAAGGCACCTTATAAGATTGCTTCTTTAGGACTTGGACGTACTTTCCAAAATATCCGTCTCTTTAAAGATTTAACCGTTTTGGACAATGTTTTGATTGCCTTTGCCAACCATCACAAACAACATGTTTTTGCTAGTTTCTTACGCTTACCAGCTTTTTACAAGAGTGAAAAAGAATTAAAATCTAAAGCTTTAGAATTGCTGAAAATCTTTGATTTAGATGGTGATGCAGAGACTCTTGCTAAAAACCTCGCCTACGGACAACAACGTCGTTTGGAAATTGTTCGTGCCCTCGCTACGGAACCTAAAATTCTCTTTTTAGATGAACCAGCCGCAGGTATGAACCCGCAGGAAACAGCGGAATTGACTGAGTTAATTCGTCGCATCAAAGATGAATTTAAGATTACAATCATGCTGATTGAACACGATATGAATCTGGTCATGGAAGTTACAGAACGTATCTACGTACTTGAATATGGTCGTTTAATTGCTCAAGGAACTCCAGACGAAATTAAGACCAATAAACGCGTTATCGAAGCTTATCTAGGAGGTGAAGCCTAATGTCTATGTTAAAAGTTGATAATCTTTCTGTGCATTACGGTATGATCCAAGCAGTCCGTGATGTAAGCTTTGAAGTGAATGAAGGAGAAGTTGTTTCCCTTATCGGTGCCAATGGTGCTGGTAAAACAACCATTCTCCGTACCTTGTCAGGTTTGGTTAGACCAAGCTCTGGAAAGATTGAATTTTTAGGTCAAGAAATCCAAAAAATGCCGGCTCAGAAAATCGTGGCAGGTGGTCTTTCACAAGTTCCAGAAGGACGCCACGTCTTTCCTGGCTTGACTGTTATGGAAAATCTTGAAATGGGAGCTTTTTTGAAGAAAAATCGTGAAGAAAATCAAGCTAACTTGAAGAAGGTCTTTTCACGCTTCCCACGTCTTGAAGAACGGAAGAACCAAGATGCAGCTACTCTTTCAGGGGGGGAACAACAAATGCTTGCCATGGGACGCGCTCTTATGTCAACACCAAAACTTCTTCTTTTAGATGAACCATCAATGGGACTTGCCCCAATCTTTATCCAAGAGATTTTTGATATCATTCAAGATATCCAGCAACAAGGAACAACCGTCCTCTTGATTGAACAAAATGCCAATAAAGCACTTGCAATCTCTGACCGAGGCTATGTATTGGAAACAGGAAAAATCGTCCTATCAGGAACAGGAAAAGAACTCGCTTCATCAGAAGAAGTCAGAAAAGCATATCTAGGTGGCTAAACTAGTCTGGGAGACTAGTTTAGGTTGCAGATGGAGATTACGAAGTAATCATCATCTACATTAAAAGGTTAATTTCTAATAATTGAAAAAATCGAATGAAACGTATCTTACCTTCATTCACAGAGCTCGATTTCAGAGCTCTTTTTGCTAGGTTATTCATACTTTTCTGAATTTTGAAAAAGAAATGTAAGCGTTTGATAGATTTGCAAAAAGATTGTATAATAGGGATAAGAATAGAAAAGGAGAAGTCTCATGGCAGTTAAAGATTTTATGACCCGCAAGGTAGTTTATATTAGTCCAGATACAACAGTATCTCATGCAGCAGATTTGATGAGAGAGCAAGGGTTGCACCGCTTGCCTGTTATTGAAAATGATCAATTGGTTGGTTTGGTAACTGAGGGAACCGTTGCCCAAGCTAGCCCATCAAAAGCAACCAGTCTTTCTATCTATGAGATGAATTATCTTCTAAATAAGACAAAAGTAAAAGATGTCATGATTCGCGATGTTGTCACTGTTTCAGGCTATGCGAGTCTAGAAGATGCAACTTATCTGATGTTGAAAAACAAGATTGGTATTCTTCCTGTAGTAGATAACCATCAAGTCTATGGGGTTATTACGGACCGTGACGTTTTCCAAGCCTTTCTTGAAATTGCTGGTTATGGAGAAGAAGGAATTCGTGTGCGCTTTGTTACAGAAGATGAAGTTGGCGTTCTTGGTAAGATTGTTTCTCTAATCGTTGAAGAAAATTTGAATATCTCCCATACAGTCAATATTCCGCGTAAGGATGGTAAGGTCATTATCGAAGTGCAAATCGATGGATCAATTGATTTACCAGCCTTGAAAGAAAAATTTGAAGCAAATGGTATTCAAGTGGAAGAAATCACTCGCACTTCAGCAAAAGTCTTGTAAGAAGGGAAGCCGAAAGGCTTCTTTTTTCATAAAAAAGGGATTATAGCAAAAGATGGAAAGAAATGATAAAATATGCTATAATGAAATGATGTAAAAAAGGAGTATTTATGGACATTTCAGTAATCCGTCAAAAAATTGACGCAAATCGTGAAAAATTAGCTTCTTTCAGGGGGTCTCTTTGACCTCGAAGGGCTAGAGGAAGAGATTGCCATCTTGGAAAACAAGATGACAGAACCTGATTTTTGGAATGATAATATTGCGGCCCAAAAAACGTCGCAAGAATTAAATGAATTAAAAAACACCTATAACACCTTCCACAAAATGGAAGAGTTGCAGGATGAAGTCGAAATTTTATTGGACTTTTTAGCTGAAGACGAGTCAGTTCAAGAAGAACTGGTAGAGCAGTTAGCCGAACTTGATAAGATGATGACCAGCTATGAGATGACTCTACTCTTGTCAGAACTTTATGACCACAACAATGCCATCTTGGAAATCCATCCAGGTTCTGGTGGTACTGAGGCTCAGGACTGGGGTGATATGTTGCTTCGTATGTATACTCGTTATGGTAATGCTAAAGGCTTTAAAGTGGAAGTATTGGATTACCAAGCAGGGGATGAAGCTGGTATCAAGTCAGTAACCTTATCATTTGAAGGGCCTAATGCCTATGGTCTTCTCAAGTCAGAAATGGGGGTACACCGTTTGGTGCGAATTTCACCATTTGACTCTGCCAAACGTCGCCATACATCTTTCACATCCGTAGAAGTGATGCCTGAGTTGGACGATACCATTGAAGTGGAAATCCGGGAAGATGACATCAAGATGGATACCTTCCGTTCAGGTGGTGCCGGTGGACAAAATGTCAATAAGGTTTCAACAGGTGTACGTTTAACCCACATTCCAACTGGAATTGTTGTTCAATCAACAGTGGATCGTACCCAGTATGGAAATAGAGATCGTGCCATGAAGATGTTGCAGGCTAAGCTCTATCAAATGGAGCAAGAAAAGAAAGCTGCGGAGGTAGATTCCCTCAAGGGTGAGAAAAAAGAAATCACATGGGGAAGCCAAATCCGTTCTTATGTCTTCACTCCTTATACTATGGTAAAAGATCACCGAACTAGCTTTGAGGTTGCTCAGGTAGATAAGGTTATGGACGGAGACCTAGATGGTTTTATCGATGCCTATCTCAAGTGGCGAATCAGCTAAGATAGAAAGGAACTCACATGTCAATCATTGAAATGAGAGATGTCGTTAAAAAATACGACAACGGAACGACTGCCCTACGCGGTGTTTCGGTCAGCGTTCAACCGGGGGAATTTGCTTACATCGTAGGACCTTCAGGAGCAGGGAAGTCAACCTTTATTCGTTCTCTGTATCGTGAAGTAAAAATCGATAAAGGAAGCCTATCAGTTGCTGGTTTTAATCTGGTTAAGATCAAAAAGAAAGATGTCCCGCTTCTACGTCGTAGTGTTGGGGTTGTCTTCCAGGATTATAAATTGTTACCAAAGAAAACTGTCTATGAAAATATTGCTTACGCTATGGAAGTAATCGGGGAAAATCGCCGTAATATCAAAAAACGTGTGATGGAAGTTTTAGACTTGGTTGGGTTGAAGCACAAGGTTCGTTCTTTCCCAAATGAGCTCTCAGGTGGAGAGCAACAGCGGATTGCGATTGCACGTGCTATTGTAAACAATCCAAAAGTATTGATAGCCGATGAACCAACAGGAAACCTGGACCCTGATAATTCATGGGAAATTATGAATCTCTTGGAACGGATTAACCTACAAGGGACAACTATTTTGATGGCGACTCATAATAGCCAGATTGTAAATACCTTGCGCCACCGTGTCATTGCCATTGAAAATGGCCGTGTTGTTCGTGACGAATCAAAAGGAGAGTATGGATACGATGATTAGTAGATTTTTTCGCCATTTATTTGAAGCCTTAAAAAGTTTGAAACGAAATGGTTGGATGACAGTAGCTGCTGTCAGTTCAGTCATGATTACTTTGACCTTGGTGGCAATATTTGCATCTGTTATTTTTAATACAGCGAAACTAGCTACAGATATTGAAAATAATGTCCGTGTAGTAGTTTATATCCGAAAGGATGTGGAAGATAACAGTCAGACAATTGAAAAAGAAGGTCAAACTGTTACAAATAATGACTACCACAAGGTATATGATTCTTTGAAGAACATGTCTACGGTTAAGAGTGTTACCTTTTCAAGTAAAGAAGAACAATATGAAAAGTTAACCGAGACAATGGGAGATAACTGGAAAATCTTTGAAGGAGATGCCAATCCTCTCTATGATGCCTATATTGTAGAGGCAAATACTCCAAATGATGTAAAAACTATAGCCGAAGATGCTAAAAAAATTGAAGGTGTCTCTGAGGTTCAAGATGGCGGTGCCAATACAGAAAGACTCTTCAAGTTAGCTTCATTTATCCGTGTTTGGGGACTAGGGATTGCTGCCTTGTTAATTTTTGTCGCAGTTTTCTTGATTTCAAATACCATTCGTATTACTATTATTTCCCGCAGTCGCGAAATTCAAATCATGCGCTTGGTCGGAGCTAAAAACAGTTATATTCGTGGACCGTTCTTGTTAGAAGGAGCCTTTATCGGTTTATTGGGAGCTATCGCACCATCTGTTTTGGTCTTTATTGTTTATCAAATGGTTTACCAATCTGTTAACAAATCGTTGGTAGGACAAAATCTATCTATGATTAGTCCAGATTTATTTAGTCCGTTGATGATTGCCCTACTATTTGTGATTGGAATTTTTATTGGTTCACTGGGATCAGGAATATCCATGCGTCGATTCTTGAAAATTTAGGTAAAATAATTACTTTTATGAGGAGGTTGTAAAATCTCCTTTTTTGCTACAAAAATTTTAGAAAAGGGACTTCTAATACTCAATGAAAATCAAAGAGCAAACTAGGTAGCTCGCCACAGGATGCTCAAAATACTGATTTGAGGTTGTAGAAAGTCAGTCACATATATACGGTAAGACGACGCTGACGTGGTTTGAAGAGATTTTCGAAGAGTATAAAGAAGTTGCTCAGAGAAGATTCTTGATGGCTAATTTGAACTTGAAATTTAGCACCTAGAAAATTTTTGAAAAAAGAGGATTTTTTTGAATAAAAGCCTTTACAAAAAAAATTAAAGTGGTATAATTAAATCATAAAAGGTGCAAACGTTTTCGTAAAACGTTTGCCTAAATAAAGGAGATTTGAATGATGAAAGATACATTCAAAAATGTCTTGTCTTTCGAATTTTGGCAAAAATTCGGTAAGGCTTTGATGGTGGTTATCGCGGTTATGCCGGCTGCTGGTTTGATGATTTCAATCGGTAAGTCTATCGTGATGATTAACCCTAACTTTGCTCCACTCGTTATTACTGGTGGTGTCCTAGAGCAAATCGGTTGGGGGGTTATCGTTAACCTTCATATCTTGTTTGCCCTCGCTATTGGAGGAAGCTGGGCTAAGGAACGTGCTGGTGGTGCGTTTGCGGCAGGTCTTGCCTTTATCCTAATCAACCGTATCACTGGTACAATCTTTGGTGTATCAGGAGACATGTTGAAGAATCCAGAAGCTATGGTAACAACTCTCTTTGGTGGATCAATCAAAGTTGCTGATTACTTCATTAGTGTTATGGAAGCTCCAGCACTTAACATGGGTGTATTCGTAGGGATTATTTCTGGTTTTATTGGAGCAACTGCTTACAATAAATACTATAACTTCCGTAAGCTTCCTGATGCACTTTCATTCTTTAACGGAAAACGTTTTGTACCATTTGTAGTTATTCTTCGTTCAGTAATTGCTGCAATTCTACTTTCAGCTTTCTGGCCACTTGTGCAAACTGGTATCAATAGCTTTGGTATTTGGATTGCCAACTCACAAGAAACTGCACCAATCCTTGCACCATTCTTGTATGGTACTTTGGAACGTTTGCTCTTGCCATTTGGTCTTCACCATATGTTGACTATCCCAATGAACTACACAGCTCTTGGTGGTACTTATGACATTTTAACTGGTGCAGCTAAAGGTACTCAAGTATTCGGTCAAGACCCACTATGGCTTGCATGGGTAACAGACCTTGTAAACCTCAAAGGTACAGATGCAAGTCACTACCAACAATTGTTAGATACTGTTCACCCAGCTCGTTTTAAAGTTGGACAAATGATCGGTTCATTCGGTATCTTGATGGGTGTGATCGTGGCTATCTACCGTAATGTCGATGCTGACAAGAAACACAAATATAAAGGTATGATGATTGCGACAGCTCTTGCAACATTCTTGACAGGGGTTACTGAACCAATCGAATACATGTTCATGTTCGTTGCAACACCTATGTATCTTGTTTACTCACTTGTTCAAGGTGCTGCCTTCGCTATGGCTGACGTTGTAAACCTACGTATGCACTCATTCGGTTCAATCGAGTTCTTGACTCGTACACCTATTGCAATCAGTGCTGGTATCGGTATGGATATCATTAACTTCGTTTGGGTAACTGTTCTCTTTGCCGTAATCATGTATTTTATCGCAAACTTCATGATTCAAAAATTCAACTACGCAACTTCAGGGCGTAACGGAAACTACGAAACTGCTGAAGGTTCAGAAGAATCTAGTAGCGAAGTGAAAGTTGCAGCAGGCTCTCAAGCTGTAAACATCATCAACCTTCTTGGTGGACGTGCAAATATCGTTGATGTTGACGCATGTATGACTCGTCTTCGTGTAACTGTTAAAGATGCAGATAAAGTAGGAAATGCAGAGCAATGGAAAGCAGAAGGAGCTATGGGTCTTGTCATGAAAGGACAAGGGGTTCAAGCTATCTACGGACCAAAAGCTGACGTATTGAAATCTGATATCCAAGATATCCTTGATTCAGGTGAAATCATTCCTGAAACTCTTCCAAGCCAAATGACTGAAGCACAACAAAACACTGTTCACTTCAAAGGTCTTACTGAGGAAGTTTACTCAGTAGCAGACGGTCAAGTTGTTGCTTTGGAACAAGTAAAAGATCCAGTATTTGCTCAAAAAATGATGGGTGATGGATTTGCAGTAGAACCTGCAAATGGAAACATTGTATCTCCAGTTTCAGGTACTGTATCAAGCATCTTCCCAACAAAACATGCTCTTGGTATTGTGACTGAATCAGGTCTTGAAGTATTGGTTCACATTGGTTTGGACACAGTAAGTCTTGAAGGTAAACCATTTACAGTTCATGTTGCTGAAGGACAAAAAGTTGCAGCAGGAGATCTCCTTGTCACAGCTGACTTGGATGCTATCCGTGCAGCAGGACGTGAAACTTCAACAGTAGTTGTCTTCACAAATGGTGATGCAATTAAATCAGTTAAATTAGAAAAAACAGGTTCTCTTGCAGCTAAAACAGCAGTTGCTAAAGTAGAATTGTAATATACTTGAGGTTGGAAGCTGTATTCCAACCTCTTATTTTGGGAGAAAAGAATGAAATTTTTAACACTCAATACTCATAGTTGGATGGAAAAAGAAGCTGAGGAAAAATTCCAGATTTTGCTTGAGGATATTCTTGAAAAAGACTATGATTTGATTTGTTTCCAAGAAATCAATCAGGAGATCACTTCGCCAGAGGTGGAGGTTAATGACCTTTATCAAGCTTTGCCAGCAGCTGAGCCTATTCACCAAGATCACTATGTTAGACTCTTGGTTGAAAAGTTGTCTGAGCAAGGGAAAAATTACTACTGGACTTGGGCCTATAACCATATCGGTTATGATCGCTACCATGAAGGTGTAGCTATCTTGTCTAAAAAACCTATTGAAGCCAGAGAAATTTTGGTTTCAGATGTGGATGATCCAACAGACTATCATACTCGTCGTGTTGCTTTGGCTGAAACTGTAGTTGATGGTAAGGAGCTTGCAGTTGCAAGTGTCCACCTTTCTTGGTGGGATAAAGGTTTCCAAGAAGAATGGGCACGATTTGAGAATGTCTTGAAAGAATTGAACAAGCCACTTTTACTAGCTGGAGATTTCAACAACCCAGCTGGACAGGAAGGCTACCAAGCTATTTTGGCTAGTCCATTAGGCTTACAAGACGCTTTTGAAGTTGCTCAAGAGAAAAGCGGTAGCTATACCGTTCCACCAGAAATTGATGGCTGGAAAGGGAACACTGAACCCCTTCGAATCGATTATGTCTTTACTACCAAAGAGTTAGCGGTGGAAAATTTACATGTCGTATTTGATGGTAACAAGAGTCCACAAGTCAGTGATCACTATGGCTTGAGTGCTATTTTAAACTGGAAATAATAACTGATACTCTTCGAAAATCAAATTCAAACCACGTCAACGTCGCCTTGCCGTACTCAAGTACAGCCTGCGGCTAGTTTCCTAGTTTGATCTTTGATTTTCATTGAGTATGAAAAGAGGTTGGAACCATGAAATTCTAGCCTTTTTATTATTAGAGAAGCTACTGGAAATAGCCTAAATAAGTGAGACTACTGTAATGGAATAAAATATGGTATAATTGATAAGATAGATAGAATAGAGGATATTATGTCATTTACGAAATTTCAATTTAAAAACTATATTAGAGAGGCCTTGGAGGAGTTAAAATTTACAGCTCCAACAGAGGTGCAAGACAAATTGATTCCTATTGTTTTGGCAGGTAGAGATTTGGTTGGAGAATCAAAAACAGGTTCAGGTAAGACTCACACTTTCTTGTTACCGATTTTCCAGCAATTAGATGAAGCTAGCGATAGTGTACAGGCAGTGATTACTGCACCGAGTCGTGAGTTGGCTACTCAAATTTACCAAGCAGCCCGTCAGATTGCTGCCCACTCAGACGTGGAAGTTCGTGTGGTTAATTATGTGGGTGGTACGGATAAGGCTCGTCAGATTGAGAAATTGGCAAGCGATCAGCCTCATATTGTTATTGGAACACCAGGCCGTATTTACGACTTGGTTAAATCCGGTGATTTGGCTATTCACAAGGCCAAGACCTTTGTTGTTGATGAAGCAGACATGACCTTGGATATGGGATTCTTGGAAACTGTTGATAAGATTGCTGGCAGTCTTTCAAAAGACTTGCAATTCATGGTCTTCTCAGCGACTATTCCGCAAAAACTGCAACCATTCTTGAAAAAATACTTATCAAATCCAGTTATGGAGAAAATCAAGACCAAAACGATCATTTCTGATACCATTGATAATTGGTTGATTTCTACTAAGGGACGTGATAAGAATGCTCAAATTTACCAGTTGACTCAGTTGATGCAACCGTATTTGGCAATGATTTTTGTTAACACTAAAACGCGTGCTGATGAATTGCATTCTTACCTGACTGCTCAAGGCTTGAAGGTGGCAAAAATTCATGGGGATATTGCCCCTCGTGAGCGCAAGCGTATCATGAATCAGGTGAAAAATCTGGATTTTGAGTACATTGTCGCAACAGACTTGGCAGCGCGTGGGATTGACATTGAAGGTGTCAGCCATGTCATCAATGATGCCATTCCGCAAGATTTGTCCTTCTTTGTTCATCGAGTTGGTCGTACTGGAAGAAATGGCCTACCAGGCACAGCCATTACCCTTTATCAGCCAAGTGATGACTCGGATATCCGTGAGTTGGAGAAATTGGGAATCAAGTTTACTCCTAAGATGGTCAAAGATGGAGAATTCCAAGATACCTATGACCGTGATCGTCGTGCTAATCGTGAGAAGAAGCAAGATAAGCTTGATATTGAAATGATTGGTCTGGTCAAAAAGAAAAAGAAAAAAGTCAAACCGGGTTATAAGAAGAAAATTCAATGGGCGGTTGATGAAAAGCGCCGCAAAACCAAGCGTGCTGAAAATCGCGCTCGCGGTCGTGCAGAGCGTAAAGCGAAACGCCAAACATTTTAATAGAAATTGTTGGAGTACTGAACTCCAACTTTTTGCTTTATGAGAACGAACTATCTAAACCGAAATATCACATTAAAGACTGCAAATTGCGCTAAAAAATGGTATAATGATAAAGTTATATAGTCCCGATAAGATGGTAGGCATTTATCACTAAGAGTTTTCCTACCAGTACTTTGTAACTCTATAACACTATTTTTAAGGGGGGACATTTTTATGTCAGAACGTAAATTATTCACGTCTGAATCTGTATCTGAGGGGCATCCAGATAAGATTGCAGACCAAATTTCAGATGCGATTTTGGATGCTATTTTAGCAGAGGATCCAGAGGCGCACGTTGCTGCTGAGACAGCTGTCTATACTGGTTCCGTCCACGTTTTTGGTGAAATTTCTACAAATGCCTATGTGGATATTAACCGTGTGGTTCGTGATACCATTGCAGAGATTGGTTATACCAATACAGAATATGGTTTTTCTGCTGAGACAGTGGGAGTTCATCCGTCACTTGTTGAGCAGTCACCAGATATTGCCCAAGGTGTTAACGAAGCCTTGGAGGTTCGTGGAAATGCAGACCAAGATCCACTTGATTTGATCGGTGCTGGAGACCAAGGGCTCATGTTTGGATTTGCAGTGGATGAAACAGAAGAGCTCATGCCATTGCCAATCTCACTCAGTCATAAATTGGTTCGTCGTCTGGCAGAACTTCGTAAATCTGGAGAAATTAGCTATCTCCGTCCAGATGCAAAATCACAAGTTACAGTTGAGTACGATGAAAATGACCGTCCGGTACGTGTAGATACAGTCGTTATTTCTACTCAGCATGATCCAGAGGCTACTAATGAACAAATCCATCAAGATGTGATTGACAAGGTCATCAAAGAAGTTATTCCATCTTCTTATCTCGATGATAAGACAAAATTCTTTATCAATCCGACAGGTCGTTTTGTAATCGGTGGTCCTCAAGGGGACTCAGGTTTGACTGGTCGTAAGATTATTGTAGATACTTATGGTGGCTACTCTCGTCATGGTGGTGGTGCCTTCTCTGGTAAGGATGCGACTAAGGTGGACCGTTCTGCCTCATATGCAGCTCGCTATATTGCCAAGAACTTCGTTGCAGCCGGTCTTGCTAAGAAGGCAGAAGTTCAATTGGCCTACGCTATCGGTGTTGCCCAACCTGTTTCTGTTCGTATCGATACTTTCGGTACAGGAACAGTAGCTGAAAGCAAGCTTGAAAAAGCAGCCCGTCAAATCTTTGACCTTCGCCCTGCAGGAATTATCCAAATGCTGGACCTCAAGCGTCCAATTTACCGTCAAACAGCAGCTTATGGACACATGGGACGTACAGATATTGACCTTCCATGGGAACGTTTGGACAAGGTAGACGCTTTAAAAGAAGCAGTCAAATAAAATCTTAAGAGGGGGACTTCCTCTCTTTTTTATAGTTTTTAACTATACTGGGATACTGTTCTGAAAATCCATTTTGCGAAAGTAGAGATTTACATGTATTTCTTTAAAAATGCCAAAGGTTGAGATTTCTCCTCGTAATAGATAATCATGGAGATATTTCAATCCAAAGTTTTATTCGTTATCACTTGACTATTGCAAGGTTTTCTAGAGCAACAGAGTCATGGAATGGACTCATGGTTGAGATTTCTCCTTGTTGCTTGGACTTCATTCAAAAGTCTGTGACCCAAGTCTTGTTCAAACTTCCAATACACTAGCTGTTTCCATAACATGACTTCTGCACTAGACTTTCTTTTCCGAATAAATAGATAGAACCACAGAATCTAGTAAACCTAGAATTAAAATTATGGTATAATATTAGCAATAAAAAGAATCTGGAGGATTAGAATCATGGTATCAACGAAAACACAAATTGCTGGTTTTGAGTTTGACAATTGCTTGATGAATGCAGCAGGTGTGGCTTGTATGACGATAGAGGAGTTAGAAGAGGTCAAAAACTCAGCGGCAGGAACCTTTGTTACTAAGACAGCAACCTTGGACTTTCGTCAGGGAAATCCTGAGCCACGCTATCAAGATGTCCCACTTGGTTCTATCAATTCTATGGGCTTACCAAATAAGGGCTTAGACTATTATTTGGATTATCTTTTGGATTTACAGGAAAAAGAGCCAAACCGAACTTTCTTCTTATCTCTGGTTGGAATGTCTCCAGAGGAAACCCATACTATCTTGAAAAAAGTCCAAGAGAGTGATTTTCGTGGTCTGACTGAGCTAAATCTTTCCTGTCCAAATGTTCCAGGTAAACCTCAGATTGCCTATGATTTTGAGACAACACACCGGATTTTGGCAGAGGTGTTTGCCTACTTCACCAAACCTCTTGGAATTAAATTGCCACCATATTTTGATATTGTTCACTTTGACCAAGCGGCAGCTATTTTCAACAAGTATCCGCTCAAGTTTGTCAACTGCGTTAACTCTATCGGAAACGGCCTCTATATAGAAGACGAATCTGTCGTTATTCGGCCTAAGAATGGTTTTGGTGGAATTGGTGGAGAATACATCAAACCAACTGCTTTAGCTAATGTTCACGCCTTTTATCAACGCTTAAATCCCCAGATCCAAATCATTGGAACAGGTGGCGTGTTGACTGGTCGTGATGCCTTTGAACATATTCTCTGTGGAGCGAGTATGGTGCAGGTGGGAACCACCCTTCACAAAGAAGGCGTCGGTGCCTTTGACCGCATTACCAATGAACTAAAAGCAATCATGGCGGAAAAAGGATACGAGAGCTTAGAAGATTTCCGTGGGAAATTGCGCTATATTGACTAAATTAAATCGAAAAATCAGAAGAAAGGAGAGAAGATGCTAGCCATTGAAGAGAGTCAGAAGTTGACTTTATCAAATTTACCTAGCCTGAGCCTTTTTACAGGGACAGATCAGGGTCAGTTTGAAGTGATGAAGAGTCAAGTATTGAAACAGATTGGCTATGATTCTGCTGATCTCAACTTTGCCTACTTTGATATGAAAGAAGTGGTCTACAAGGATGTGGAACTGGAGTTAGTCAGCCTTCCTTTCTTTGCGGATGAGAAAATCGTGATATTAGACCATTTTGTAGATATCACAACAGCCAAGAAACGCTTTTTAACAGATGATGAACTCAAGTCGTTTGAGGAATACCTTGATAACCCTTCACCAACAACCAAGTTGTTGATCTTTGCGGAAGGAAAGCTGGATAGCAAAAGACGGCTGGTAAAATTACTTAAGCGTGATGCCAAGGTCTTTGATGCAGTAGAAGCCAAAGAACAAGAATTACGCCAGTATTTCCAAAAGTGGAGCCAGAAAGAAGGTCTGCAGTTTACCAATAATTCTTTTGAAAATCTTCTCGTCAAGTCGGGTTTTCAATTTAGCGAAATCCAGAAAAATCTCCTCTTTTTACAGTCCTATAAGGAAGACTCTGTTATCGAGGAAGAGGATATTGTTAACGCAATTCCCAAGACCTTACAGGACAATATTTTTGATTTAACTCAGTTTATTCTGACTAAAAAGATGGATCAGGCGCGCGATTTGGTTAGAGATTTGACCTTGCAAGGTGAAGATGAAATCAAACTGATTGCAGTCATGCTAGGACAATTTCGGACTTTTACTCAGGTGAAGATTTTGGCGGAGTCTGGGCAAACAGAATCTCAGATTGCAAGTAGTCTAGGAAGTTTTCTCGGACGCAATCCTAATCCCTATCAAATCAAGTTTGCGCTGAGAGATTCAAGAGGACTTTCTTTGAGCTTTTTGAAGCAAGTAATTTCCTACTTGATTGAGACAGACTATCAGATTAAGACAGGACTCTATGAAAAAGGTTTCCTTTTTGAAAAGGCACTCTTACAGATTGCTAGTCAGGTCAATTGACATTTGTTGAAACTACAACCCGCGTCAGGATTATCTTGTCGTGGGTTTCTTACTGATTTGCTTATTTTATACTCAATGAAAATCAAAGAGCAAACTAGGAAACTAGCTGCAGGCTGCTCAAAGCAC
>NZ_MWSM01000001.1:45338-59626 GCF_002087075.1 Streptococcus pseudopneumoniae ATCC BAA-960 = CCUG 49455
CGAAGTCAGCTCAAAACACCGTTTTGAGGTTGCCGGATAAGACTGACGAAGTCAGTAACATATACCTACGGCAAGGCGACGTTGACGCGGTTTGAAGAGATTTTCGAAGAGTATTATTCGAAAGTATCTCAGTGATTTCCTCATCTATAAGCAAAAAACTTGAAAAAAGTGAATGTTTGCGTTATCATTTTCATATAGAAAGAAAAAGAGGTATTACAGATGGCTATTATCTTACCAGAACTTCCATATGCATACGACGCTTTGGAACCATACATCGATGCGGAAACAATGCATTTGCACCATGACAAACACCATCAAACTTATGTCAACAATGCCAATGCAGCTTTAGAAAAACACCCTGAAATCGGTGAAGACCTTGAAGCCTTGCTTGCTGATGTAGAATCTATCCCAGCTGATATCCGTCAAGCACTTATCAACAATGGTGGCGGACACTTGAACCACGCTCTTTTCTGGGAATTGATGACTCCCGAGAAAACAGCTCCTTCAGCAGAACTGGCAGCAGCAATCGATGCAACATTTGGTTCATTTGAAGAATTCCAAGCAGCCTTCACTGCAGCAGCAACAACTCGTTTTGGTTCAGGTTGGGCATGGTTGGTTGTCAACAAAGAAGGGAAACTTGAAGTGACTTCAACAGCAAACCAAGACACACCAATCTCAGAAGGTAAAAAACCAATCTTGGGCTTGGACGTTTGGGAACATGCTTACTACGTGAAATACCGCAACGTGCGTCCTGACTACATCAAAGCTTTCTTTTCAGTAATCAACTGGAATAAAGTAGATGAATTGTACGCAGCTGCTAAATAATGATAGTTGGAGGGAAGAATTGTTCTTCTCTTTTTTAGGATATAAGATTCTGGTCTGACAAAATCGTTAGACTTTTTTCATTTTTTTATGCGAAACGTGCTAACTGCTAGAAATTATGGTAGAATAAAGTATTAAGTAATCGTGAAAAAAGGATATCTATGCGAAAAGAAATTGCACCTGAATTATACAACTATAACAAGTTTCCTGGTCCTGAGTTTCATTTACACGGGGACAAGGTTGAAACGGAAGGGATCGCTTTTTCCTTGGTGGAAAATATCAAGGATGCCTTTGATGTGACGGCTTTTAATCAGCGTTTTTCAGAAGTCTTAACCAAGTTTGATTATATCGTGGGAGACTGGAGCAACGAACAGCTTCGCCTACGAGGTTTTTACAAGGATGACCGAACAGAAGAAAAACTTGAAAAAATCAGTCGTTTACAAGACTACCTATTAGAGTATTGTAGTTATGGTTGTGCCTATTTTGTCTTAGAAAATGAAGCCCCTAAGCGAGCATCATTTGACAAGAAAATGCGTAAGAAGGAAGAAGAACAGCCTTTTAGAAAAGGAAAGAAACCGACTCAAACAAAACGAAAACCGAATGCAGATAAGAAAAATAGACGTCGTCAGAAAGACCAGCATTCTCAGAAAGAGGACAAGGGACAACGTCATTTTGTCATTCGTCAGAAGTGAGTAGAGAATAAGGAGAAGAAATGAAACCCTCAATTTATAGTTTAACACGTCAAACCATGCAGGAATGGGTATTGGAGCAGGGAGAAAAGAAATTCCGTGCAGATCAAATCTGGGAATGGCTCTATTGAAGAAATGACCAACCTTTCCAAGGATTTGATTGCTAAGCTTAATGACCAGTTTGTGGTCAATCCCTTGAAACAAGGTATTGTGCAAGAGTCTGCTGATGGGACAGTTAAATATCTTTTTGAATTGCCAGATGGAATGCTGATTGAGACAGTACTCATACGTCAACACTACGTTTTATCTGTCTGTGTGACCACTCAGGTCGGCTGTAATATCGGTTGTACCTTCTGTGCCTCTGGTTTGATTAAGAAGCAACGTGACCTCAATAACGGTGAAATCGTAGCGCAAATTATGCTGGTTCAGAAATACTTTGATGAGCGTGGTCAGGATGAACGTGTCAGCCATATCGTTGTCATGGGAATCAGTGAGCCCTTTGATAATTACAACAATGTTTTGAATTTCGTTTGTACTATCAATGATGATAAAGGAATGGCTATCGGTGCTCGTCACATCACGGTTTCAACCTCAGGTTTGGCCCATAAAATTCGTGACTTTGCTGATGAAGGGGTTCAGGTCAATCTTGCCGTGTCTCTTCACGCACCCAACAATGAACTGCGCTCAAGTACCATGAAGATTAACCGTGCCTTTCCGATTGAAAAGCTCTTTGCAGCTATTGAGTACTACATTGAGACAACTAATCGTCGTGTGACCTTTGAGTATATCATGCTTAATGAAGTAAACGACGGCGTAGAACAAGCTTTGGAATTAGCTGAATTGCTCAAGAACATCAAGAAATTGTCTTATGTAAACTTGATTTCTTATAACCCAGTTAGTGAGCATGACCAATATAGCCGTAGTCCCAAAGAGCGCGTGTTGGCTTTCTATGATACGCTTAAGAGAAAAGGGGTCAACTGTGTGGTTCGTCAAGAGCATGGTACAGATAGTGACGCAGCTTGTGGACAATTGCGCTCTAACACAATGAAACGTGACCGCCAGAAGGCAGTCGCAGCGGTAAATCCTTAATGATGAAGAAGACTTATAATCATATTTTGGTCTGGGGAGTCATTTTCTATAGCATTTGCATTGTCTATTTTTGCTTTACTCCTCAAGAACAATCTCCCGTGGGGGTAGAAACTCCAGGTATTCAGCATCTTGGAAGCCTGGTTTTTCTTTTGACTCCTTTAAACTCCCTCTGGAATCTGGGTGAGGTGAGTGATATGGGACAATTATGCTGGATTTTTTTACAAAATATCCTTAATATGTTCTTACTTTTTCCTCTGATGTTCCAACTCCTTTATCTCCTTCCAAACTTGCGGAAAATAAAAAAGGTCCTTCTTTTTAGTTTTCTTGTGAGTCTTGGAATCGAGTGTACGCAATTAATCTTGGACTTTTTCTTTGATTTCAATCGCGTCTTTGAGATTGATGATTTGTGGACCAACACTTTGGGTGGCTATCTGGCTTGGCTCCTTTATAAACGATTATATAAAAACAAGATAAGGAATTAAAATGAGTATTTTAGAAGTTAAAAATCTGAGTCACGGTTTTGGTGACCGTGCAATTTTTGAAGATGTGTCCTTCCGTCTCCTCAAGGGAGAACATATCGGCCTGGTCGGTGCCAATGGTGAAGGAAAATCAACCTTTATGAGTATCGTGACTGGTAAAATGCTGCCAGATGAAGGAAAGGTTGAGTGGTCCAAATATGTGACGGCTGGTTACTTGGATCAACACTCTGTCCTTGCTGAAGGGCAGTCGGTACGTGATGTTCTACGTACAGCTTTTGATGAGCTGTTTAAAGCAGAAGCTCGTATCAATGACCTCTATATGGAAATGGCTGAAGATGGAGCTGATGTTGATGCTCTCATGGAAGAAGTGGGCGAACTTCAAGACCGTTTAGAGAGTCGTGATTTCTATACCTTGGATGCTAAGATTGACGAAGTGGCGCGTGCCCTTGGTGTTATGGACTTTGGCATGGATACGGATGTAACCTCTTTGTCAGGTGGGCAAAGAACCAAGGTGCTTTTGGCTAAACTCCTCCTTGAAAAGCCAGATATCTTGCTGTTGGACGAGCCGACCAACTACTTGGATGCTGAGCATATTGATTGGCTCAAGCGCTATCTTCAAAACTATGAGAATGCCTTTGTCCTTATTTCGCACGATATTCCATTCCTGAACGACGTGATTAATATTGTCTACCATGTGGAGAATCAACAGCTGACGCGTTACTCTGGTGACTACTACCAGTTCCAAGAAGTCTATGCTATGAAGAAATCTCAGCTAGAGGCAGCCTACGAACGTCAGCAGAAAGAGATTGCGGACCTCAAGGACTTCGTGGCTCGAAACAAAGCACGTGTTGCAACACGAAACATGGCTATGTCTCGTCAGAAGAAATTGGATAAGATGGATATTATCGAACTGCAAAGTGAGAAACCAAAACCATCCTTTGATTTCAAACCAGCTCGTACTCCAGGGCACTTTATTTTCCAAGCCAAGGATTTGCAGATTGGTTATGATCGTCCTCTGACCAAGCCTTTAAATCTTACCTTTGAACGCAATCAAAAGGTTGCGATTATTGGTGCTAATGGTATTGGAAAAACAACTCTCTTGAAGAGTCTCTTGGGCATTATCTCGCCAATCGCTGGGGAAGTGGAGCGTGGAGATTATTTAGAACTTGGTTATTTTGAGCAGGAAGTAGAAGGCGGTAATCGCCAAACTCCTCTTGAAGCTGTCTGGAATGCCTTTCCTGCCCTTAATCAAGCAGAAGTCCGTGCAGCCCTTGCCCGTTGTGGTTTGACAACCAAACATATTGAAAGTCAGATTCAAGTATTATCAGGGGGAGAGCAAGCCAAGGTTCGTTTCTGTCTCTTGATGAATCGTGAAAACAATGTTTTAGTGCTGGACGAGCCGACCAACCATTTGGATGTGGATGCAAAGGATGAGCTCAAACGCGCTCTCAAAGAATATAGGGGATCTATCCTTATGGTCTGCCACGAGCCAGACTTTTATGAAGGCTGGATAGACCAAATATGGGATTTTAATAATTTAACTTAAGAATGAGAGTAAAAGAAATACAGTACCGAATGTGGATACTGTATTTTTTTGGTTTTTAAGATTTAAAATCGTAGTCTTTCACCACTTCGATGCTGTCGATTGTGATAGCAGTAGTTGGCTTGTCTTTTTCATCTTTTTCGGCTTTGGCAATCTTATCTACAACATCCATACCGTCAATCACTTGTCCAAAGACTGGGTGTTTGCCATCAAGGCTAGGGTTTCCCCCTTCTTTATAGGCTTCGATGATTTTCTTTGGATACTTGCTTGTAGGGAGTTTAGCAGAGGTATCTGTAGAGTTTTGGTTGATGAAGAACTGGCTTCCATTGGTGTTTGGTTGACCAGTATTAGCCATAGCAAGAGCACCACGGATGTTATAGAGATAAGGAGTAATCTCGTTTTTGAAACCAGTTCCCTTGTCTTTAGTCTTATCCTTGTCATGCCAGATGGACTGACCACCTGTACCGTCCCCTTTTGGATCTCCAGTTTGGACCATGAAGCCATCGATGACACGGTGGAAGGTAATGCCGTTATAGTAGCCTTCTTTGGCATGAGTGAGGAAGTTTTCAACCGCTAGAGGAGCGAGTTTAGGGAAGAGCTTAATGCGGATATCACCTTGGCTTGTGTGGAGAATCACTTCGGCTTCATCTTCAGCAACTTCCTTAGAAAGTTGCGGGAAATTGGCATTCTCGTTTGTTAAAGCATCGTTTAACTCCTTGGCAGATTGGGCAGCTGCTTTGGAGCTTTCCTCAGCGGCCAAGCTAGAATCTACATAGTCATCACCACGTAGACTGCGTTGGATGCTGCTACACCCAGCTAGGGCTACAGTGGACAGTAAAAGAAGGGTTGCTAGTTTTTTCATTCTGATCCTCTCAAAAATTCATTTCTACCATTGTACCCTAAAAGGAAGTGGATTTCAAATGTTAGTGACAAGACAGTTTAAGAGGAAGCCAACCAAAAATCACTTGATTAGAGATTCTTCTTTGGATGACGGTCGACAATGTCCTGGTACTGTTCCAGTATTTCCTCTCCCTTTGGAGTCAATTTGTAGCCACGAATCGAAAAGTGACAAGCTAATTCTTCTTCTGAAAAATGCTCATGAAGGGCTTGGTCCAAATTTGTAGCCTTCATTTTTAGAAAGTCCAGTAACTCCCTTCTTCTTTAGGATATTCTTTTTTATGGTAGCGTATTAGATGGTCAAGTGAGTAAAAAGCAGTTTCAATGGACAGCATAACCTTTTTCTACCAGAGTTTTGAGATGCTTAGGAGCATCAATGCCATAAGAGTACTCAAAGTATTTAGGGAACCAGATCTTAAGAAAGCTCGTAAAGCATCACAATTAGTAAACGTTAATTCGAAAGAATTACTATATTTTAAAAGAGCACATTTTCAAAGGATTTTTTCTTTTGGCTTCAATTCCTAATTAGTCAATGAACTGAATACTAGGTCTCAAAAAGAATTATGCTTCCTCTTTCTGTCTGAGTTCAAAGAGGTCTTCTACTTTCAGATTAAAAACTTGAGCAATTTTAAGAGCCATTTCCAGCGAAGGATTGTAACGGTTATTTTCCAAGTGCAGAATTGTCTCGCGTCGCATGCCGATGCGGTCGGCTAACTCCTGCTGGGTCATGCCTGTGGATTCACGAACAGATTTGAGATTAGTAATAATCTTGCTTTCTTTGGCCATGCTTATCCTCTCCGTTCCAAGATAAGATAGACAACCGCAAAGATGCAAATCAAGGCAGCTATGCTAATAAATATCTGTCCCATGTAAAGAGTGAGAGACCCCATATACCCAATGATAACTGCTAGGATCATCAGTGCGCCTAGTATAAAAACAAACATCAAGCTAGCTGCCTTTGCTAAATTAGCATAAAAGCGTTCGTCCGGAGTTTCCTTGACATTTTTTAAAGAGAAAAAACCAAATAGAATCACTTCAATAACGAGGCCAATTCCCAAAATCCATTCTTTAATACCAGAACTTTCGCTTGGGGTCGTAACCCAAATTCCTACTGTATAAAAAATGCTTGCTGCAAACACAAGTATCGTGTAAAGCTTAGCAGACAAGTCAAAAATAATTTTTCTCTTACCTTTCTGACTCTTATGTAGCCAGCTCGATATAGCTACAATTTGACCTGACACTGAAATACCAGTAATAACTAACTTGGGTTCCCAACTAAGATTAGAACCAAATACAACAATAAAATCAATAAAGAGAGCTACGGCAATCATTGCAATGAGGCCACGCATTTTTTGACTTTTTTTCATGATAGACTCCTTTTTTGTGTTATAAATATATAACACTTAAATTTTATGTTATAAATATATCACATTTAAATTTAGAAAGCAAGAATTTATGTGCCAAGGCGGCAATTATTTGAAAAAATTTTTTAATAAAAGCCCTTGATAGACAAACAACTAAAGAATTCTTTGAAGTAATGCATCGGATTTGGTTTGGATAGTTTCGTTAATAATATTTGATGATAAAGAATTTTTGATGATAAAGAATTTTTGATGATAAAGAATTTTTGAAAAATCTAGATACTGTATGAATCTCTACTTTTTTTCTTAGACTGTATAAAGTCTGTCAGAATAAGCTTTGTAGGTGTAGAAGTTAATTTTTACAGAGGTTAAGTAAGGATTTCAGTACACGTCAATAGATGTCAAAATACTGATTTTAAGCGATTTTTGATTTTTGGAAACTCATTATATAGCACTACAAATCAATAAAAACTCTACCTTTTTTAGATAAATATATCATCTGGATATTGAAGTTAAGCCCTGCTATCATTTCGATGGCAGGGCTTTTTAATATTTGGTACACTAACTTCTTATCTATATTTTGGTGGATTTTAAGTTGACATCTACAAAGTTTAATGTTAGAATACATTCAAAAATATATTTGAATGAGGTGTTTTATGATTCAAAATGTTGTTACTTCAATAATCCTGTATTCTGGGACAGCCGTAGACTTACTTATTATCCTAATGTTATTTTTTGCCAAAAGAAAAAGCAGAAAAGACATCATTAACATCTATTTAGGACAATTTCTAGGCTCTGTTAGTCTAATATTGCTAAGTTTGCTTTTTGCATTTGTCTTAAATTATATTCCTAGTAAAGAGATTTTAGGTTTACTCGGTTTGATTCCAATTTTCCTAGGCCTCAAAGTTTTGCTTTTAGGAGATTCTGATGGAGAAGCTATTGCAAAAGATGGTTTGCGAAAAGACAATAAAAACCTGATTTTTCTAGTCGCTATGATTACTTTTGCAAGTTGTGGCGCTGACAATATTGGTGTCTTTGTCCCATATTTTACCACCTTAAATTTAGCGAATTTGATAGTGACTTTACTTACTTTTCTAGTCATGATTTATTTCTTGGTTTTTTCTGCCCAAAAATTGGCACAAGTCCCTTCTGTTGGAGAAACTTTGGAAAAATATAGCAGATGGTTTATTGCCGTTGTCTATTTAGGATTGGGGATGTATATTCTGATTGAAAACAACAGCTTTGACATGCTAAGGACTGTGTTCGGCTAGGAGAAAAAAATATGAAAAAAGATAGTATTTGCCAAGTGAATATTATAAATCAACAAAATGTTACAACCGCGACGAACTACCTTGAAAAGGAAAAAGTCCAAAAATCACTTCGTATTTTATCAAAGTTTACCGATAATAAACAGATAAATATCATCTTTTATCTCCTTGCTGTTGAAGAACTCTGTGTCTGTGATATAGCCTGTTTACTAAATCTCAGTATGGCATCTGCCTCCCACCATCTTCGTAAACTAGCCAATCAAAACATCTTGGACACTAGAAGAGATGGGAAAATTATATATTATTTTATAAAAGATGAGGAAATCAGAGATTTTTTTAATCAACTAGGATAACAACTATTTTTACTACTTTTCCATGATTATAGGGGGATTGTATATGAAATTTTTTGAAGAAAATTATTCACATGAACTACCTACTCGTATCAAAAATTTAAGAAAAAAACACAATATTACACAAAGCGAACTAAGCAATGCAGGTCAAGTTAGTCAAGTTGAAAAGGAAAAGCAACAAGTTACCACTTCAATATTGCTTTATTTGAATACTCAAACCGACTTAGACTATAAAGAAATTATTTTTGGAGATATTGCCAAGCTTGTTGAAAATATGTTTTACCACTGCTTCGGCTCTATTTTATTTAGAGATTTGGAAACTGTAAATAAAAGAATGAATTCTTTGTCGGATGATGACTTAATTTCTATACAATCTAGCTGTCTTAGACTTTCCAAGACATTCGCAAATTTCAATATTCAAAGAAAAAAATTTTTGATTTCTGATGAAACTGAAAAAATTATCCATAATGGCAAAAAGGTCATTAAAAAATCAAAAAAGATAAATCAATTTCAACAACAATGGACACATACGCCGAGTTAGCACCGCAAAGAAAGTTAGAATCTGTTAATCTTTATATCGATAAGATTGCTGAACTAACGCAATAACTACTCTACTATTTACTCTACCTTTTATTATGTAGCATTCTAAAAACATTGATGTACCAACGTTTCTAACAGCTAAAATAGAAATTATTTAATCTTTTACAGACCTAAACTATTCCCCTATTTAGAATCTATTAATTCATATTTTATAAATTAATTAGTAGATATCTTTTTTAAAATCCTTGATATTTCGCTGTTTTTAGTCTAATTGAAATCTATACTTTCCAAACCAGATCTTAAGAAAGCTCGTAAAGCTAGCCAGTTCTCTAAAGGTTAAGAACTAGCTACAATACAGTATTTACAACACTTTATACTCAATGAAAATCAAAGAGCAAACTAGGAAGCTAGCCGCAGGTTGTTCAAAGAACTGCTTTGAGGTTGTAGATAAGACTGACGAAGTAAGTAACCATACCTACGGCAAGACGACGTTGACGTGGTTTGAAGAGATTTTCAAAGAGTATTATGGTTCACACCATGGGGTGTTTTTTGATGATTTTAAGCAAAATTCATACCATTTAATTGAAAGTTATTTAAATTAGATGAAAATTTGTTTTCTGAAAAAGTGGGAAAACATTGATTTTAAGCGAATTTTGAATCATATTCGAATGGGAGTTTTTAAAATCATGTTTCGGTGGTAAAAGTTCCAAACTGTATTCTCCATAGTAGAATGATATCACCTGCCAGCGAATCATCTGCCAATAAGTCCATATTTCGTTTGGGAACGGGCTTAGGATTTAGGAGCCAAGCATCCAAATCACGTTCAGGAGAGATGAAGGGTTTGACTTGGTGTTCTTTATAAAATATTTCTAAAATACTATTCACGGATAGCCTCTTTCAAACATTTATTTCCTACTTCTAACAAATTTCTAAATGGTTTAAAAATTTTATAGTCTGTCAAGTTTTTTTCTTGACACCTGTTAGAAATCTGCTATAATAGAACATGTGCTAAATAGCTCAGCTATTTCACCGAAATAAAAAATAAGAAAAGAGACTTTAAAAATGGCAGTTAAAATCCGTTTGACTCGTATGGGTTCTAAGAAAAAACCTTTCTACCGTATCAACGTAGCAGATTCACGTTCACCACGTGACGGACGTTTCATCGAAACAGTTGGAACTTACAACCCACTTGTTGCTGAAAACCAAGTAACTTTGAAAGAAGACCGCGTTCTTGCATGGTTGGCTAATGGAGCTCAACCTTCAGACACAGTACGTAACATCCTTTCAAAAGAAGGCGTATTGAAAAAATTCCACGATTCTAAATTTTCAAAATAAGTTTAAAGTAGGTTGACAGATGGATACGATTGAAAATCTCATTATTGCGATTGTGAAACCCTTAATTTCACAACCAGATGCCTTAACTATCAAGATTGAGGATACACCAGAATTTTTGGAATATCATTTGAATCTTGATCAAAGCGATGTGGGTCGTGTAATCGGTCGTAAGGGTCGCACTATTTCTGCGATAAGAACGATTGTCTACTCTGTCCCAACTGAATACAAAAAAGTAAGAATCGTTATTGACGAAAAATAAGAAGGGCGGGACGGATGTCTCGCTTTTTTGCGAGGAATAGAAGATGAAATATTTAACGTTTAGACAATTACAAGACTAGTTATACTCAATGAAAATCAAAGAGCAAACTAGGAAGCTAGCCGCAGGCTGTACTGGAGTACGGCAAGGTGAAGCTGACGTAGTTTGAAGAGATTTTCGAAGAGTATTACTCGAACATTACCAGTAGTCTCGAACTGAGGAAGGTCTTTTTATCAAGCTAGTGGAGGAAGTCGGAGAAGTAGCCGAGGTTTTGAATAGGCGCTCTGGTCGAAAAGAAGGGATAGGATTCGAACGAGGAACTTGCCAGAGAACTGACTGATATCATTCACTACACCGTCGCAATCGTCGCCATCAACCATATTGACCTTACCAAGACTATCTTTGAGAAAGATAAGACTGCAGCCATTAAGTACTAACATGAACGTGATTTGGAAGGATTTTTGAAGGTGAAGGAGAATTGATGTCCTCTTCCTCCAACTTGAGAAAATCCTTGAAACATGATAAAATAAAGGATAAGGACTTTTAATAATTCATTATATAGAATGAGTGGATTTCTTTATGAAGAGGTTTGAAGTATCTACAGAAATTGGTAGTCTCTCTGTTACTTATCAAAAGCAAAAGAAAGTGCTAATTTGTCTAAACGGAGCAGGTTTGCTACCAAGTTATGAAAATTTTTCACTTATACTCGAAAAACTTCCGTCCACAATTGGTTATTTGACAATTGATTTTCCGAACACAGGTAGAAGTCCGATTCATGACCAAGCTGGAAAAAATCTGGATAATCTTGCAGATGCAGTTTATGAAGTACTTGAAGAATTGGTGATTTCTGAATATATACTTTGTGTACATAGTTTGAGTGGAATTTTAGCTTGCAAATTGCTCAACAAACCAATTAAGTGTCAGGCTTTAGTAGCAATTGAACCGACAACTAAAAACGTCATGTTTGCTGATTTTTCAGAAAATCCTTATCCAGAAATGGAAGAGCAGATGAGGCTGATTGATGAGTGTGGTCCTGAACTTTATTTTAAGAACTTAACTCAAGCAACATTTAGTCCTGAAACGAATAAAGAAATCTGGGAAATAATGCAAGAAAAAGGTTCAGAGTTGGAAAATCAAGATCCAGGATTTCAGATATCTGGAGAGATTACTGAGGAAGATTTTGAGGATGTATCAATACCAGATTGTATCCCTGTATTTGTTTTTTGTCAGCCTTACAGAGAAAAAGAGTACAGAGAATCAGAATATTGGACTTCCAATGCTAGACTCATTTTAGGAGGGAATCACCATTATTTACAGTGGTCTGAATCCGAAAAAATTGCGACTATTATTCGAGAATTGTCAGAATAAGATGGAAAGAAGGAGACTACAGGAGACAAGATGAACTACTTTAATGTTGGGAAAATCGTCAATACGCAAGGGTTGCAGGGTGAGATGCGAGTCTTGTCTGTGACGGATTTTGCAGAAGAACGGTTTAAAAAAGGGGCTGAGCTAGCTTTGTTTGATGAAAAAGATCAGTTTGTTCAAACAGTGACCATTGCTAGCCACCGTAAACAGAAGAACTTTGACATTATTAAATTCAAAGATATGTACCATATCAACGCTATCGAAAAGTACAAGGGATACAGTCTCAAGGTCGCTGAGGAAGATTTAAACGATTTAGACGATGGTGAATTTTATTATCACGAGATTATCGGTTTGGAAGTCTATGAGGGTGATAATTTGATTGGAACCATCAAGGAAATCCTGCAACCAGGTGCTAACGATGTCTGGGTGGTCAAGCGAAAAGGCAAGCGTGACTTGCTCTTGCCTTATATCCCACCAGTGGTTCTCAATGTTGATATTCCAAATAAACGGGTCAACGTGGAAATCTTAGAAGGGTTAGACGATGAAGATTGATATTTTAACCCTCTTTCCAGAGATGTTTTCTCCACTGGAGCACTCAATCGTTGGAAAGGCTCGAGAAAAAGGGCTCTTGGATATCCAGTATCATAATTTTCGAGAAAAGGCTGAAAAGGCCCGTCACGTCGATGATGAACCATATGGAGGCGGTCAGGGGATGCTGCTCCGAGCCCAACCTATTTTTGATGCTTTTGATACTATTGAAAAAAAGAATCCGCGCGTGATTCTCCTTGATCCAGCTGGAAAGCAGTTTGATCAAGACTATGCAGAGGATTTGGCTCAAGAGGAAGAGTTAATCTTTATCTGTGGGCACTACGAGGGTTATGATGAGCGCATTAAGATTTTGGTGACAGATGAGATCTCCCTGGGAGACTATGTCTTGACTGGAGGAGAATTGGCGGCCATGACTATGATTGATGCTACGGTACGCCTGATTCCAGAAGTGATTGGCAAGGAGTCTAGCCACCAAGATGATAGTTTTTCTTCTGGCCTTCTCGAATACCCTCAATACACACGTCCCTATGATTATCGAGGAATGGTTGTGCCAGATGTATTGATGAGTGGTCACCATGAAAAGATTCGTCAGTGGCGCCTGTATGAGAGTTTAAAGAAAACCTATGAACGCAGACCAGATTTGCTTGAACATTATCAACTGACAGCAGAAGAAGAAAAAATGATGGCAGAAATCAAAGAAAACACAGAATAAAGGAGAAACCTATGCAAGTAATCAAACGTAATGGTGAAATTGCTGAATTTAATCCAGACAAGATTTACCAAGCCATCTTAAAGGCAGCCCAGACTGTCTATGTATTGACAGATGACTTGCGTCAAAATCTTGCTCAAGTCACTAAGAAAGTGGTTTTGGATTTGGAAGAGGCCAAGGTGGAACGTGCTACCATTAGCATGATTCAGTCTATGGTTGAACATCGTCTACTGGGTGCAGGTTACATTACCATTGCAGAACACTACATTTCCTATCGTCTACAACGTGACTTGGAAAGAAGTGGTTATGGAGATCATATCGCGGTTCATTTACATTTTGAACAAGTTCGCTAAGAAAAAAGAGTGGGATGAAGCAACTACATCTCACTCTTTCTTAAATCTATTTTTTTTTGGGCTGTTTGGACGGTTGAAGGGACAAATCGCAGGCGTTGAATATCGCTTATGCGGATAATACGGCTTACATTTTTAGCAAAATTTTTAACTATAATTTGCTGTCCTTGCTGATTGTATTTGATGATGTCACCTGTAAAGCTTGTCTCAGACAAGATAAGGTGAACAGCAGTTTGTTTCTGGATAGCCTCTTCAATAGTGGCTGTAAGGGAGTTGCTTTCAGTCTGGTCAGGTTGGTCATGTCCATTTAAAAAGTCATGTATTTTACCTAGAACTTGCTGGAATTTATGTCTCATATTGGCCTCCCTTCTTTTATATCAATATTATATAAAATTTTCCTAAAATCTACAAGATTTTACGAATAATCAGATGAAAGCTAAAAAAGGAGAAGAAAATGGCAGAATTTACATTTGAAATCGAAGAGCACTTGTTGACTCTTTCTGAAAACGAAAAAGGTTGGACTAAGGAAATCAACCGTGTGAGCTTTAATGGAGCCCCTGCGAAGTTTGATATTCGTGCTTGGAGTCCAGACCATACGAAGATGGGCAAAGGGATTACTCTCTCCAATGAAGAATTTCAAACGATGGTGGATGCTTTTAAAGGTAACTAATACTCAATGAAAATCA
>NZ_MWSM01000001.1:59633-99888 GCF_002087075.1 Streptococcus pseudopneumoniae ATCC BAA-960 = CCUG 49455
ACTGACGAAGTCAGTCACATATATAATCCAAGGTGAAGCTGACGTGTTTGAAGAAATTTTTGAAGAATATAAGTTTTCAAAATGAAAGAAAAGGATATTGAGTCATGGCAACTCGATATCCTTTTTTAGTTAGTAAAGTAAGCCTGATTTTTAAGGCGTTGAAGTAGGGGACGGCTAATAAAACTAATAGCCAGAAGTTTGCCAAGGTCTGGAATGATAAAGGGAAGAACCCCCACAACAAGAGCTTTTTCAAATGCCATTCCAGCTAGGAAATGCAAGCTGAGAATCCCGCCGACAAAGACAAGGGCATCACCCAAGAGGTTTGCAAGAAAAATCTTAACAACACCACTCTTGCTGTTGGTTAGAGAGGAAGTAAGTCCAGAGTAAACGAGATAAAACCAAAGATAGCCTGCAGTAGGGCCAACTAAAGCCTGAAAACCAGCTCCACCTCCTGCAAAGACAGGAAGACCGATAGCACCTAGAAGAAGATAGAGTCCAGCAGAAAGTACAGCCTCTCTCGGTCTAAAGACAGTAGCAATCAAGCCGATTGCAAAGTTTTGCAGAGTGAAGGGAACAGGTCCAATTGGAAGACTGATTTGTGCCAAAACAGCAATGAGAGCAGCCCCAATAGCAGGGATAGCATAAACGTGAGCTTTTTTCAAAATAGTTAACCTCTTTTCTAATGTATAGTAACTATTATACTCATATAGGAGTCGATGTCAACCATTTTTTAAAAACAAGGTAACAAAAACTGTAACAGCCGATTTTGCTTATTGGTTAAGTTGGATAATTTTTTTGTTGATTCGAAAATTGTCTGTATAGATAATCCTATTTTATTAATAAAAAATATACTAGTAAATATTTGACAAAGTAAAAAATAAGTGTTATATTAAAAATGTAAACGGATGCATTTAGATGTGTCCAATTTTAAAAGGAGGGGTAGTTATGAGATATTTTAACGACTCTAGATACCATAACGGTGATTAAAAACCTAAATATAATCAATTCATATTAAAGTAATATGGAGGGACTAAAAAGGGGACTATTACTTAGTCTTCATCAAATATTTTAATCCAAGGAGAAGTAAAATGAAAAAAGAATTAATAAGAAAGCATCTGTTTTTCTAGCTGCAAGTGTTTTCAGTTTTAGCTTTGCTACTGCAGCTAGTGTTGTTAGTGCAACTACAGCACACCCTGCTCCATATCCGATTATTGATGTATGGGAATATGGTGTAAATGATAACTATGGTTATTCGAATTACTTTGTTAAGTCTCCAGATAATATTGGTTCAAAATCTTCAGTAACGAATTTTTGGGGAACAGTTAAAGCTCAGGATAAAAAAGATTATGGATGGGCATATTCAAGTGCAACAAAATCTTGGAACGATGTTCGCTTAAATGCATATTGGGATTATTATAGATTTTAAAAATAATTTATGAAAACAGGAGACCCAATTATAAAATAGGGTCTTTTGTAATATGGTAATTGCTTATGAAATTAAAATTATGTATCATTGGATTCTTCTTTTGTTTGATTGCTACAATTGGTCTGGTCACTATTAGTGATACCGAAATCCCCATACCTTTACCAATTGATGGTGCTTTCTCTATTCAAGGGAAAAGTAATCTTTCTAATAACGAAATATATGAAATGGTTCGTGACTTATCAAAAACGGAAAAGGTTACCATTTACAAGCCAATCGTTCAGAGTTCGGGTCAGTTGAAGTATGTAAACTTTGATGATGTAAATAATGAACAATTAAAGTCAGCACCAATAGTAGGGATGTATTACACCCTTGGGAAAATGGATGTAGACAGTTTGAAACCACTTACGATGACTGGACTACAAACAGTCTATATGGCTTATCCTTGGTATATAGGAGGAATATTACAATTCACTGGAACTTTAAGAATACTGTTAATGGGTTCCATTTACTTAACTTTATTAGTTGTTTTATTTGTTGTTAGGACGAGGCAGATCAAAGAAGGAGTGATACGACGTTCTTTGGGCTTGCCTGTATACGATCTTAGAAGAGAGTATGTGATTTCTCTTATTTTTGAACTGATTATGATGGCTTTATTGATGATTTCTTACAGTTCTTTTTTGGGAAATGGTTTCTTCACTTATAGTTCTAAGTTATTTTTCTCTCTGCTTTTAACGAATTTTATACTATTTCAAATCATTGATCTCATCACCTTTGTTTTATTTTGGTCGACGATTCAGATTGAAAAGCCCATTGAAATTATCAAAAACAAGGCAAAAAACAAGCTTATTTTTGTCGTATGGCTTGCTATTATTTCGATTATTATCCTTGTCTCAGGAGTTTTTTTACAAGAAACAAAGAGTAGTCAATCTAGTATGAACATACAAATACAGAATTTAGTACCGTGGGACACAGTAAAAGACTGGAGAAGGATTGAGTTCCTTGGAATTGAAAGTAACTCTGCTAAAAATGGAGAAGTTAGTGATTCAGATGGTCAGTATCTACAGATAGTTGCTGCCTTAAAAAACTTAGATTTCTTATATATTGAACGATCTTCGGCATATGTTCCAGATTTTATGAAAACATCTCATGTTTTAGAAGACTTTTCTAAACAATTAGAAAATGACGGAATAACGAATCCAGAAATAAATAAAGAGTTGATTTATATTAATCAAACAGGTGCTAACCTACAAAATAAAGTGAATGGAACAAACTATCATCTTTTAGATAATAAGATAGCAACCATTTATATTCCTGAGAAGTGGAAAGAAAACCAGAAATCTATTGAGAATACAGTTGTAGCAGAACAATTTATTGGAACAAACTATACAAAAGAACAGCTTGCAGTACAAATAATTCCTGATGGTAATAAAATTTTTTATTTCAATGAGGATGCTGATATCGATCATAAAAATAAAGATATTTTACCAATGGCAAGTCTAGCAGATAGCAAAGATAATATAGTTGTTGTGTTAGATACAGACAAAATGATGGAAAATAATAAGTTTTCTTTGGCTAGTAACATACTATATAAATCTCTTTTTAGACCTGAAGCGGTAAAAAAAATAAATGAGATGACTGTCCCGTTGAATTTCTCAATGAATCCAGTAGATGTTTACCAAATTGTGAAATTAAAGATTCAATCCTTAGAGCACCAAATTTTACTTTCACAAATCTTGCAGAAGATAATTTACAGCATTATCTTTATACTCATTTATCAATATGTCCAACTTTTTATTACTCTAAAACAGAATGAATATGTGAAAAAAATCATTTTGGGTCTTTCAAAAACATATATAGCAATTTCAAGTCTCAAATATTTTATGATGACTATTACAATGGTTATTCTATTTACATTTCTTGTGACAGGGCAAATAGAGTTGCTATATATTGGAGCGGCTTCTCTGCTAGTTTTGATGTTGTCAATCATAATGAGTTTTAGAAAATTATCTGAAAGCTACACTAAAATTTTAAAAGGAGATGAATCATGACAATTGACCTTTTGAACGTTTCAAAAAGTTTCGGCTCAAAGAAGATCTTTACAGACTTAAATTTAATATTTGAATCTGGAAAAAGCTATGCATTGATTGGAGGTTCTGGCTCCGGTAAAAGTACCCTTCTTAATATTATAGGAAGATTAGAAAAAATTGACAGTGGGAATGTTTTAGTTGATAAACAAGATATTTGGAAGATAAAAGAAAGAACTTTTTTTAAAAATACTGTTGGATATGTATTTCAGAATTATTCTTTAATAGATAACAAAACAGTATATGATAATCTGAGCCTTATCACTAAAGACAAAAAAACAATAACTGACGTACTTGAAAAAGTAGGACTGTCAAGTGACTATTTACATCAAAAAATATATGAATTGTCTGGAGGGCAGGCTCAACGTGTAGCTATTGCCAGAATGTTAACGAAGCCACGTAAAATTATCTTAGCAGATGAGCCCACAGGAGCTTTAGATGGTGAGATTGGAAAAGAAATCATTCGCTTATTATTGAATGAAATAGCTGAAGATAAATATGTCATTATAGCGACGCATGATCCAGCTGTCTATAACGAAGTTGATGTGATAATTGACATGAAAGATATAGGGTATAAGTTATGAAAAAGAAAATTTATATTGCTTTGATCTTTGTAACTGGGGCACTTGCCATTTTCTTTTTTGGAAAACAAATGATTACAAAAGAAAATATCAATAAGCCAACGGTAGAGTTAACAATCTATACGCTTTCTTCTAGTGATACAGAAAAATGGAATAAAGTGAGACAAGTAGAAACGGAAGAAGCTATATACTTCATAACTGTGAAAGAAGTATCATCTTCAGAAGAAGTATTTTCAAACATCATTGCAAATGGAGCTGCTACGGGGTTCGGAGTTCGTGAAGAAGAAGTGAAGAAATTCAATAATGGTTTAGGAGATACCATAGAGGACTCTAAGCATAATAAACTAATTGAAATAGAGTTTTTTACTTTTTCTGATGATGGCGCGGGATTTGTGGTAGCAAACTTTGACTACGGTAAAGAAGAGTTGAATTCTCAGAAAAAAGATATAAAAGAATTATATAAAAAAATATATGAATCTTTTAAAGAAAAGAATAAATGATTGTATTATAATCCTTGTATTTTGCTATGGTTTGTTAATTGATTTTTGCATATCTTACTTCAACATACTATAAAATAAAACATAAGAAAACGAGTATCTCCAACTACGGAAATACTCGCTTTTTGATATTTAGAAGTGTTTTTTGCTCTGCTTCTTTTGTTTCGATTAACGCATGGTTACAAATTCTTCAGATGCAGTTGGGTGAATTGCCACAGTTGCATCAAAGTCAGCCTTGGTTGCTCCCATTTTGATAGCAACGGCAAATCCCTGAATCATTTCATCAACGCCGTAGCCAATTCCATGAAGTCCGACAACTTTTTCTTCTGAACCAGCTGTTATGAGTTTGAAACGGGATTCTTGACGGTTGCGAGTGCAAGCAGAGTACATAGATGCAAAGCTTGATTTATAAACCTTGATTTGGTCTTGACCGTATTCTTTAATAGCTTGCTCTTCTGTCAAACCAACAGTTCCGATAGCAGGGTGTGAAAAGACAACAGTTGGAATAGTTGAGTAATCCATTTTTGCAGTAGTTTTTCCGTTAAAGAGACGTTCAGATAGGGTACGTCCGGCCTTGATTGCAACTGGAGTCAGTTCTTTCTCGCCCGTTACATCACCTAGAGCATAGATTCCCTCAACAACAGTATTTTGGTATTCATCCACTTGGATAAAGCCACGTTCGTTCAGAGTCACTCCAGCTTTTTCAAGTTGCAAGCCCTTAACGTTTGGACGGCGGCCTGTAGCCCAGATAACTTGGCTAGCTGTGTGACTAGTACCATCTTCGAAATGAATGGTAATGCCTTCAGCAGTTTTTTCTAACTTGGCAGGGACTTTGTGAGTATGAAGTGGTAAGTTTGTTCTTTCCATTTCCTTGACCAAACCTTCAACGATGTAGGAATCAAAATCACGTAAAGGGCGATCACGGCGAACAAAGAGGTCTGTCTTGACACCAAAAGTGTGGAGTACTCCAGCTAATTCAACGGCGATATAACCAGCGCCTAGAATGGCAACTGACTCTGGAAGTTCTTCCCAGGCAAATACATCATCAGAAGAGCCACCTAGCTCAGCACCAGGAATATTAGGAATACTTGGATGGGCACCTGTAGCAATCACGATATGTTTAGCACGAATCAGTTCACCATTTACGCTTACAGTATGAGAATCTACAAATTCAGCATGACCTTCAATCAAGTCTACACCGTTGCGTTTAAAACTGCCATCATAAGAAGAACGAGCGCGATCAATGTAGGCTTCACGATTGCGACGTAGGGTTGCAAAGTCAAAGTTAAGATCAGTAGTCTTAAAGCCGTAGTCTTCTCCAAATTGATGGAAAGTCTCAGCGATTTGCGCCCCGTACCACATGATTTTTTTAGGAACACAGCCGACGTTGACGCAGGTTCCACCTAATTTCTTTTCCTCAATAACGGCCGCTTTGGCTCCGTGTTCACCAGCACGGTTCATGGTGGCAATTCCTCCGCTACCTCCACCGATAGCAATGATATCGTATTCTCTCATTGAAAACTCCTTTGTACTCTTTAAAATAGTAGAGTGTCATTTTTTGATAGTCATATTCTATCTTTTTTTTGATGTGATTGCAAAAATCTGCTACGTTCAAAAAATTTAAAGAAAAGGCTTGCAAAAAATAAAAATAAAGTGTATTATATATCTAGTACAATAACTAAACAAAAATTCCGAACAATAATTAAATCCTGAAATGTCATTATTTCGTTCTGAAATGTTATTGTTTCAAATTGATAATTTTTGTATAATATTGTTAAGAACTTTAAATCAAAAAGGAGTTTCATTATGAAAAAGAATGGTAAAGCTAAAAAGTGGCAATTGTATGCAGCAATCGGTGCTGCCAGTGTAGTTGTATTAGGTGCTGGGGGGATTTTGCTCTTTAGACAACCATCTCAGACTGCTGTAAAAGATGAGGCTACTCATCTTGTTGTTGCCAAGGAAGGAAGCGTGGCATCCTCTGTTTTATTGTCAGGGACAGTAACAGCAAAAAATGAACAATATGTTTATTTTGATGCTAGCAAGGGAGATTTAGATGAAATCCTTGTTTCTGTGGGCGATAAGGTTAGTGAAGGGCAGGCTCTAGTCAAGTACAGTAGTTCAGAAGCCCAGGCGGCCTATGATTCAGCTAGCCGAGCAGTCGCTAAGGCAGATCGTCATATCAATGAACTCAATCAAGCACGAAATGAAGTCGCTTCAGCTCCGGCTCCTCAAGCCTCTGCGCCAGCAGGAGGAGAAGATGCAACGGTGCAAAGCCCAACTCCAGTGGCTGGAAATTCTGTTGCTTCTATTGACGCTCAGTTGGGTGATGCCCGTGATGCGCGTGCAGACGCTGCGGCGCAATTAAGTAAGGCTCAAAGTCAGTTAGATGCAATGACGGTTCTCAGTACCCTAGAGGGAACTGTGGTCGAAGTCAACCACAATGTTTCTAAATCTCCAACAGGAGCTAGCCAAGTAGTCGTTCATGTCGTAAGTAATGAAAACTTGCAAGTTAAGGGAGAACTATCTGAATATAACCTCGCCAACCTATCTGTAGGTCAAGAAGTAAGCTTTACTTCTAAAGTGTATCCTGATAAAAAATGGACTGGGAAATTAAGCTATATTTCTGACTATCCTAAAAACAATGGTGAAGCAGCTAGTCCAGCTGCCGCAGCTTCTGGTAATTCTGGTTCTAAATATCCATACACTATTGATGTTACAAGTGAAATCGGTGATTTGAAACAAGGATTCTCAGTAAGTGTTGAGGTCAAAAATAAGAGTAAAGCCATTTTGGTTCCTCTAACAAGTGTTGTGACTGAAAATGATAAGAATTATGTCTGGGTGCTTGACGAGCAGAAAAAGGCCAAGAAAGTGGAAGTTGGTTTGGGCAATGCTGATGCAGACAACCAAGAAATCACTTCAGGTCTGACAAATGGAGTCAAGGTCATCAGTAACCCAACGTCTTCCTTGGAAGAAGGAAAAGAGGTGAAGGCTGATGAAGCAACTAATTAGTCTAAAAAATATCTGCAGAAGCTACCGTAACGGTGACCAAGAACTGCAGGTTCTCAAAAATATCAACCTAGAAGTGAATGAGGGTGAGTTTGTTGCCATTATGGGACCATCTGGTTCTGGTAAGTCTACTCTCATGAATACGATTGGCATGTTGGATACACCAAGTAGTGGAGAGTATTATCTTGAAGGTCAAGAAGTGGCTGGATTGGGTGAAAAACAACTAGCTAAGGTTCGCAACCAACAAATCGGTTTTGTCTTTCAGCAGTTCTTTCTTCTATCTAAACTCAATGCTCTGCAAAATGTAGAATTGCCCTTGATTTACGCAGGAGTTTCGGCTTCAAAACGTCGCAAGTTAGCTGAGGAATATCTAGATAAGGTTGAATTGACAGAACGTAGTCATCATTTGCCTTCGGAATTATCTGGTGGTCAAAAGCAACGTGTGGCTATTGCGCGTGCCTTGGTAAACAATCCTTCTATTATCTTAGCAGACGAACCGACAGGAGCCTTGGATACCAAAACAGGAAATCAAATTATGCAACTATTGGTTGACTTGAACAAAGAAGGAAAAACCATTATCATGGTAACGCATGAGCCTGAAATAGCTGCTTATGCCAAACGTCAGATTGTCATTCGCGATGGAGTTATTTCATCTGATAGTGCTCAGTTAGAAAAGGAGGAAAACTAAGATGCAGAATCTGAAATTTGCCTTTTCATCTATTATGGCTCACAAGATGCGTTCTTTGCTTACCATGATTGGGATTATTATCGGTGTTTCATCGGTTGTTGTGATTATGGCTTTGGGAGATTCCCTATCTCGTCAAGTCAATAAAGATATGACCAAATCTCAGAAAAATATTAGCGTCTTCTTCTCTCCTAAAAAAAGTAAAGATGGGTCTTTTACTCAGAAACAATCAGCTTTTACGGTTTCTGGAAAAGAAGAGGAAGTTCCTGTTGAACCACCAAAACCGCAAGAATCTTGGGTCAAGGAGGCAGCCAAACTCAAGGGAGTGGATAATTACTATGTAACCAACTCAACGAACGCCATCTTGACTTATAAAGATAAAAAAGTTGAAAATGCCAATTTGACAGGTGGAAACAGAACTTACATGGACGCTGTTAAGAATGAAATTATTGCAGGTCGTAGTCTAAGAGAGCAAGATTTCAAAGAGTTTGCAAGTGTCATTTTGCTAGATGAGGAATTGTCCATTAGTTTATTTGGCTCTCCACAAGAGGCTATTAACAAGGTTGTAGAAGTCAATGATTTTAGTTACCGAGTCATTGGGGTTTATACTAGTCCAGAGGCTAAAAGGTCAAAAATATATGGGTTTGGTGGCTTGCCTATTACTACCAATATCTCCCTTGCTGCGAATTTTAATGTAGATGAAATAGCTAGTATTGTCTTTCGAGTGAATGATACCAGTTTAACTCCAACTCTGGGTCCAGAACTGGCACGAAAAATGACAGAACTTGCAGGCTTGCAACAGGGAGAATATCAGGTGGCAGATGAGTCGCTTACATTTGCAGAAATTCAACAATCGTTTAGTTTTATGACGACGATTATCAGTTCCATCGCAGGGATTTCCCTCTTTGTTGGAGGAACTGGTGTTATGAACATCATGCTGGTTTCTGTTACAGAGCGTACCCGTGAGATTGGTCTCCGTAAGGCTTTGGGTGCAACGCGTGCCAATATTTTAATCCAGTTTTTGATTGAATCCATGATTTTGACCTTGTTAGGTGGCTTAATTGGCTTGACAATTGCAAGTGGTTTAACTGCCTTAGCAGGTTTGTTACTGCAAGGTTTGATTACGGGTATAGAAGTTGGAGTATCAATCCCAGTTGCCCTATTTAGTCTTGCAGTTTCGGCTAGCGTGGGTATGATTTTTGGAGTCTTGCCAGCCAACAAGGCATCGAAACTTGATCCAATCGAAGCCCTTCGTTATGAATAAGATCAACAAGATGGACACTTGTCTATCTTGTTTTTGTATGGATTTCCCTATCGAAAATCCTTAAAAATGTGATATAATGAAGTGTTAGAAAAACAGGTTTCATTTGCCTGGAAAGGAAAAATTATGTCTGAAAAGAATTTTTATATTACAACGCCGATTTACTATCCATCTGGGAAACTTCATATCGGATCTGCCTACACAACCATCGCATGTGATGTCCTAGCACGCTACAAACGCCTCATGGGCTACGATGTCTTTTATTTGACAGGTCTTGATGAACATGGTCAGAAAATCCAGCAGAAAGCTGAAGAAGCTGGAATCACCCCTCAAGCCTATGTTGATGGGATGGCAGTTGGAGTCAAAGAACTCTGGCAATTACTAGATATCTCATACGATAAATTCATCCGTACAACGGATGATTACCATGAAAAAGTTGTCGCACAAGTCTTTGAGCGCTTGCTTGCTCAAGATGACATCTATTTGGGTGAATACTCTGGTTGGTACTCCGTATCAGATGAGGAATTCTTTACAGAAAGTCAGCTTGCAGAAGTATTCCGTGATGAAGCTGGAAAGGTAACTGGTGGTATTGCTCCATCAGGTCACGAGGTTGAATGGGTATCTGAAGAATCATACTTCCTTCGCCTCAGCAAATACCAAGATCGTTTGGTCGAATTTTTCAAGTCCCATCCTGAATTTATCACTCCAGATGGTCGTCTGAATGAAATGCTGCGCAACTTCATCGAGCCAGGTTTAGAGGATTTGGCAGTTTCTCGTACAACCTTTACATGGGGAGTGCCTGTCCCATCAAATCCTAAGCACGTTGTCTACGTTTGGATTGATGCCCTTCTTAACTATGCGACAGCTCTTGGCTACGGTCAAGATGAACATGGTAACTTTGACAAGTTCTGGAATGGAACAGTCTTCCACATGGTAGGAAAAGACATCCTTCGTTTCCACTCAATCTACTGGCCAATCCTTCTTATGATGTTGGATATCAAATTGCCAGATCGTTTGATTGCCCATGGTTGGTTTGTCATGAAAGACGGCAAAATGTCTAAGTCTAAAGGAAATGTTGTCTATCCTGAAATGTTGGTAGAGCGTTATGGACTAGATCCACTTCGTTACTACCTTATGCGTAGCCTTCCAGTTGGTTCAGATGGAACCTTTACTCCTGAAGACTATGTAGGCCGTATCAACTACGAATTGGCCAATGACCTTGGAAACCTCCTCAACCGTACGGTTTCTATGATTAACAAGTACTTTGATGGACAAATTCCTGCCTATGTAGAAGGGGTGACTGAATTTGACAATGCTCTTGCTCAAGTAGCTGCTAAATCAATTGCTGACTACCATACACACATGGAAGCAGTTGACTACCCACGTGCCCTTGAAGCAGTCTGGACTCTTATCTCTCGTACCAATAAATACATCGATGAGACCGCACCATGGGTCTTGGCTAAGGATGAAGCACTCCGCGATCAATTGGCAAGCGTTATGAGTCACTTGGCAGCTAGCCTTCGTGTCGTCGCTCACTTGATTGAGCCATTTATGATGGAAACTAGTCGTGCAGTCTTGACTCAACTTGGTCTAGCAGAAGTTTCTAGCCTTGAGAACTTGAAATTGGCTGATTTCCCTGCAGGTGTGACTGTAGTTGCTAAGGGAACACCAATTTTCCCACGTCTGGATATGGAAGAAGAAATCGCCTATATCAAGGAACAAATGGAAGGCAACAAGCCAGCAGTCGAAAAAGAATGGAATCCAGACGAAGTCGAACTCAAACTCAACAAGGATGAAATCAAGTTTGAAGACTTTGACAAGGTTGAAATCCGTGTCGCAGAAGTCAAAGAAGTGTCTAAAGTAGAAGGTTCAGATAAGTTGCTTCAATTCCGCTTGGATGCTGGTGATGGTCAAGATCGTCAAATCCTCTCAGGAATTGCCAAATACTATCCAAACGAACAAGAATTGGTCGGCAAGAAAGTTCAAATCGTTGCTAACCTCAAACCTCGTAAGATGATGAAGAAATATGTCAGCCAAGGTATGATCCTCTCAGCTGAACATGATGGAAAATTAACCCTTCTCACAGTTGATCCAGCTGTACCAAATGGAAGTGTGATTGGGTAACAATAGACAGGACTAGTTCATGCTAGTTCTGTTTTTGATTTACACTCAATGAAAATCAAAGAGCAAACTAGGAAGCTAGCCGCAGGTTGCTCATACTGGACTAAAATCAAAAAACATCTTATAATAGTAGTTATGAAACTTACAAACGAAGAAACACAAAAAATTGAACAACTCCTAAGAGATTCATCGTACGCCAAATATCACAAACGTCTACAGATTATTTATTTTCGCTCAAAAGAAAAGAGTTATAAGGAAATCATGGATCTGCTAGATTGCAATAAAACAACTGTTTGGAGGAATTTGAAAAAATATAAGGAGTTTGGTTTAGAAGCGCTTCTTCAAGAGCCCCGTGGTGGACGTCATAGAGAATATATGACTTACGAAGAAGAACAAGTATTTCTAAAACGTCATATAGAAGCTGCTCAGGCTGGGGAATTTGTAACTGTCAATCAGTTATTTGAAGCCTATCAAAAAGAGATTGGTCGCACTTCCACACGTGATGGTTTCTATTATCTCCTGAAACGACATGGTTGGCGAACGGTCACTCCTCGACCTGAGCATCCCAAGAAGGCAGACGCTCAGACAATTGAGACGTCTAAAAATAAAATCTACATTCGAGACCTTAAGTAAGCGCTTTAAAGAGGAGGGGACTTATAACAAAGTACGTTTGATGTACCAAGGTGAAGCTGGTTTCGGAAGAATCAGTAAGATGAGTTCTTGTTGGGCTCCTCAAGGAATCCGACCTAGCATTCCTAGTCATTATATGCGAGAATATCGCTATTGTTATGGGGCAGTAGATGCTCAGACAGGAGATTCCTTTTTCCTCATTGCTGGAGGATGCAATACTGAGTGGACCAATGAATTTCTACGGCAAGTCTCACAAGCTTATCCAGATGACTATATTTTACTTGTCATGGATAATGCTATATGGCATAAATCAAGTACCTTAGAGATTCCAAGTAATATTGAGTTGGCTTTTATCCCACCTTATACACCAGAAATGAACCCTATTGAACAAGTCTGGAAAGAAATTCGAAAACGAGGTTTTAAAAACAAGGTTTTCCAAACATTGGAAGCCGTCATTGATAAGCTTCAAGAAGTTATTCAAGGACTGGAAAAAAGCGTTTTAAAGTCCACTGTCAGTAGACAATGAACAAGGTTGCTTTTTGAAAATGATTGAGTATCAAAACACAGTTTTGAGGTTGTAGATGAAACTGACGAAGTCAGCTCAAAACACAGTTTTGAGGTTGTAGATGAAACTGACGAAGTCAGCTCAAAACACAGTTTTGAGGTTGTAGATGAAACTGACGAAGTCAGCTCAAAACACAGTTTTGAGGTTGTAGATGAAACTGACGAAGTCAGTCACATATATACCCTAAGGCGACGCTGACGTGGTTTGAAGAGATTTTCGAAGAGTATCAACTATTATGCTTTACAAACTAGTGTGGAAGTGGTATACTATAGCTGAAGCTACTAGTAGGTATTACAAAATAGATTAGAAGGGAGAAGGGATGAAAGAAACTCAGCTATTAAAAGGTGTTCTTGAAGGTTGTGTTTTGGATATGATTGGTCAAAAAGAGCGGTATGGTTATGAGTTGGTTCAGACTTTGCGAGAGGCTGGATTTGATACTATCGTTCCAGGAACTATTTATCCTTTGTTGCAAAAGTTAGAAAAAAATCAATGGATAAGAGGCGACATGCGCCCGTCGCCAGATGGTCCAGATCGGAAGTATTTTTCATTAATGAAAGAAGGAGAAGAGCGTGTCTCAGTCTTTTGGCAACAATGGGACGATTTGAGTCAAAAAGTAGAAGGGATTAAGAATGGGGGTTAAACCATGAAGAAAATGAAGTATTACGAAGAAACAAGCGCTTTGCTACATGAGTTTTCTGAGGAGAATCAGCAGTATTTTGAGGAGTTGTGGGAAAGTTTTAATCTTGCTGGATTTCTCTATGATGAAGACTATCTCAGAGAGCAGATTTATTTGATGATGTTAGATTTTTCAGAAGCAGAACGAGATGGCATGAGTGCAGAGGATTATTTAGGTAAGAATCCTAAAAAATTAATGAAAGAGATGCTCAAGGAAGCACCACGTAGTTCGGTCAAAGAGTCCTTTTTAACACCAATTCTTGTCCTGGCGGTATTACATTACTATCAACTACTAGGCGATTTTTCTAAAGGTCCTCTCTTAACAGTCAATTTGCTCACGTTTTTAGGGCAACTTCTTCTTTTTCTAGTTGGCTTTGGGCTTGTGGCTACAATCTTACGTTGGAGCTTAGTCCAAGATTCTTCTAAAATGAAAATTGGCACCTATATTGTCGTTGGGATTCTTGTTCTGCTAGTTGTTCTGGGATATGTAGGAATAGGAAGTTTTGTACAAGAAGGAGCCTTTTATCTTCCTGCTCCCTGGGACAGTTTCCTTGTCTTTACGCTTTCTCTAGTCATCAGTATTTGGAATTGGAAAGAAGCGGTCTTTCGTCCCTTTGTCAGTATGATTGTTGCCCATCTTGTGGTGGGTTCTCTGCTCCGTTATTATGAGTGGATGGGCATTTCAAATGTTTTCCTCACAAAGATTATTCCTTTAGCTGTCCTCTTTATTGGAATCTTTGTCTTGTTCCGTGGGTTTAAGAAGATAAAATGGAGTGAAGTATAGTCAAAAAGCCGTTGCAAAGCGGTTTTTTGTTATAATGAAGGGAAGAATGTTAGAAATTAAAGGAGAAAAATTTGATGAGATACATAACTCTTGGTCAAGATGACAAAGAATTATCAGAAATTGTTCTCGGAATGATGAGAATAAAAGATAAGTCTGTAAAAGAAGTTGAAGAGCTTGTAGAAACAGCACTTTCTGTTGGAATCAATGCTTTTGACTTGGCTGATATTTATGGTCGTGGTCGTTGTGAAGAACTGTTAGGTCTTGTCCTAGAAAATCGTCCAGATTTAAGAGAAGAGATGTGGATTCAGTCCAAATGTGGCATTCGCATTGAAGAATTTACCTATTTTGATTTTTCTAAGGACTATATTATAAAATCAGTAGACGGTATTTTGCAAAGATTGAAGATTGATCATCTAGATAGCTTGCTTCTTCATCGACCAGATGCTTTGATGGAATCTGACCAAGTAGCAGAAGCCTTTGATCTCCTTTATAAACAAGGTAAAGTTCGAGATTTTGGAGTTTCTAATCAAAATCCTATGATGATGGAGTTGCTTAAAAAAGATGTCAAGCAGCCGTTAGCTGTTAATCAGCTACAATTGAGTGCGGCTTTTACTCCAGGATTTGAATCAGCTTTTCATGTTAATATGGAAGATAGTCAAGCAGCTATGCGAGATGGCAGCATTTTTGAATATTGCAAATTACACGATGTGGTCATTCAAGCATGGTCTGTCTTACAATTCGGGTATTTTAAAGGGAATTTTGTTGGAAATGAGAAATTTCAAGCTTTAAATCAAGTACTTGATCGTTTAGCTATTAAATATGGAGTAACCTCTTCAACTATTGCCATTTCTTGGATATTGCGTTATCCAGCAAAAATGCAGGCAGTTGTAGGTACCACAAATCCTAAGCACTTGAGAGAAGTTAGCCAAGCGGCAAACTTTAGCTTAACAAGAAAAGAATGGTATGAAATTTATCTTGCTGCAGGGAATAATTTGCCGTAAGTAGAAGAAGATGTAAATAAATCACAGTCAAAAAGCCGTTTTAAAGCGGTTTTTTTGTTATAATGAAGGGGAGAATTATTGACATTAAAGGAGAAAAACATGACATTTGAAGAAATTCTACCTGGCTTAAAGGCTAAGAAAAAATATGTACGAACTGGTTGGGGAGGTGCTGAAAACTATGTCCAACTCTTTGATACCATCGAGCAAAATGGGCTTGCACTTGAAGTGACACCTTATTTCCTAATCAACGTGTCTGGAGAAGGAGAAGGTTTTTCCATGTGGAGCCCGACACCTTGTGATGTTTTGGCGACAGATTGGGTAGAAGTGCATGACTAGACGTGTATTGATTACGGGAGTGAGTTCAGGGATCGGCCTAGCTCAGGCTCGACTCTTTTTAGAGAAGGGCTTTCAAGTTTATGGAGTGGATAAAGGTGAAAATCCACTATTACAGGGTGATTTCCACTTTCTACAGAGAGATTTGACCTTGAACTTGGAACCTATTTTTGACTGGTGTCCTCAGGTAGATATTTTGTGTAATACTGCAGGAGTTTTGGATGATTATAAAACCCTATTGGAACAATCAGCGCAGGACATTCAAGAGATTTTTGAAATTAACTACATGACTCCTGTTGAGTTGACTCGGTATTATTTGACACAAATGCTGGAAAATAAAAAGGGAATCATCATCAATATGTGTTCCATTGCTTCTAGCCTAGCAGGTGGAGGTGGTCACGCCTATACTTCCTCTAAGCATGCCTTGGCTGGCTTTACCAAGCAGTTGGCTCTAGACTATGCTGAAGCTGGGATTCAGGTCTTTGGTATCGCTCCAGGAGCAGTCAAGACAGCTATGACCTCTGCAGATTTTGAGCCAGGTGGATTGGCTGACTGGGTTGCTAGTGAAACACCAATCAAGCGCTGGATTGAACCAGAGGAAGTGGCAGAAGTCAGTCTCTTTTTGGCCAGTGGTAAGGTATCTGTCATGCAGGGTCAAATTCTGACAATAGATGGTGGCTGGTCTTTGAAGTAGGAGGATTTGGATGGAAATCAAAAGACACTTTGGAGTCTACGCTGTTTGCTTAGAAAATGGGAAGTTACTCTGCATTGAAAAAACGAGAGGCCCTTATCAACATCGGTATGATCTACCTGGAGGCAGTCAGCAACTTGGTGAAGGACTGACGGAAACGCTGACTAGAGAAGTTATGGAAGAGACGGGATTTACTGTTAGAAGCTACTCTAATCCTCGAATCTACGATGTTTTCGTCAGAGAAGAGTTAACAAATTTTATGGTTCACCATGTCATGGCCTTGTATGATGTTGAAATGAATGAGAGTGCACCTCAAGTTACGACTTCGGAAGCTGTGTCTGATGGTGCGAATGATTCACTTGGATATATTTGGATGGATATTCAAGAGATTACAGAAGAAAATGCATCGCCATTAGTCTCGAAGGTTAAGTCTGAATTATTAGGATTTCCAGAACTGGACAAGACTTCTTACATGAATTGGAAGGTGAAGTAGAGGGATAATGGAACTATTTAAAACATGGAAGAAAAATATGGTTCTCTATGGTCTTAAATCTCAAATTGGAACTGTCTACCGAAACAATGATAGGACAACAAGCTTTTATGATGTTGGGAATTTTCTATACCTAGCAGGGGAGTTGGATTCCAGATTTTGGGAAGATTTTGTTAGAAAATATGGTTTAGATTATAAGATTATTATTTCAGAAAATACTAATTGGCAAGATTTTCTGCATCGAAAAGTGGGGCTAAATTCTTTTACTCGCTATTCTTTTAAAGATAAGGCAAATTTTCAAGTTGAATTTTTAAATAATCTAGTTACTCATTTAGAGGAAGGTTACAATATTGTGCCTATTGATAATCATATTTATAACTGCTTTTCTACGGAAGAATGGTCACAGGATTTACAGGGGGATTTTGAGTCCTATCAGGATTTTGTTTTAAAAGGTGGATTTGGCTTTGTGATTCTTAAAAATAATGAACTGATTGCTGGGATTTCCTCAGGGTTAGTTTACCGTAAAGCAGTTGAAGTGGAAGTTGCAACTAGACCAAACGAACAAGGGAATGGATTTGCTAAAAAGCTTGGTGCTGCAATGATTCTAGAGAGTTTAAATAGAGATATGTTTCCACTTTGGGATGCTCATAATGAGGCTTCCAAAAAAGTAGCAGAATTTTTAGGATATGAGTTATCTGAACCTTATGAATCTTTTGAACTAGAGGAAATTTTGAGATAATTATATATGATATTGTATCTTTTAAGACGAGGTGAATGGCTATGAAAAATCAACTTGCCCTTAGTGGCGAAAAAATTCTTGAAAAAGTTTACCCCTAATTATTTCACCACGTCGGCATGATTCGTGGGGAATATTTGTTGAGAGAGCTTAATCAAAACATCATATTAGCAAGTTGTCAGCAATTTGTAAAAGATTATCTAGAGACTATCTGCTCCCTGTACTCAGATGAAGAAGTTTGGTATCGTTTTACTGAATTAACGAATACAGAAGCCAATTGTTTAGTGGGGACTAAAGAGTTTTTTGACGAAGGGCATCCCTTGTTTGGCTATAGAGGAACTAGGCGTTTACTGGCGTGTTTGGATGAATTTCAGGCTGAAGCACATGTCGTTACAGAAGTTTATCAAACCAACTCCAATCTATCTCTTATCTTTCCTTTTGTCAATGATGCCGACCAATTAAAACAAGCTATTACAGTATTGCGTCAGTATGGCTTTACTGGGAAAGTCGGAACGATGATTGAATTACCGTCAGCGTATTTTGACTTATCTAGTATACTGGAAACGGGCATTTCAAAGATTGTAGTTGGAATGAATGATTTGACTTCCTTTGTTTTTGCGACTATGAGAAACAGTCAATGGCATGATATGGAAAGTCCAATAATGTTAGATATGCTAAGAGATATGCAGGATAAAGCAAGAAAGAACAAGATTGATTTTGCTGTAGCAGGCTATCTGAATACTTCTTTCATACAAAAAATGAATCAGTTGGGGATCAAGTGCATTATCCACTACAGTTCTATTCCAGAGATTTTTGATTTAGAGATTGACCATCCAGATCATCTTAAACACATAAAAGAAGAAAGTAAAAAATTACAAAGGAGTACCCATGATACCGCAAGAAATGTGGAATAAATACAAGCAAATCAATCCTTTGATCGGAGATGAAATCGATGCTTGGGCTTTTGGAGTTGAACCAGATCTTTTAGCGGATTTGGTGTTTAAAGGAAAAAAGACAGAACAGCATCAGCCTATGACCTCTATGTACTAGAAGACGAACCACTTCCCCAAGTAGGGACCTTCGATATCATTTTAGATAGTCAAAATCAGTCTGTCTGCATTGTCGAAATTACAAAGGTTTCTGTTGAACTCTTCAATCAAGTTTCTGCGCAACATGCCTTTAAGGAAGGTGAGGGAGACAAATCACTTGCCTATTGGCGCCAGGTTCATGAGGATTTTTTCAGAGACTGCTTGGGTGAAGCAGGATTGACTTTTACACCTGAAAGCAAGGTTGTTTTAGAAGAATTTCGCAAGGTCTACCCACTGTAGACTATTAGAAGGAAGAAAGTTTTGGAAATCGCTGTCCAATCCTTTTTTCTCAAGCAAAATATGATATAATAAGTTTGTTTGAAGAAGAGCAGCAGCTCTTAAACTTAGAATAGGAGAAAACTATGCAAGCAGTTGAACATTTTATTAAGCAATTTGTTCCTGAACATTATGATTTATTTTTAGATTTGAGTCGTGAGACCAAGACTTTTTCTGGGAAAGTGACCATCACTGGTCAAGCACAGAGTGACTGCATCTCCCTCCACCAAAAAGATTTGGAAATCACCTCTGTAGAAGTTGCAGGTCAAGCTCGTCCATTTACAGTTGACCATGACAATGAAGCCCTTCATATCGAATTGGCTGAGGCTGGTCAAGTTGAATTGGTTCTTGCCTTTTCTGGTAAAATTACAGACAACATGACAGGGATTTACCCTTCTTATTATACAGTTGATGGAGTCAAGAAGGAGGTCTTGTCTACTCAGTTCGAGAGCCATTTTGCGCGCGAAGCTTTCCCATGTGTGGATGAGCCTGAAGCCAAAGCAACTTTTGACCTCTCTCTTCGCTTTGACCAAGCAGAAGGTGAATTGGCCTTGTCAAACATGCCAGAAATCGATGTTGAAAACCGTAAGGAAACAGGTATCTGGAAGTTTGAGACAACACCTCGCATGTCTTCTTACTTGTTGGCCTTTGTTGCTGGTGATTTGCAAGGGGTGACCGCTAAAACTAAAAATGGTACCCTGGTAGGTGTCTACTCAACCAAAGCACATCCACTTTCAAATCTTGATTTCTCACTGGATATCGCTGTTCGCTCTATCGAGTTTTACGAAGATTACTATGGAGTTAAGTACCCAATTCCTCAATCTCTCCACATCGCCCTTCCTGACTTCTCAGCTGGTGCTATGGAAAACTGGGGTCTGGTGACCTACCGTGAAGTTTACTTGGTTGTCGATGAGAACTCTACATTTGCTAGCCGTCAACAAGTTGCCCTTGTTGTGGCCCATGAATTGGCTCACCAATGGTTTGGGAACCTCGTGACTATGAAATGGTGGGATGACCTTTGGCTCAATGAAAGTTTCGCTAATATGATGGAATACGTCTGTGTGGATACCATCGAACCAAGCTGGAATATCTTTGAAGATTTCCAAACAGGTGGAGTACCTCTTGCTCTTGAACGTGACGCTACTGATGGCGTTCAGTCTGTCCACGTCGAAGTTAAACATCCAGATGAAATCAATACACTCTTTGACGGCGCTATCGTCTATGCCAAAGGAAGCCGTCTCATGCACATGCTTCGCCGTTGGCTAGGAGATGCTGATTTTGCTAAAGGTTTGCACGCCTACTTTGAAAAACACCAATACAGCAACACCATTGGTAGTGACCTTTGGGATGCCCTTGGTCAAGCGTCAGGACGTGATGTCGCAGCCTTCATGGATTCTTGGTTGGAACAGCCTGGTTACCCAGTTCTTACTGTCAAAGTTGAAAATGATGTCTTGAAGATTTCACAAAAACAATTCTTCATCGGTGAGAACGAAGACAAGAACCGTCTCTGGGTGGTGCCACTCAATAGCAACTGGAAAGGCTTGCCTGATACACTCGAAACTGAAAGTATCGAAATCCCTGGCTACGCAGCTCTTCTTGCTGAAAATGAAGGAGCTCTTCGTCTCAACACTGAAAATACTGCCCACTATATTACCGACTATCAAGGAGACTTGTTAGAAGCTGTTCTTGCTGAGCTAGAGACACTTGATAACACAAGCAAACTGCAAATTGTTCAAGAACGTCGTTTGTTGGCTGAGGCAGGGCACATTTCTTATGCAGACTTGCTTCCAGTTCTTGATAAACTTGCTAAGGAAGAGTCTTATCTGGTGGTTTCAGCTGTTTCTCAAGTGATTTCAGCCCTTGAGCGCTTTATTGATGAAGGAACGGATGCTGAAACAGCCTTCAAAGGACTGGTTGCTAAATTGGCTCGTCATAATTATGACCGTCTTGGTTTTGAAGCTAAAGACGGAGAATCAGATGAGGATGAATTGGTTCGTCAGCTGGCTGTTTCGATGATGATTCGCTCAAATGATGCAGAAGCTAGTCAAGTCGCTAGCCAAATCTTCGCAACACACAAGGAGAATCTTGCAGGACTCCCAGCAGCTATTCGCTCACAAGTTCTGATTAATGAGATGAAACATCATGAGACTAAAGACTTGTTAGCACTTTATCTTGATACTTATACTCACGCAACAGATGCTGTCTTTAAACGCCAGTTGGCAGCAGCTCTTGCATACAGTACAGATGCGGATAATATCCAAAACTTGATTGCTGCTTGGAAGGACAAATTTGTGGTCAAACCACAGGACTTGTCTGCTTGGTATTACCAATTCCTAGCTCATCAAGCAACTCAGAAAACAGCTTGGTCTTGGGCGCGTGAAAACTGGGCTTGGATTAAGGCAGCCCTTGGTGGAGATATGAGCTTTGATAGCTTTGTTATCCTTCCTGCTCATGTATTTAAGACTCAGCAACGCTTGGCAGAGTACAAGGAATTCTTTGAGCCACAACTTTCTGACCTTGCTCTTAGCCGTAACATCGGCATGGGAATCAAGGAAATTGCAGCGCGTGTTGACTTGATTAACCGTGAAAAAGCTGCAGTCGAAGCAGTTGTTCTTCAATACGGAAATGCATAAATAAGCCTAAAATAAAAAGAAAACTCAGCTATCTCATGTAAAATGCAGAGAGTTGAGTTTTTTTTAAGGCAAATTTGGTATAATGGTTTTAATAAGGAGGAGTTTCTCATGATAAAAATCTTATTGGTTGAGGATGACCTAGGTCTGTCAAATTCAGTATTTGACTTTTTAGACGATTTTGCGGATGTTATGCAGGTATTTGATGGTGAAGAAGGTCTCTACGAAGCTGAAAGTGGTGTCTATGACTTGATTTTGCTCGATTTGATGTTGCCAGAAAAAAATGGTTTCCAAGTCTTAAAAGAATTGCGTGAAAAGGGAATTACGACACCAGTTCTGATCATGACCGCCAAGGAAAGTTTGGATGACAAGGGACATGGATTTGAACTGGGAGCGGATGATTATCTGACCAAGCCTTTCTACCTAGAAGAACTCAAAATGCGGATTCAGGCCCTTCTCAAACGTTCAGGCAAGTTTAATGAAAATACGCTATCTTATGGAGATATTCTCATCAATTTATCAACAAATACCGTTAAGGTTGAAGATACTCCAGTCGAATTGCTGGGGAAAGAGTTCGATTTACTAGTTTATTTCCTTCAAAATCAAAATGTTATTTTGCCTAAGACGCAGATTTTTGATCGTCTATGGGGATTTGATAGTGACACAACGATTTCAGTTGTCGAAGTTTATGTTTCAAAAGTCCGTAAGAAATTAAAAGGAACCACTTTTGCAGATAATTTGCAAACCTTGCGCAGTGTTGGGTATATTTTAAAAGATGTTCAGTAAACTAAAAAAAACATGGTATGCGGATGATTTTAGTTATTTTATCCGCAACTTTGGTGTCTTCACTCTGATTTTCTCTACCATGACTCTGATTATTTTACAGGTCATGCACTCGAGTCTCTATACTTCAGTGGATGATAAGCTCCACGTACTAAGTGAAAATCCTCAAGCAGTTATTCAACTGGCAGTGAATAGGGCAACAGAAGAGATTAAAGATTTAGAAAATGCTAGGGCGGACGCTAGTAAAGTAGAAATAAAACCTAATGTCAGTTCCAATACGGAAGTCATTCTCTTTGATAAGGACTTTACTCAACTTCTTTCTGGAAATCGATTTTTGGGCTTGGATAAGATTAGGTTAGAGAAAAAAGAACTAGGCCATATCTACCAGATTCAGGTTTTTAATAGCTATGGGCAGGAAGAAATCTATCGCATGATTTTGATGGAAACCAATATCAGTTCGGTTTCAACCAATATCAAGTATGCTGCTGTCTTGATAAATACCAGTCAGTTGGAGCAGGCCAGTCAAAAGCATGAGCAATTGATTGTCGTTGTGATGGTAAGTTTCTGGATTTTGTCTTTGCTTGCAAGTCTTTATCTAGCTCGGGTTAGTGTTCGACCCCTGCTTGAGAGCATGCAGAAGCAGCAGTCCTTTGTGGAAAATGCCAGTCATGAGTTACGGACTCCACTTGCAGTTTTGCAAAATCGCTTAGAGACCCTTTTCCGTAAGCCAGAAGCTACCATTATGGATGTGAGCGAAAGTATTGCATCGAGTTTGGAAGAAGTCCGAAATATGCGTTTTTTGACGACAAACTTGCTGAACTTAGCTCGGAGAGATGATGGGATTAAGCCGGAGCTTGCAGAAGTTCCAACTAGTTTTTTCAATACGACTTTCACAAACTATGAGATGATTGCTTCGGAAAATGATCGTGTCTTCCGTTTTGAAAATCGTATCCATCGTCCGATTGTCACAGACCAGCTTCTCTTGAAGCAGTTGATGACTATCCTATTTGATAATGCTGTCAAGTATACTGAAGAGGATGGTGAAATTGATTTTCTTATCTCGGCGACCGATCGCAATCTGTATTTACTGGTTTCTGATAATGGAGTCGGTATTTCGACAGAAGATAAAAAGAAAATTTTTGATCGTTTTTATCGAGTGGACAAGGCTAGAACTCGTCAAAAAGGTGGTTTCGGTTTAGGATTATCTCTGGCCAAGCAAATTGTAGATGCGCTTAAAGGAACCATTACTGTTAAAGATAATAAACCCAAGGGAACAATCTTTGAAGTGAAGATTGCCATCCACACACCATCGAAAAAGAAAAAATAAAAAGAGTCTGGGGCAAAAGTCTAACCTTAAATATAAAAAGCGAACAAAACAAGTTATCTGACACTCAGAATTCTGTTTTGTTCGCTTTTTTGTCTAATCTATCGATTTTAAAAACTTATAATAAAGAATTCCTAAAATCAAAATCCTTTTGTCCCAGACTCTTTTGGATTTATTTTCTACGTTTTCGTTTGATAATAGACCGTTGAACTTTTAAAACAAGTAAGCTGGATCCGATTGCTGCGGCAAAGGCAAGAGCAGTTGATAATTTTAATGCTAAAAAGATAAAACTAAAGATAGCAATACAGATACAAAAAACAGCGATATTAACAAAAAATAAAATTTCTTTGAGATTGCTATCAGCTTGTGCTTCAGGTGTATAAGCTTGATAATGAGGAAGTTGTTGGTTTAATTCTTCTTGATAGTCTACCTCATAGGATTGTAATTTTCTTGCGGGCATTATTCTCTCCTTAACAGTACATACCTATTTTATCATTTTTTCAGCAGAGAATTATTACAGAAAGGTTACAAAAAGAATAAAGTCCCTTTTCATTTTCAAAGCATGGCTGATTTTGGAGAAATGTGGTATAATTTTTCTTATGGAAAAGATTGTCATTACAGCAACTGCTGAAAGTATTGAACAAGTTGAACAACTACTCGAAGCTGGCGTAGACCGTATCTATGTCGGTGAGAAAGATTTTGGCCTTCGTCTGCCAACGACCTTTAGTTATGACCAATTACGTGAAATCGCTAAGTTGGTTCATGATGCTGGTAAGGAATTGATCGTTGCGGTCAATGCTCTCATGCACCAAGATATGATGGATCGTATCAAGCCTTTCTTAGACTTTTTGGAAGAAATTAAGACAGACTACATTACGATTGGGGATGCAGGTGTCTTTTACGTAGTCAACCGCGATGGTTACTCCTTTAAGACTATCTACGATGCTTCAACTATGGTGACAAGCAGTCGTCAGATTAACTTCTGGGGACAAAAGGCTGGCGCATCTGAAGCTGTTTTGGCGCGTGAAATTCCATCGGCTGAACTCTTCAAAATGCCAGAGATTTTGGAAATTCCTGCTGAAGTTTTGGTTTACGGTGCCAGTGTCATCCATCATTCTAAACGTCCGCTCTTGCAAAATTACTATAACTTTACACATATCGATGATGAAAAGACTCGCAAGCGTGACCTTTTCTTGTCTGAGCCAAGTGATCCTGAGAGTCACTATTCCATTTTTGAAGACAATCATAGGACCCACATCTTTGCCAACAATGACCTTGATTTGATGACCAAATTGACAGAATTGGTAGAGCATGGTTTTACTCACTGGAAACTAGAAGGGCTCTACACTCCTGGTCAGAACTTTGTTGAGATTGCAAAACTCTTTATCCAAGCGCGTAGCTTGATCCAAGAGGGCAACTTTAGCCATGACCAAGCTTTCTTGCTGGATGAAGAAGTTCGTAAACTTCACCCTAAAAACCGTTTCCTTGATACAGGATTTTATGATTACGATCCTGATATGGTTAAATAAAGCAAATGATTCGTTGAGAGAAGGAAGATTTAAAATTTCTTCTCTCAATTTTTTGTATTTCTCCAATATTTTCAAAAAATAAGTAGGCTAGGATGCTCTGTTTGCTGGAATTTTTAATACAAGTAACCTTCTCGAGTTTGAAAATTATCCTATGTTTGCAGGTGCCAAATGGCCCTTTTTTTGGTATAATTTTTTATAATGAAAACGATTGGTAATCGCTATGTTGTGGTGGATTTAGAGGCAACTAGCACAGGTAGTAAGGCTAAAATTATTCAAGTGGGAATTGTTGTGATTGAGGATGGAAAAATCGTCGATCACTATACGACGGATGTCAATCCACATGAACCTTTGGATGCTCATATCAAAGAACTGACAGGACTGACTGATCAACGTCTGGCACAAGCGCCTGATTTTTCGCAAGTTGCCAGAAAAATCTTTGACTTGGTGGAGGATGGGATTTTTGTAGCCCATAATGTTCAGTTTGATGCTAATCTCTTGGCGGAAAATTTATTTTTTGAAGGCTATGAACTAAGAAACCCTCGTGTTGATACGGTCGAATTGGCCCAGGTCTTTTTCCCTGAACTGGAAAAATATAGCTTGCCGATTTTGTGTCGAGAATTAGGAATTCCTCTTAAACACGCACACACAGCCCTTTCAGATGCCCAAGCTACAGCAGAATTACTTCTTTTTTTACGGGAAAAGATGACCCAGCTTCCTAAAGGTCTCTTGGAACGCTTGCTGGAAATGGCTGATGCTCTCTTATATGAGTCCTATCTGGTTATTGAAGAAATTTATCGAAGTCAATCTATCCTGAGTTCACCAAACTTGGTCCAAGTTCAAGGACTGTATTTCAAGAAAACTACAGCTCCCCTGGAGCTACGAAAACTATCTCAAGATTTTTCTAAAAATATTTCTTTGTTGAACCTTGAAGTGAGGGAGGAACAAGAAAGTTTTGCTAAAGAGGTTGGCTTGCTATTGAAAGATGAGCCTGTCTCTCTGATTCAAGCGCCGACTGGGATTGGGAAAACTTATGGCTATCTCTTACCCGCTTTGTCCCAAGTGGAAAATCGTCAGATTGTCCTTAGTGTTCCGACAAAGATTCTTCAAAATCAAATCATGGAAGAAGAAGGTAAACGTCTCAAGGAAGTATTTCATACAGATATTCATTCTTTAAAGGGACCACACAATTATCTGAAGTTGGATACCTTTTATCGTTCCTTGCAGGAAAATGATGAAAATCGCTTATTTAGACGTTTTAAAATGCAACTCTTGGTCTGGTTGACAGAGACAGAAACAGGAGATTTGGATGAAATTGGGCAACTCTACCGTTACCAACATTTTCTGACAGATCTTTGTCATGATGGGAATTTATCATCTCATAGCTTATTTGTGACGGAAGATTTTTGGAAACGTAGTCAAGAAAGGGCACAAACCTGCAAGCTTTTAGTGACCAATCATGCCTATCTTGTAACTAGACTGGAAGATAATCCTGAATTTGTCAGTGACCGTTTATTGATTATTGATGAAGTTCAAAAGATTTTGTTAGCTCTAGAAAATCTGCTTCAAGAGACCTACGATATCCAGTCTATTATCAATTTGCTTGATAAGGCTCTACTGGAGGAGCAAAATAAGGTCCAACAACGAATACTAGAAAGTATTCGCTTTGAGTGCTTCTACTTGATAGAACAATTTCAGTCTGGAAAATCTAGGAAAAATATCTTAGATTCTCTGGTCAATCTCCATCAGTATTTTTCAGAATTAGAGGTAGAAGGCTTTGAGGAGCTGGTTCGCTATTTTACAGCTGACCGAGATTACTGGCTTGAAGCAACTGAAACGAGTCAAAAGAAAATTCAGATTTCTTCTACGAAATCAGGCCGTATTCTTCTATCTTCCTTAGTGCCTGATTCATGTCAAGTCTTGGGAGTGTCGGCCACTCTTGAGATTAGTCAAAGAGTTTCTTTGGCAGACCTGTTAGGCTATCCCGAAGCTAAATTTGTTAAGATTGAAGCTTGTAAAAAACAGGATCAAGAAGTGGTCTTGGTCAAAGATTTTCCTCTAGTAACAGAAACTTCCTTAGAAGTTTATGCCCAAGAGGTAGCTGATTTACTGATGGGAGTTCAAGCTTTCCAGCAACCGATTTTGGTTCTCTTTACCGCTAAAGACATGCTTCTAGCAGTATCGGATTTACTTCCAGTTAGCCACTTGGCCCAGTATAAAAATGGGGATGTTCATCAGCTAAAGAAACGCTTTGAAAAAGGTGAACAACAAATCCTGCTTGGCGCAGCAAGTTTCTGGGAAGGAGTTGATTTTTCAAGTCATCCTTTTGTAATTCAAGTTGTACCAAGACTTCCTTTCCAAAATCCTCAAGAGCCCTTGACGAAAAAGATCAATCAGGAACTAATTCAAGAAGGGAAAAATGCCTTTTATGATTATCAATTGCCAATGGCTATTATTCGTTTAAAACAGGCTTTGGGAAGAAGTATGAGACGTGAACACCAACGTTCTTTAACTCTTATTTTGGATAGGAGAATTGTCGGAAAACGATACGGCAAGCAAATAGTGACTTCTCTAGCAAAAGAAGCGACTGTTAAAACCGTCTCTCGATCCGAAGTTGATGAAGCTGTTGATAAATTTTTAAATGAACTTTGATAAATAGTATTGTATGAAAGTATAAGGTTAGTGTATATGAAACGTTCTCTCGACTCAAGAGTCGATTATAGTTTGCTATTGCCAGTATTTTTTCTACTGGTTATTGGCGTGGTGGCTATCTATATAGCTGTTAGTCATGATTATCCAAACAATATTCTGCCCATTTTAGGGCAGCAGGTCGCCTGGATTGCCTTGGGGCTTGTGATTGGTTTTGTGGTCATGCTCTTTAATACAGAATTTCTTTGGAAAGTAACCCCCTTTCTGTATATTTTAGGCTTGGGACTCATGGTCTTGCCAATTGTCTTTTATAATCCAAGCCTAGTTGCATCAACGGGTGCCAAAAACTGGGTATCGGTAAATGGTGTTACCTTGTTCCAGCCGTCAGAATTTATGAAGATATCCTATATCCTCATGTTGGCTCGTGTCATTGTCCAGTTTACCAAAAAACATAAGGAATGGAGACGCACGGTTCCGCTGGACTTTTTGTTAATTTTTTGGATGATTCTCTTTACTATTCCAGTCCTAGTTCTTTTAGCACTTCAAAGTGACTTAGGGACGGCTTTGGTTTTTGTAGCCATTTTCTCAGGAATCGTTTTATTATCAGGGGTTTCTTGGAAAATTATTATCCCAGTATTTGTGACTGCTGTAACAGGAGTTGCTGGTTTCTTAGCCATCTTTATTAGCAAGGACGGACGAGCTTTTCTTCACCAGATTGGAATGCCGACCTACCAAATCAATCGGATTTTGGCTTGGCTCAATCCCTTTGAGTTTGCCCAAACAACGACTTACCAGCAGGCTCAAGGGCAGATTGCCATTGGGAGCGGTGGTTTATTTGGCCAAGGTTTTAATACTTCAAATCTGCTTATTCCAGTTCGTGAGTCAGATATGATTTTCACGGTCATTGCAGAAGATTTTGGCTTTATTGGCTCTGTCCTGGTTATTGTCCTTTACCTCATGTTGATTTACCGTATGTTGAAGATTACTCTCAAATCAAATAACCAGTTCTACAGCTATATTTCCACAGGTTTGATTATGATGTTACTCTTCCACATCTTTGAGAATATCGGAGCTGTGACGGGCTTGCTTCCTTTGACTGGGATTCCTCTGCCTTTTATTTCGCAAGGGGGATCGGCTATTATCAGTAACTTGATTGGTGTTGGTTTGCTTTTATCGATGAGTTACCAGACTAATCTAGCTGAAGAAAAGAGTGGAAAAGTCCGATTCAAGCGGAAAAAGGTTGTATTAAAACGAATCAAATAAGGAGAAAATCATGGATAAAGTAGCAGTTATGTTAGCTCAGGGCTTTGAAGAAATTGAAGCTTTGACAGTTGTGGATGTTTTGCGTCGGGCAAATATCACTTGTGATATGGTTGGTTTTGAAGAGCAAGTGACGGGTTCACATGCAATCCAAGTCACAGCAGATCGTGTCTTTGATGGTGATTTATCAGATTATGACATGATTGTCCTTCCTGGAGGGATGCCTGGTTCTGCACATTTGCGCGATAATCAGGCCTTGATTCAAGAATTGAAAAGCTTCGAGCAAGAAGGAAAGAAACTGGCAGCCATTTGTGCGGCTCCAATTGCCCTCAATCAAGCAGGGGTATTGAAAAACAAGCAGTACACTTGTTATGATGGTGTTCAAGAGCAAATCCTTGATGGTCAATATGTCAAGGAAACAGTAGTGGTAGATGGTCATTTGACAACCAGTCGAGGTCCCTCGACAGCCCTTGCCTTTGCCTACGAGTTGGTAGAGCAATTAGGAGGAGACGCAGAGGGGTTACGAACTGGAATGCTCTATCGAGATGTCTTTGGTAAAAATCAATAAAACGGGAGTTAACCTCTCGTTTTTTTATGTGGAAAACTCAGGGAAATCATCGCTTTTTTAACGAAAAAATGGTATAATGAAAGCTATGAAATATCACGATTATATCTGGGATTTAGGTGGAACTTTACTGGATAATTATGAAACTTCAACAGCTGCATTTGTTGAAACATTGGCACTGTATGGTATCAGACAAGACCATGACAGTGTCTATCAAGCTTTAAAGGTTTCTACTGATTTTGCAATTGGGACATTCGCTCCCAACTTAGAGCATTTTTTAGAAAAGTACAAGGAAAATGAAGCCAGAGAGCTTGAACACCCGATTTTATTTGATGGAGTTTCTGACTTATTGGAGGACATTTCAAATCAAGGTGGGCGTCATTTCTTAGTTTCTCACAGAAATGATCAGGTCTTGGAAATTTTAGAAAAAACCTCTATAGCAGCTTATTTTACGGAAGTAGTGACTTCTAACTCAGGCTTTAAGAGAAAACCAGATCCTGAGTCCATGATTTATTTAAGAGAAAAGTATCAGATTAGCTCTGGTCTTGTAATTGGTGATCGGCCGATTGATATCGAAGCAGGTCAAGCTGCAGGATTGGATACCCACTTGTTTACCAGTATCGTGAATTTAAGACAAGTATTAGACATGTAAGAAAAAGGAATAAGATGACAGAAGAAATCAAAAATCTGCAGGCACAAGATTATGATGCCAGTCAAATTCAAGTTTTAGAGGGTTTAGAGGCTGTTCGTATGCGTCCAGGGATGTATATCGGATCGACCTCAAAAGAAGGTCTTCACCATCTAGTCTGGGAAATTGTTGATAACTCAATTGATGAAGCCTTGGCAGGATTTGCTAGCCATATTCAAGTCTTTATTGAGCCCGATGATTCGATTACAGTTGTTGATGATGGGCGTGGTATCCCAGTCGATATTCAGGAAAAAACAGGCCGACCTGCTGTTGAGACAGTCTTTACGGTTCTTCATGCTGGAGGAAAATTCGGCGGTGGTGGATACAAGGTCTCGGGTGGTCTTCACGGAGTGGGGTCATCAGTAGTTAATGCCCTTTCCACTCAATTAGATGTTCATGTCCACAAAAACGGTAAAATTCATTACCAAGAATACCGTCGTGGTCATGTTGTTGCAGACCTTGAGGTGGTTGGAGATACGGATAAAACGGGAACAACAGTTCACTTCACACCGGACCCAGAAATCTTTACGGAAACAACAACCTTTGATTTTGATAAATTAAATAAGCGTATTCAAGAATTGGCCTTTCTAAATCGTGGTCTTCGAATCTCTATCACAGATAAGCGTGAAGGTTTGGAACAAACCAAGCATTACCATTATGAAGGTGGGATTGCTAGTTACGTTGAATATATCAACGAGAATAAGGATGTTATCTTTGATACACCAATCTACACAGACGGTGAGATGGATGATATCACAGTTGAAGTAGCTATGCAGTACACAACAGGTTACCATGAAAATGTCATGAGTTTCGCCAACAATATTCATACCCATGAAGGTGGAACGCATGAGCAAGGTTTCCGTACGGCATTGACTCGTGTTATCAATGATTATGCTCGCAAGAATAAATTGCTTAAAGACAATGAAGACAACCTGACAGGAGAAGATGTTCGTGAAGGATTAACTGCAGTTATTTCAGTTAAACACCCAAATCCACAGTTTGAAGGACAAACCAAGACCAAACTGGGAAACAGCGAAGTGGTCAAGATTACCAATCGCCTCTTCAGTGATGCCTTCTCTGATTTTCTCATGGAAAATCCACAGATTGCTAAGCGTATCGTGGAAAAAGGGATTTTAGCTGCTAAGGCTCGTGTGGCTGCCAAGCGTGCGCGTGAAGTTACTCGTAAAAAATCTGGTTTGGAAATTTCCAACCTTCCAGGGAAACTAGCAGACTGTTCTTCTAACAATCCTGCTGAAACAGAACTCTTCATCGTCGAAGGAGACTCAGCTGGTGGGTCAGCTAAATCTGGTCGTAACCGTGAGTTCCAGGCTATCCTTCCAATTCGCGGTAAGATTTTGAACGTTGAAAAGGCAAGTATGGATAAGATTCTAGCTAACGAAGAAATTCGTAGTCTTTTCACAGCGATGGGAACAGGATTTGGTGCAGAATTTGATGTTTCAAAAGCCCGTTACCAAAAACTCGTTTTGATGACCGATGCCGATGTCGATGGAGCCCATATTCGTACCCTTCTTTTAACCTTGATTTATCGTTATATGAAACCAATCCTAGAAGCTGGTTATGTTTATATTGCCCAACCACCAATCTATGGTGTCAAGGTTGGAAGCGAGATTAAAGAATATATCCAGCCGGGTGCAGATCAAGAAATCAAACTCCAAGAAGCTTTAGCCCGTTATAGTGAAGGTCGTACCAAACCGACTATTCAGCGTTATAAGGGGCTAGGTGAAATGGACGATCATCAGCTGTGGGAAACAACCATGGATCCCGAACATCGCTTGATGGCTAGAGTTTCTGTAGATGATGCTGCAGAAGCAGATAAAATCTTTGATATGTTGATGGGGGATCGAGTAGAGCCTCGTCGTGAGTTTATCGAAGAAAATGCTGTCTATAGTACACTTGATGTCTAAAAAATAGGGAGAAGTAGTTCCCTTGGTCTAAAAAATATGATATAATCGTTACGATTGTTTCAAGTAAAAAAGGAGTTTGATATGTCTAATGGACAACTAATTTATTTAATGGTTGCAATTGCAGTCATTTTAGTTCTGGCTTATGTAGTAGCAATCTTTCTACGTAAGCGAAACGAGGGGAGATTAGAGGCGCTAGAAGAAAGAAAAGAAGAACTATACAATCTTCCAGTAAATGATGAAGTAGAAGCTGTAAAAAATATGCACTTGATTGGACAAAGTCAAGTGGCTTTCCGTGAATGGAATCAAAAATGGGTCGATTTATCTCTCAACTCTTTTGCCGATATTGAAAATAATCTCTTTGAAGCAGAAGGCTATAACCATTCATTTCGTTTTCTCAAGGCCAGTCATCAAATTGACCAAATTGAGAGTCAAATTACTTTGATTGAAGAAGATATTGCTGAAATTCGCAATGCTTTGGCAGACTTAGAGAAGCAAGAATCTAAAAATAGTGGTCGTGTTCTTCATGCTTTGGATTTATTTGAGGAACTTCAGCATAGAGTTGCTGAAAATTCAGAACAGTATGGTCAAGCCTTGGATGAAATTGAAAAACAATTAGAAAATATCCAATCTGAATTTTCACAATTTGTAACCTTGAATTCATCGGGTGACCCTGTGGAAGCCGCAGTGATTTTGGATAATACAGAAAATCACATTTTGGCCTTAAGTCATATTGTGGATCGTGTTCCAGCCTTGGTTACGACGCTTTCTACAGAATTGCCAGATCAATTACAGGATTTGGAAGCCGGTTATCGTAAACTAATTGATGCTAATTATCATTTTGTTGAAACGGATATTGAAGCACGTTTCCACTTGCTTTATGAAGCATTCAAGAAAAACCAAGAGAATATTCGCCAGTTGGAATTGGATAATGCCGAATATGAGAATGGACAGGCACAAGAGGAAATCAATGCTTTGTATGATATTTTTACTCGAGAAATTGCTGCTCAGAAAGTAGTGGAGAATCTACTTGCAACTCTTCCAACTTACCTTCAACATATGAAAGAGAATAATACTTTATTGGGAGAAGATATTGCACGTTTGAACAAGACCTATTTACTTCCTGAGACAGCTGCAAGCCATGTTCGTCGTATTCAGACAGAATTAGAGAGTTTTGAGGCAGCTATTGTTGAGGTAACTTCAAATCAAGAAGAACCAACCCAAGCTTATTCAGTTCTTGAAGAAAATCTTGAGGATTTACAAACTCAACTAAAAGATATTGAAGATGAGCAAATTTCAGTTAGTGAGCGCCTGACACAAATTGAGAAAGATGATATCAATGCACGTCAAAAGTCCAATGTTTATGTCAATCGTCTCCATACTATCAAGCGATACATGGAAAAACGCAATCTGCCAGGTATTCCACAAACTTTCTTGAAATTATTCTTTACGGCAAGCAATAATACCGAGGATTTAATGGTTGAGTTAGAACAGAAAATGATTAACATTGAATCTGTTACCCGAGTTCTTGAAATTGCAACGAATGATATGGAAGCTTTAGAAATGGAAACTTATAATATTGTACAATATGCAACCTTAACAGAGCAACTCTTGCAATATTCTAACCGCTATCGCTCATTTGATGAACGCATTCAAGAAGCATTTAACGAAGCTTTAGATATTTTTGAAAAAGAATTTGATTATCACGCTTCATTTGACAAGATTTCTCAAGCATTGGAAGTGGCAGAGCCTGGTGTAACCAATCGCTTTGTTACCTCATATGAGAAAACACGTGAAACGATTCGTTTTTAAAAAGCTTAGTTCATTCTAAGCTTTTTTCTTTACTCAAAAGCCATGAGTTTACTTATTTATCATTGAAATTAATGCTTGGTTTTGATATTATTTAAATATGAAGAAAGATAGAACAAAGCGTGGTAGTCACGCTAAAATGGGACGGAGTAAAAGAGTCCAGTGGACTCTTTTAGCCTAAGCTAAATTTTAAAAAGCGAGGGTGGTTGTTTTCTCAAAGTTTTGAAGGAGCTAAAGCAAGAGCTATTATTATGAGCTTGTTGGAAACAGCTAAACGTCATCAATTACATAGCGAGAAATATCTATCCTATCTTCTAGAATGTCTTCCAAACGAGGAAACTCTCGTAAACAAAGAGGTTTTAGAGGCTTATTTACCATGGACTAAAGTTGTACAAGAAAGGTGAAAATAAGAAATCTCCAGATTAGGAACTATCGCTAAGTTCACTAATCTGGAGATTTTTCAATAGACTTCGTTATTGTACGGTTACGTTTGTCACAGTTCCTGAAATGCTTAATTCACGATTATAGTAAAATGAAATAAGAATAGGACAAATCGATCAGGACAGTCAAATCGATTTCTAACAATGTTTTAGAAGTAGAGGTGTACTATTCTAGTTTCAATCTACTATAAAAGCACATGAACTATTCTATGACCGTGATTAGTAAGGTTTTTGCTTAATGAGTAATTGAATGGAAAGTAATTATTTAATAAAGAAATTTAGTCTTGTATTAATCGAGATTAAATTTCTTTATGTTTAAATTACATGAGAAGAGTGATTAATATTACAATTTTGTTACAAAATAAGTTTTTGATAGAATTTTCAGATAATTTAGGATATAATACTTTTAATTTAAATAAAAAGGAGTGATTTTATGGGAGACTGCAAAGATTTTTGTCATAAAAAGTACCAAATAGCAACGATTTTTCTGCTATCGGTCTTTGCATGCAGATTTGCTTTAGTACAGGTTAGTGCTGCTGAGGGGAAATTTGAAACATCCAATCAAGTTACACATGCAGTAATAATTAATAAATTAGATGATTCAAATAAGCTCGCACCGTCAGTCACGGCTGACAAGAATGCTCTAGATTCTTCTTCAAAGGAAAAAACAGAAGCGACAGCGTCAGTAAAACAAGATGATTCTATAGAATATAGAGATAATAAGTCAGACAAGAATGTAATCACACAGAAAGAAAAGACTGCTATAAAAAGTGAAGAGAAGAAGGAAGAATCAGCAGTAGAAAGAAGTTCTTCTTCCGAAAGTTCACAATCACAGTCGTTATCTCAAAGTGGACATAAAGAAAAGCCAAATAGTATCTCCAGTAATGAAATGATTACTGTCCCTAAAACATGGGAAGCAGGACACAAAGGGCAAGGAACTGTAGTCGCTGTTATAGATTCAGGCCTTGATTTGAATCATGAAGTTCTGCGTATTTCTGATCCGTCAAAGGCGAAATTTAAAAATCAGGATGATATCGAAAAAGCTAAAAAAGCTGCCGGTATTGACTATGGAAAATGGTACAGTGACAAGGTAGTATATGCTTATGATTACTTTGATGGAACTGATAATATAAAAGAGGCTGAAAAAGAGTCTCATGGAATGCACGTTACTGGTATTGTAGCTGGAAATCCAATTAATAAAGCCCCGAATTCTGAGAAGGTTTATGGGGTGGCGCCAGAAGCTCAAATTATGTTTATGAGAGTTTTTTCAGATAGAGATAAAACTACAGCCTCTGCCCTCTATGTAAAAGCCGTTGATGACGCAGTTGCGTTAGGTGCGGATGTGATCAATATGAGTTTGGGTGCAGGTGCGGGTTCAACTGTAGATGCGGGTTCAGATATTATTGAAGCAGTAAAAAGAGCACGCACTAAAGGAGTATCTGTTGTTATTGCTGCTGGTAATAGCAATACTTTCGGTAGAGGTTTTTCACAACCATTAGCAGAAAATCCTGATTATGGTCTCGTCGGAAATCCCTCTACAGTAGAAGATTCAATTTCTGTTGCTTCGATTAATAATAAAATTCTAACTACTGAAGTCTTTGAAGTAAAAGGTTTAGAAAATGACGCTACCCTTGATTATGGTAAGTTTGATTTTAATAGACCTGAAACAGAAAAAGATTTTGAAAAAGGGAAAGAATACGAATATGTAGCAACGGGTATTGGTCGTGAAGAAGATTTTGCTAATATTGATGTAAGAGGTAAGTTAGCACTGATTCAACGTGGTAAAATCCATTTCTCTGATAAGATTAAAAATGCTCTTCAACACGGTGCAGCTGGAGTTTTAATTTATAACAACGTTGAAGGTGCAAATGTTAGTATGTCTGTTACAGGTGATGCTAAGAAAATCCCATCTGTCTTTATTTCAAAATATTATGGTGAAATTCTTAAGTCTGGTCAGTATAAAATTGTCTTTAATCACAAGATGGATAATCGTAAATCAGATGTTGCAGACCAATTGTCAGATTTTTCAAGTTGGGGAGTTACAACAGATGGACAATTGAAACCAGATGTTACTGCACCTGGTGGAAATATCTATTCATCATTTAACGACAATAGTTATGGAAGTATAAGTGGAACAAGTATGGCGGCCCCTCATGTAGCTGGTGTCGCAGCATTAGTCAAAGAATATTTAGCAAAGAAACATCCTGAATTATCAGCTAGTCAAATTTCAGAGATTGTAAAAGCTTTAATTATGTCTACTGCAAAACCACATTTTAATAAACAAACTGGAGCCTATACTTCTCCACGTCACCAAGGTGCTGGCGTAGTTGACACGATGGCGGCAACAAGCACAGATCTATTTGTAACAGGTGCAAATAATTATCCAAGTGTTACTCTTGGTAATGTTGGTGATAAATTTACCTTTGAAGTTACAATTCATAATATTTCGGATAAAGACCGAACATTGAAGATGATTGTAAATACAAATACGGACGAAGTTGAAGAAGGAAAATTCACTCTCCGTCCACGAAAACTAACTGAAACAGTTTGGCCCGAAGTAACTGTGAAAGCTCATAGTACGAAGACAGTAACAGTTAGTGTAGATACAAGTAAGTTTACTGAAGAACTTAGCAAAATAATGCCAAATGGTTATTTTCTAGAAGGATTTGTTAGATTTGTCAATCCTGCAGATGATGGTTCTGTTATTGGTTTACCATTTATGGGATTTAAGGGAGAATTCCAAAATCTACCTGCAATTGAAAAACCAATTTATCAATTGATTAAGGAAGGAAACAGTGGATTTTACTCTGAAATTGATAAAGATAATCCAGGAATTTCACCTTCAGACGATGTAACTTATTTAACAAGTTCTGAAAATGATGTAAATGTTTTAAAAGCAGAGCGTCAAGGAAATCGAGTGACTGTACTCGGAGTGAAACAAGATGATGAAGGAAAATACCATCTTCAATTAGATGAAAAGGGTAATGTTCGCCTTGCTATCTCGCCGAACGATGATGGTAATAAAGATTCTGTTCAATTTAAAACTCTTGTCTATAGAAACTTGGTAAATCTTCGTGCAACTGTTTATGATTCTTCGGATACAACACACAGTCAGCCTATTTGGCAAAGTCGTCCAACAGACCTTGTGAAAAATTATTTTGATGGCGATACTAGAAATCCAAGAAGTTACATTGTAGATAAAACAGCTTGGGGAGGACAGGATTCTAATGGAAATCGAGTCTCTGATGGAATTTATGACTATGTTATTAGTTATAAGCCAGATGTCCCTGGAGCTGAAGAACAATACACAATATTTAAAATTCAAATCGATACACAAAAACCTCTGATTACTTCGGGATATATTCGTTCTCAAAAAAATCAAGAACAATTTATAGCTCGTAAACCTCAGGATGTCGGAAATGGCGGAATTCTTCTAGAAAAAGTCTTTTATATTCGTCCTTCTGAAAATAGAGAGGCGGCAGATTCAGAAATCGAACAGTATCAGATTATCAAACAAAATGAAGATGGTAGTTATACACTTCCTAAGAACATTGATAAATCGAAAATCTTCTATTATGTGGAAGACTTTGCGGGAAATGTAGATTTTATATCTCTCAAAGATCTTGTAGGTGAAGAAAATAGTGGTCGTGTAAAAATTGCTATACTAAACAATAAAACCAATGATGAGATTGATACAACTTATGTTTATCGCATTAAAAATAGCGAAGGTCAATATGTAACCGTTGATAAGTCAAAAGATATTAATTTCTTGAAATTTGGGCATTATGTTGCAGAAATTTTTAGCTATGATCGTACAGAGTTGAAATTTGTGAGTGCTCTATCTAAGGAATTTGATTTAACGAAAGAAAATAGTTTTCAAACTATTACCTTCTTGGCTAACAAAATGAAATATGCCCCAGTAACAGTTGGCTTTAATCAAGCTGTTCCTGGAACTACAATGATTACTTTAGTAGGTGAAGACGGTCAGAGTCAAGTCTTGCCAGCTGAAACATATGGTAAACATTCTTATGGTAAGAAAGTGGTTACTGGTGAATATAAAGTTCTTGTAAATCTGTCAAACGGTTATGAATTACTTGATAATCTTCAACCATTTAAAGTTCTGTTTGGTAAAAATAATGTTTTGTCACTTTCAGTTGTTTCTAAGTTAGCTCTGATTGCAGCTTTAAATAAACAAATGGAAGTAGTTAAAACTCCAAGATATTATAATACAAAACAGAATTTAAAAGAGATGTTTGAGCAAAGTGTCAAAGATGCGCAACTAGCATTAGGAAGTAAACTTAACCAAGATAAAATTGACCAAATTGTTAAGGCTTTAGAGTCTGCTATGCAAACATTGGATGGTAAGGAATCTGATATCACATCATTGAAGAATGCCATTAAAGCATATGCTGAGACAGTTAAAAAAGGTAAATATATAAATTCTGATCAAGAACGCAAAGGTCAATATGATCGTGAATTTAAACTCTTGGCATTATTAATTACAAAAGATTTGATAACTCAAGATGAAATTGACCGTCTGTTGACCACTTTCTTGCAAGCTCAAGACCAGCTGAATGGGAAAGAAACAGATTTTATGAGCCTAAAGAATGTTATCGAGGATGAAGTGAAGTTCCAAGAAAAAGATCCAAGATTTTTGACAGCTAGCAAAGAGGAGAAAGATGCATATCATCTTATTTTCAACAAAGCTAAGCTACTTTTGGAAAATGCAGAAGCTAGTCAAGAAGAAATTAATGAAGTAATCAAAGCTCTAAAAGAAACGGTTGTAAAACTTAAGGCTAATAAAGTAGAGATCCCAACCAAACCAGTTGTACCAGTTAAGCCGGTTGATCCAACTAAAGCAGTTGCACCAGTTAATCCAGTTATTCCAGCTAAACCAGTTGTAACGATCAAGCCAGTTTCTCAAGTGCAACCTGTTAAATTAGTAAGTCAAAATAGACAAGTCTCAACTATTAAGCCTTCAATTAGCAATGATAAAATTGAGAAAGCTACATCAATTACAATACATCATTCCAATATAGAAGCTAAGCATGAGAATAAAACACTAGCTGGAAGTGATCAACAAGTGCTTTTAGCTACAGTCATCAAAGAAGGAAAACAGTTACCAGCCACTGGTGAGAATAACATGATTTCTATTATGCTAAGTATTTCTGGAATTTCTCTCTTGTTGTCAGTTATTGGACTTGTAACTTTTTCAAAAAGTGAGTAGAGAATACAAGCTAAATTCCCAAAGTAAGTTCCACCGCTAGTAGAATTGGAAGTTAGTCTGAGAAAAATCATAAAAACCAGTGGAATTCCGTGTCAGGGTAAGTTCCACTGGTTTTACTCATGCTTGATTTCTATAGTAGTATCGTGAGCAAAAGGATTCAAATTATAGTATAGTTGCTTAGTTTCAAACAAGCATGTTATAATAAAGCTATGGCATATAGTACAGATTTTAAACAGCGAGCATTAGATTACATCAAAGAGGGGCACAGCCATGTCGAGGCAGCCAAGGTTTTTGATGTTGGCGTCAGAACTCTCTTCACGTGGGAAAAGAACTTACGTGAACAAGGACACTTAGAGAGGAAAAAGCGAGTCGTCAAAAACCGAAAGATTCCTTTAGAGGAATTGAAATCCTTTGTAGAGGCTTATCCAGATGCTTTTTTACGGGAAATTGCGGCACATTTTGATTGTGCTGTCCCTTCAGTATGGGCAGCTTTAAAGCAGAT
>NZ_MWSM01000002.1:0-46706 GCF_002087075.1 Streptococcus pseudopneumoniae ATCC BAA-960 = CCUG 49455
GGCTTGATTACGACTAAATAATTTAAAAAAATAAAAGGAAAGGAAAACTTTTCTAAAATGTTTATCTACCCCACAGGACTCGTCCTTGTGGGGATTTTTTTGTTAAAAAGAGTAAGAAACATTGACTTTTTTAAAGAAAGATGTCATAATCAAGTTAATTCAAAAAAATATTATGGAGCGAGTAGGAGGAATTTGGGATGTTAAAAAATACAAAACAACCTCAATACTTTAAGTCTTTTTTACTTGGTATGACAGCAATTGTATTGCCTGTTTTTAGCTTTAACCAGAACATTTCGAAAGTAAAAGCTGATACAGTCCCAGACTGGAAGAAAGTCAAAAGTGATTACAAGAAATCAACGATGGGCATTCAGAAAGAGGTAATGAAATTTGGATACCGAGAATAAAGATTTGATTGAAGTCAATAATATTGTTGATGAAGTCGAGCGCTTACCACATGAACAGCGTCAAGTAGTTTTACAGAAGTTGGAAATCTATCAAGGTGACCTACCTCATCCAGATATTCTCAAAGGATATAAAGAGCTATATCCGGATGCTGCTCAAAAGATTATTGATAATGGTATTGCAGAAAGCCAACATCGTAGAGAGATGGAAGATAAATACTTATCAGGGAATATTGCTTCTCATAAATTGGGACAGTTATTTGGCTTTTTAATCGCCCTCGTTGTTATTATTGGTGGAATTTACTTAATAGCAACAGATAAACAAATTGCAGGTAGTGTCTTAACTGGAACTACTGCATTAGGGCTAATTGGTTTGTTTACAGGGAATAATCAAAATAAAAACAAAGACAAAGAATAATTTTTCACCGCAGGCTCAGGCTTGCGGTTTTTTTATTTTTCAAAAACACACATTTTGAACGATTAGAAAGCAAAATCACAATCCTATTGTTCAAAAAAGCGTTTACATGAAGAATATGGAGAGGAAATCGTGGTGTATTATTGTCAAAAACGGTGTTTTGTTAAAAATAAAAAACAGTGACCGAAATCACTGCTTTTTAAGTTCCTGGGCGTATGTTATCATGCTGATAGCGTGTTTTAGACGCATATTCATAATATCCGATACACCATTTTTATACTTGTCCACGGCCTGAATAGACATGCCACAGTTTTTGCTAATAGCATAGGCTGTGGCGTTGTCTAAAAGCCAGCGGATAGCTTCAATATCTACTGACATATATTACCTCGTAAAATACCAAACTGCAAATAGGAGTAGAAGAAGTCCAATAATAAATTCAACTTTTTCACGCTTGGTGGTTTTTCTAACTTTAAGATTTACTTTCATTGTTTTTCCTGTTATAATTTAAGTACACCCCCGAAGGGGTGGATAGTGATTTTTCACTATCCAAATTCGATGTGCCATTCAAAGCTGATTATAAATAAGTTTATTTTGACTACTAGCTTATTTGTTTTTGCTTTGAGTGGTTTCTTTTTGAACTTAAACATTTCATGTTCCTTTCTACTAGTTTCCTTGTCTAAGGTTTCCTCCTTAACCTTATGTATCCATTATACAACTTTGGTTGCATAATGTCAATAGTTTTGATGGAGTTTTTTTATTTTATTTTTAAAAGACTGTGAGTAATCACGGTTTTCTATTTATAAACTATTAGAATTAAATTGCAACCTTCTCAACTATACGGGCAAAGATGATTGTAAAAATGAATACGAAGATGAATACGATTTAAAAAAACGATGGAAATTAGTGTAAATGATTTTAACGAAAAATAAGTAAAAACTCAACTATTTACAAGTGATGATAACTATTTGTAAACGTTTTTCACTTATGGTATAATAAGCATTGTATTTATTGTATATGAATCTGGAGAAAAAATCAAAGATATTTTTGAAGGATAATATGAGAATAAGGGAGAATATATGACCTTAGAATGGGAAGAATTTCTAGATCCTTACATTCAAGCTGTTGGTGAGTTAAAGATTAAACTTCGTGGCATTCGTAAGCAATATCGTAAGCAAAATAAGCATTCTCCGATTGAATTTGTGACCGGTCGAGTCAAGCCAATTGAGAGTATAAAAGAAAAAATGGTCCGTCGTGGTATTACTTATGCGACCTTGGAGCACGATTTGCAGGATATTGCTGGTTTGCGTGTGATGGTCCAGTTTGTAGATGACGTTAAGGAAGTAGTGGAGATTTTGCACAAGCGTCAGGACATGCGAATCATACAGGAGCGAGATTACATTACTCATCGAAAAGCATCAGGCTATCGTTCCTATCATTTGGTAGTAGAATATATGGTTGATACCATCAATGGAGCCAAGACTATTTTGGCAGAAATTCAAATACGTACCTTGGCCATGAATTTCTGGGCAACGATAGAACATTCTCTCAACTACAAGTACCAAGGGGATTTCCCAGAGGAGATTAAGAAGCGACTGGAAATTACAGCTAGAATCGCCCATCAGTTGGATGAAGAAATGGGTGAAATTCGTGATGATATCCAAGAAGCCCAGGCACTTTTTGATCCTTTGAGTAGAAAATTAAATGACGGTGTAGGAAACAGTGACGATACAGATGAAGAATACAGGTAAACGAATTGACCTGATAGCCAATAGAAAACCGCAGAGTCAAAGGGTTTTGTATGAATTGCGAGATCGTTTGAAAAGAAATCAGTTTATACTCAATGATAGCAGTCCGGACATTGTCATTTCCATTGGTGGAGATGGCATGCTCTTATCGGCCTTTCATAAGTATGAAGACCAACTTGATAAGGTACGCTTTATCGGTCTTCATACAGGACATCTGGGCTTTTATACCGATTATCGTGATTTTGAGTTGGATAAGTTAATGACCAATTTGCAGCTAGATACCGGAGCAAGGGTTTCTTATCCTGTTCTAAATGTGAAGGTTTTTCTTGGAAATGGAGAGGTCAAGATTTTTCGTGCCCTCAATGAAGCCAGCATCCGCAGGTCTGATCGAACCATGGTGGCAGATATTGTCATCAATGGTGTTCCCTTTGAACGTTTTCGTGGAGACGGGCTAACAGTTTCAACACCGACTGGTAGTACGGCTTATAATAAGTCTCTTGGCGGTGCTGTTTTACACCCTACCATTGAAGCTTTGCAATTAACGGAAATTGCCAGCCTCAATAATCGTGTCTATCGAACGCTGGGCTCTTCCATTATCGTTCCTAAGAAGGATAAGATTGAACTCATTCCAACGAGAAATGATTACCATACCATTTCGGTTGACAATAGCGTTTATTCTTTCCGTAATATTGAGCGTATTGAGTATCAAATCGATCATCATAAGATTCACTTTGTCGCGACTCCTAGCCATACTAGTTTCTGGAACCGTGTTAAGGATGCCTTTATCGGCGAGGTGGACGAATGAGGTTTGAATTTATCGCAGATGAGCATGTCAAGGTTAAGACCTTCTTAAAAAAGCACGAGGTTTCTAAGGGGCTTCTGGCCAAGATTAAGTTTCGAGGTGGGGCTATTCTGGTCAATGACCAACCACAAAATGCAACCTATCTATTGGATCTTGGGGACCGCGTTACTATCGATATTCCCGCTGAGGAAGGCTTTGAAACCTTGGAAGCTATCGAGCGCCCACTGGATATTCTCTATGAGGATGACCATTTTCTAGTCTTGAATAAACCCTATGGAGTTGCCTCTATTCCTAGTGTTAACCACTCCAATACTATTGCCAATTTTATCAAGGGTTACTACGTCAAGCAAAATTACGAAAATCAGCAAGTTCACATTGTGACCAGGCTTGATAGGGATACTTCTGGCTCGATGCTCTTTGCCAAGCACGGCTATGCCCATGCACGATTGGACAAGCAGTTGCAGAAGAAGTCCATTGAAAAACGCTACTTTGCTTTGGTTAAAGGTGATGGACACTTGGAGTCAGAGGGGGAAATTATTGCCCCGATTGCGCGTGATGAAGACTCCATTATTACCAGACGGGTGGCTAAAGGTGGAAAATATGCCCATACTTCCTACAAGATTGTAGCTTCTTATGGAAATATCCACTTGGTCGACATTCGGCTGCACACTGGTCGAACCCACCAAATTCGAGTCCACTTTTCTCATATTGGTTTTCCTTTGTTGGGCGATGATTTGTACGGTGGTAGTCTGGACGACGGCATCCAACGTCAGGCCCTGCATTGCCATTACCTATCCTTTTATCATCCATTTTTAGAGCAAGATTTGCAGTTAGAAAGTCCCTTGCCGGATGATTTCAGCAACCTTATTACCCAGTTATCAACTAATACTCTATAAAAACTGTTTCAGAGTATAATTATTATCTTAAAGGAGAAAACTCATGGAAGTTTTTGAAAGTCTCAAAGCCAACCTTGTTGGTAAAAATGCTCGTATCGTTCTCCCTGAAGGGGAAGAGCCACGTATTCTTCAAGCGACTAAACGTTTGGTAAAAGAAACAGAAGTGATTCCTGTTTTGTTAGGAAATCCTGAAAAAATTAAAATTTATCTTGAAATTGAAGGGATCATGGATGGTTATGAAGTCATTGACCCTCAACATTATCCTCAATTTGAAGAAATGGTTGCTGCCTTGGTGGAGCGTCGCAAGGGCAAAATGTCTGAAGAAGATGCACGCAAGGTTTTGGTTGAAGATGTAAACTACTTTGGTGTTATGTTGGTTTACTTGGGCTTGGTTGATGGAATGGTGTCAGGTGCGATTCATTCAACTGCTTCAACAGTTCGTCCAGCCCTACAAATCATTAAAACTCGTCCAAATGTAACTCGTACTTCAGGTGCCTTCCTCATGGTTCGTGGCTCTGAACGTTACCTATTTGGAGACTGTGCTATCAACATCAATCCAGATGCAGAAGCTTTGGCTGAAATTGCCATCAACTCAGCAATCACAGCTAAGATGTTTGGAATCGAGCCTAAAATTGCTATGCTAAGCTATTCTACTAAAGGTTCAGGTTTTGGTGAAAGCGTTGATAAGGTCGTTGAAGCAACTAAAATTGCTCACGACTTGCGCCCTGACCTTGAAATCGATGGTGAGTTGCAATTTGATGCAGCCTTTGTTCCTGAAACTGCAGCTTTGAAAGCTCCTGGAAGTACGGTAGCTGGTCAAGCAAATGTCTTCATCTTCCCAGGTATCGAGGCAGGAAATATCGGATACAAGATGGCTGAACGTCTTGGTGGCTTTGCGGCAGTAGGTCCTGTTTTGCAAGGTTTGAACAAGCCTGTTAACGACCTCTCTCGTGGATGTAATGCAGATGATGTTTACAAGTTAACCCTTATCACAGCAGCTCAAGCAGTTCATCAATAGTGAAAACTATAAAGCGATATACTATGCTATACTGTAGTTATGAAACTATGTACGAAAAGCACTGCCATTAACTCCTGAGAACTAAATTACTGATTGGTGTCAAAAAGGACAACTTCCAAGCGATGATATCCTGTCTATATACGACCTATAGAAATCTGTAATATACATGTCCGTAAAACGATAAATTCCCTTTTAAATGAGTATGAAAAGAGAATTTTTCATGAGAAAACGCATAATATTGAGTGCATTTTATACTGACCCCCAAAAGTTAGACAATTAATTTATCCAAAGGATTTAGTTCTGTACTGCACAGGGCTAAGTCCTTTTAGTTTTACCTTAATTCGTTTATTATTGTAGTAATCAGTATAGTCTACAATGGCTTGTTCCAATTGCTTAAGCGACTGAAATGACTTCTCATAACCGTAAAACATTTCCGATTTCAGAATCCCAAAGAATGACTCCATCATACCATTGTCTGGACTGTTACCCTTACGTGACATGGATGCTTGAATTCCCTTACCCTCAAGAAACTGATGATAAGAATCGTGTTGATATTGCCAGCCTTGGTCACTATGGAGAATCGTATTCTCGTAGCGTTTCTCTGTGAATGCCTGTTCCAACATTGTTTTTACTTGTTCTAAGTTGGGTGAAGTTGAAAGATTATAGGCGATAATTTCTCTATTAAAGCCATCTAAAACTGGTGATAAGTAAAGCTTTTGAGTACTTGCTGGAATGGCAAATTCTGTCACATCTGTGTAGCACTTTTCCATTGTTTTAGAGCCTTCAAATTGACGTTGAATGAGATTCTCTGCTTTCTTACCAACGTCTCCTTTATGAGAAGAATATTTTCGTTTCTGTCGCATTTTAGCTTGTAAATTGAGTACTTTCATCAAGCGTTGAACTCTTTTATGATTTACCAGATAACCACGATTTCTTAGTTCTAAATGAATCCGACGATAACCATAATTTCCCTTATGTTCGATAAAAATGGATTGAATTTCAGCTTTAAGCTCTTGATTCTTATCTAGTTTGTCTAGCTGTTTCAAGTGATAGTAGTAGGTCGAACGAGCTAATTTAATGGCTTTTAGAAGAATATCTAACGAAAACTCAGTCATTAATTCTTGAACAATTTCTGTCTTTCTTCTTTCTCTTTTTCCTCCTTCAATCGGAGTTCTCTTAACTTTTTTAGGATGGCATTCTCCGCTCTCAGGTACTCTCTCTCTTGTTTTCTCAACAATAGTATACCCGTTTTTCTTGTATTGTGCCAGCCAAAATGAAAGCATTCCTTGGTTTGGGAGGGCATAATCAAGACTAACACTTCTTTGTGAACAACCTTCCAGTAAGACTTTATCCATCATTTCTTGTTTCAATTTAGAAGAATAGTGACGATTCTTCCCCTTTTTAACGATTTCTATGCCATAACGGTCAATTAATTTCACCATGTACTTTAGACCAGAAACATCCACACCAAATCTTTTTGAAAGCTGTTTGAAGCTTTGTCCTTGCTTTCTTAGTTCATAGATCTGAACTTTATCTTCATAACTCAATTTCATAATAAAACACCCCAAAAGTTAGATTTATTCTGTCTAACTTTTGGGGTGCAGTTCATTTGCTATTATGCGTTTTTTATAATTTTTGCACCTTTCTTAGCCTTTGTTATCGACAAGTATTGCTCTAGGTCCTTGTTTTTAGAATGGCAATTTCCCAGCGAAAGCACCCAGTTTTTTCTTGGTAGTTTCATCGATTTGTTCAAGAGCAGAGTTGATGGCTTGAACGGTCATATCAGAAAGAGTTTCAAGGTCCTCTGGGTCAACGATAGCTGGATTGAAATCAATGCTGACAACTTTCTTATCTCCAGTTAAGGTCGCTTGGACAAGGTCTTGAGCAGATTTGCCAACAAATTGCATGGCAGCAAGTTCGGCCTGGCTTTGTTCCATTTGTTTTTGAAGTTTTTGTGCTTGACGCATCATGTTTTGCATGTTCATCATAAGATTTCTAAAGTTCCTTTCATCTCAAGGGGATAATCCTTGTTGTTAACAAGTGCCTGATTTTCTCTCCTAATTGTTATTAGTAGCATAGCCATCAAGCCCAAGTATTGATTTTATTATACCATTTTTTTAAGACATAGTCTTTTATTGGTGAGAGTTATTTATGTCAAGGAGTGATTAGAAATAAATTAAAATAATTATTTTTGTTAAGAGGGGCTCTATTCTAGTTTCATGGAAATGATTTTACTAAAGGTTTGTATGCTTTGTCTACAAACATGGTACCTCTATCTATTTTCGGATAAATAGTTGTCTATTATTATTTTTATGCTAATAGTAAAATCTAAATGGTAGCCTACGATTTTTTAGAAAGAAAATGGTACAATATTTCTAAGAGAAAATACAATGGGAGGGAAAATGAGGTTATTACCTATAAGAAAAATATCACGTCAGTCTAAAAGGTTAGCACTTTTTTTGACGTTTTGTGCTGGATATGTGGATGCTTACACTTTTATTGTTCGCGGGAATACCCTTGTAGCTGGACAAACTGGAAATGTTGTCTTTCTTTCGGTAGAGCTAATACAGAATAATGTTTCGGATGTTAGGGATAAGCTTTTAACCTTAATAGCGTTTATGCTGGGAGTTTTTTTACTAACCATTTATAGGGAAAAATTGAGAATTGTGAAAAAGCCAATTCTGTCACTGATTCCTTTGGTAATCTTATCAATAATTATTGCTTTTGTGCCACAAACTGTAGATAATATCTATCTAGTGCCGCCCTTGGCCTTCTGTATGGGACTGGTGACAACTGCCTTTGGTGAGGTTTCGGGTATTGCTTATAATAATGCCTTTATGACAGGGAATATCAAACGAACAATGCTAGCTTTTGGAAATTATTTCCGAACTAAGCACACTCCTTTTTTGCGTGAAGGGTTCATATTTGTTAGCCTGCTTAGTAGTTTTATCCTTGGCGTTGTCTTTTCAGCCTATTTGACGATTTTCTATCATGAAAAGACCATTCTTGGTGTTCCTATTATGATGAGCATTTTTTATATCAGCATGCTTTTTGCCTCGTGGCGGAAAAAAGTAAAAGAAAAAGCTTGATTTTAGGTGTTATTACTTGTAAGAAAATAGGAGATATGCTATACTTAGAGAGTTGACTATGCACAATCCTGTGCAACCGCACGAACATCGTTGCTCGTCGTAGAACAAATTTAAACTTTGTTCTACATAGAGCTCTTCTTTTAAGTGGTTCGTCCCACGATGCTAGGCGAGTCTTCACAAAAAGTCGGGGAAACCCATAAAAATCATAGGAGGTGCATAATGAGCACATACGCAATTATCAAAACTGGCGGAAAACAAGTTAAAGTTGAAGTTGGTCAAGCAGTTTACGTTGAAAAATTGAACGTTGAAGCTGGTCAAGAAGTTACTTTTAACGAAGTTGTTCTTGTTGGTGGTGAAAACACTGTTGTCGGAACTCCACTTGTTGCTGGAGCTACTGTGGTTGGAACTGTTGAAAAACAAGGAAAACAAAAGAAAGTGGTTACTTACAAGTACAAACCTAAAAAAGGTAGCCACCGTAAACAAGGTCACCGTCAACCATATACTAAAGTTGTCATCAACGCAATCAACGCTTAATTTTAAGGAGAACACATGATACAAGCAGTCTTTGAGAGAGCCGAAGATGGCGAGCTGAGGAATGCGGAAATTACTGGACACGCCGAGAGTGGCGAATGCGGCTTAGATGTCGTGTGTGCATCGGTTTCTACGCTTGCCATTAACTTTATCAATTCTATTGAGAAATTTGCAGGCTATGAACCAATCCTAGAATTAAACGAAGATGAAGGTGGTTATCTGATGGTTGAAATTCCAAAAGATCTTCCTTCACACCAGAGAGAAATGACCCAGTTATTCTTTGAATCATTTTTCTTAGGTATGGCAAACTTATCGGAGAACTCGTCTGAGTTCGTCCAAACCAGAGTTATCACAGAAAACTAACACGGAGGAAAACATTATGTTAAAAATGACTCTTAACAACTTGCAACTTTTCGCCCACAAAAAAGGTGGAGGTTCTACATCAAACGGACGTGATTCACAAGCAAAACGTCTTGGAGCTAAAGCAGCTGACGGACAAACTGTAACAGGTGGATCAATCCTTTACCGTCAACGTGGTACACACATCTATCCAGGTGTAAACGTTGGTCGTGGCGGAGACGATACTTTGTTCGCTAAAGTTGAAGGCGTAGTACGCTTTGAACGTAAAGGACGCGATAAAAAACAAGTTTCTGTTTACCCAATCGCTAAATAAAAAGGTTCAGTGAACCTTTTTATCCCGAGCCTTGAACTGTAAAGGCGAGGAAGCTAGAAGTAGCATTAAATAAGGCTTTCCGAGTTTTCGGAGAGCCTGTTTTTTGTTTGGTACCCATACTTTTTAATATAGTAAAATGAAATAAGAACTGGTATCTGGTTTCAAATATTGGCTTGTCATCCCTTCACTTGTCTGAATGGCTTGAGCCGTTCCTTCTGATAAGGAAAAAGATATTCTTTAGCGAGAATCCAAGATAACAGATGGAGAGAAAAATAACCCAGTCTGAAGCACATTAGATGGGAGTTGTTGGAAAGCAGTCATCTAGTTTTTCTTTGCTGCTTTGGCTTTTTCTTTGTCATCAGGGAAAGTGACTTGCTTCAAATCAGGGAGTTTAGGAAATTCTTCAAACATCTTGCCCAAGTTGTCTCATTTTGTAAATTTTACAGCCATAGGTGTACCTCGATTCTAAATTCTACCTTTTCGGCACCAATTAGTAATTTAAAGTTCTCAGGAGTTAGTTGCATTGCTTTTTCATACATAAGCATAGTATGACACTTTATGGTTACCGAACAAGTCTAATCACTCCTTTCAAACTTTTGAAGATGTCCTACAAGTTTTTGAGAAGAATATTGCAAAGTTCATAGTTAAGCAACGATAGAGTGAAGTGCTTTTTGAAAACAGCTACACTTCAGGTGAAAAAAACGACATTTCAGATTTTCTGTTCCAGAAATAGCTATCGCTATGATATAATTATTTTATGATTATTACTATTCCTATAAAAAACCAAAAAGATATTGGCACACCATCTGATTCAGTCGTTGTTCTCGGCTATTTTGATGGCATACATAAGGGGCATCAAGAATTATTTCGTGTTGCCAACAAGGCTGCGAGAAAGGATTTATTGCCTATCGTCGTTATGACCTTTAATGAATCTCCAAAGATCGCTTTAGAGCCTTATCATCCAGATTTGTTTTTGCATATTTTGAACCCTGCTGAACGTGAAAGAAAATTAAAGCGCGAAGGTGTAGAAGAATTATATCTCCTTGATTTTAGTAGTCAATTCGCTAGTCTCACGGCAGAAGAATTTTTTGCAACTTATATCAAGGCTATGAATGCCAAAATTATTGTTGCAGGTTTTGATTATACATTTGGTTCTGACAAAAAAACAGCAGAAGATTTAAAGGATTACTTTGATGGAGAAGTTATCATTGTTCCACCTGTAGAAGATGAGAAAGGAAAGATTAGTTCAACTCGTATCCGTCAAGCTATTTTAGATGGAGATGTGAAAGAAGCAGGAAAACTTTTGGGGGCACCGCTTCCATCAAGAGGTATGGTGGTTCATGGTAATGCTCGTGGTCGTACAATTGGTTATCCGACAGCGAATTTAGTGCTTTTAGACCGTACTTATATGCCAGCAGATGGCGTTTATGTCGTTGATGTTGAGATTCAAAGACAGAAGTATCGTGCTATGGCTAGTGTCGGGAAAAATGTGACCTTTGATGGAGAAGAAGCACGTTTTGAAGTCAATATTTTTGATTTTAATCAAGATATTTATGGGGAAACCGTCATGGTTTATTGGCTTGATCGCATTCGAGATATGACCAAATTTGACTCAGTTGACCAATTAGTGGATCAGTTAAAGACTGATGAAGAAGTAACTCGGAATTGGTCTTAAGAGCTTGAGTAAATAAAACAAAAAAGAGGTTGTCTGTAACCCAAAAGATAGATGATGTAGTCTAACTTTTGAGATCACTACACTACCTCTTTTTATTCTTTTTCAAAGGTGAATCCTTCTCCTAGGATTTCATGGGCTTCTGTAATGGTTATAAAGGCTTGAGGATCGATTCGATGAATCATTTCTTTCATTTTCACAATCTCATTTCTACCGACAATACAGTAGATGATTTTCAAATTTTCTTTACTATAGTAGCCGTGACCAGAAATAAAAGTAACACCTCTTCCGAGGTCATCATTAATTGCCTTAGCAAGTTGGTCAGGACGTTTTGTGATAATCATAAAGCCTTTGCCGGCATATCCTCCTTCACCAATCAAATCAATAACACGAGAAACAATAAAATCAAACAAAAGCGTGTAGGAAACCAATCTCAAATCCTTGAAGATTAGGAGAATCAACATGAGAATACAAAAATCTAAGATAAAGAGCAGTTTTCCTATGGATATATGAGTGTATTTGTTGAGAATACGAGCTAGAATATCAGTTCCGCCAGTTGTACCTCCAGCATTAAAAATAATTCCAAGGCCAATTCCTAATAGGATTCCCGCTATAAGGGCTGTGATTAGTAAATCACCTTGAAGATCAATATGAAGGGGAATATGCTCAAAAAAAGCTAACCAGGCGGACAAAGCTAAGGTTCCTAGTAAACTAGAATAGAGGGATTTGGCTCCAAAAATCTTCCAAGCTAGGATGAAAAGGGGAATATTAATCAGCAGGTTCATGAGGGAAACAGGGATTTTAAAAAGATAAAAGGTGATGAGGGTAATGCCTGTCGCCCCTCCTTCAAAGAGATGATGGGGAACTACAAAATAAGTCAGTCCAAAAGCATAAATAGCAGCACCTAGTAAAATGGTAAAAATGGGGTAAATTTTTTTAATCATAGGACACCTCTTTTCTTATAAGTTGATTATATCAAATTTTACAGAAAATTTGATTGACTCCATTAGGATTTTTAATCTTTTTTTTGATATAATTAGAAGCAAGGAAACCAATCTGAATCCTAAAATAGAAAGATTGATACTATGACAAAAATTAAGATTGTAACCGATTCATCTGTTACTATTGAACCTGAACTAGTAAAGCAATTAGATATTACAATTGTTCCATTATCTGTAATGATTGATAATGTTGTTTATTCTGATGCTGATTTGAAAGAAGAAGGTAAATTTCTTCACTTGATGCAAGAAGCTAAGAATCTTCCGAAAACAAGCCAGCCGCCTGTAGGTGTCTTTGCTGAAGTGTTTGAAAACCTATGCAAGGATGGTAGCCAGATTCTTGCTATTCATATGTCCCATGCTCTTTCGGGGACTGTAGAAGCAGCGCGCCAAGGTGCTAGTTTATCTACTGCCGATGTGACAGTTATCGATAGTTCCTTCACTGACCAAGCCTTGAAATTCCAAGTTGTCGAAGCTGCTAAATTAGCACAAGAAGGCAAAGACATGGAGACAATTTTATCTCATGTAGAAGAGGTTAAAAACAACACAGAACTTTATATTGGCGTTTCAACTTTGGAAAATCTTGTCAAAGGTGGACGAATTGGCCGTGTAACTGGATTGTTGAGCTCCCTTCTCAATATCCGTGTTGTCATGCAAATGAAAGACCATGAATTGCAGCCAATGGTTAAAGGTCGTGGAACTAAAACCTTTAAAAAATGGTTAGATGAGTTGACAACATCTCTCTCTGAACGTTCTGTAGCAGAGATTGGAATTTCATATTCTGGTAGTGCTGATTGGGCAAAAGAGATGAAAGAAAGCTTACAAGCTTATGTTGAAAAGCCAATTTCTGTTTTAGAAACAGGTTCCATTATTCAAACTCACACGGGTGAGAATGCGTGGGCTATTTTGGTACGTTACCATTCCTAAAAAATAAATAAAATGGGAAGAAATAGCGTTTTTAACTTGACCTAAGAGGGATTTTAGGATATGATTATATTTGTTAATTAGAAATTATTTGGAGGAATCGTTAACATGGCAAACAAACAAGATTTGATCGCTAAAGTAGCAGAAGCTACAGAATTGACTAAGAAAGACTCAGCAGCAGCAGTTGAAGCTGTATTTGCAGCAGTAGCTGACTATCTTGCAGCTGGTGAAAAAGTTCAATTGATCGGTTTTGGTAACTTTGAAGTTCGTGAGCGTGCAGAACGTAAAGGTCGCAACCCACAAACTGGTAAAGAAATGACAATTGCAGCTTCTAAAGTTCCAGCATTCAAAGCTGGTAAAGCTCTTAAAGACGCTGTTAAATAATTGGCATTCAAAAAGCCTGTCATATCAAGTATTTGAGCTTGTGTGACAGGCTTTTTAATTATGAAATCTAGTAATAAATAGAGTTAAAAAGTTGAATGCTCCGAAAATATTGTATATATAGTAGGTAAATCTAAAATAGTACGAAACAATTTCTAAAACATTTATAGAAATTAATTTTACTTCCTCAATCGATTTGTTCTCATCTTATTTCAATCTGCTATACGTACGTATATAATGGAAAAGAATTAAATAATAGAATTGTGCGATAACTATTTGAAGCAAGATTATCTTGTTAGAAAATCCAACAAGATAGTGAAGGAATCCAATACAAATTTTACATAATTTATTTTATGTTACAAATTCTTCGCTAAAATACTTACGATTATCTTGAATGCCTTAGGGAAACATGCTATACTGTTTGTATGATTATTTTACAAGCTAATAAAATTGAACGTTCTTTTGCAGGAGAGGTTCTTTTCGATAATATTAACCTGCAGGTTGATGAACGAGACCGGATTGCCCTTGTTGGGAAAAATGGTGCAGGTAAGTCTACTCTTTTGAAGATTTTAGTTGGAGAAGAGGAGCTAACTAGCGGAGAAATCAATAAGAAAAAAGATATTTCTCTGTCTTACCTAGCCCAAGATAGCCGTTTTGAGTCTGAAAATACCATCTACGATGAGATGCTTCATGTCTTTGATGACTTGCGTCGGACTGAGAAACAACTTCGTCAGATGGAGCTGGAGATGGGTGAAAAGTCTGGTGAGGACTTAAATAAGCTGATGTCAGATTACGACCGCTTATCTGAAAATTTTCACCAAGCAGGCGGCTTTACCTATGAAGCTGATATTCGAGCGATTTTAAATGGATTCAAGTTTGACGAATCTATGTGGCAGATGAAAATTGCCGAGCTTTCGGGTGGTCAAAATACTCGTTTGGCTCTAGCTAAAATGCTCCTTGAAAAGCCTAATCTCTTGGTCTTGGACGAGCCAACCAACCACTTAGATATTGAAACCATTGCCTGGCTAGAGAATTACTTGGTAAACTATAGCGGTGCCCTCATTATTGTCAGCCACGACCGTTATTTCTTGGACAAGGTTGCGACGATTACGCTGGATTTGACCAAGCATTCCTTGGATCGCTATGTGGGCAACTACTCTCGTTTTGTTGAGCTGAAGGAACAAAAACTAGCTACTGAGGCAAAAAACTATGAAAAGCAGCAGAAGGAGATCGCTGCTCTGGAAGACTTTGTCAATCGCAATCTAGTCCGAGCTTCAACGACCAAACGTGCCCAATCTCGCCGAAAACAACTGGAAAAAATGGACCGTTTGGACAAGCCTGAAGCTGGCAAGAAATCTGCCAACATGACCTTCCAGTCTGAGAAAACGTCGGGGAATGTTGTATTGACTGTTGAAAATGCGGCTATTGGTTATGATGGGGAAGTATTGTCAGAGCCTATCAACCTAGACCTTCGTAAGATGAATGCTGTCGCCATCGTTGGTCCCAATGGTATTGGAAAGTCAACCTTTATCAAATCTATCGTGGAGCAGATTCCTTTTATCAAGGGTGAGAAGCGCTTTGGAGCTAATGTTGAGGTTGGTTACTATGACCAAACCCAAAGCAAGCTGACACCAAGTAATACTGTATTGGATGAACTCTGGAATGATTTTAAACTGACACCAGAAGTTGAAATCCGTAATCGTCTAGGTGCCTTCCTTTTCTCGGGAGATGATGTTAAAAAATCAGTCGGCATGCTGTCTGGTGGGGAGAAAGCACGTTTACTTCTTGCTAAATTGTCTATGGAAAACAACAACTTTTTGATTCTGGATGAGCCGACCAACCACTTGGATATTGATAGCAAGGAAGTGCTGGAAAATGCTTTGATTGACTTTGATGGTACCTTGCTCTTTGTCAGCCATGACCGTTACTTTATCAATCGTGTGGCAACTCATGTTTTGGAATTGTCTGAGAATGGTTCAACTCTCTACCTTGGAGATTACGACTACTATGTTGAAAAGAAAGCAACAGCAGAAATGAGTCAGACTGAGGAAGCTTCAACTAGCAATCAAGCAAAGGAAGCAAGTCCAGTCAATGACTATCAGGCCCAGAAAGAAAGTCAAAAAGAAGTCCGCAAACTCATGCGACAAATCGAAAGTCTAGAAGCTGAAATTGAAGAGCTAGAAAGTCAAAGTCAAACCATTTCTGAACAAATGTTGGAAATAAACGATGCCAACAAACTCATGGAATTGCAGGCAGAGCTGGATGAAATCAGCCACCGTCAGGAAGAAGATATGCTTGAGTGGGAAGAATTATCAGAGCAGGTGTAAAGATGGAACATCTTGGAAAAGTATTTCGTGAATTTCGAACAAGTGGAAATTATTCTTTAAAGGAAGCAGCAGGCGAATCCTGCTCTACCTCTCAGTTATCTCGCTTTGAGCTTGGGGAATCTGACCTAGCAGTCTCACGTTTTTTTGAAATTTTGGATAATATTCATGTGACCATTGAAAATTTCATGGACAAGGCTAGGGATTTTCAAAATCATGAACATGTTGCTATGATGGCACAGATTATCCCACTTTACTACTCAAATGATATTGCAGGTTTTCAAAAGCTTCAAGAAGAACAACTTGAAAAGGCTAAGAGTTCGACGACTCCCCTTTATTTTGAGCTGAACTGGATTTTGTTACAGGGTCTGATTTGTCAAAGAGATTCGAGTTATGATATGAAGCAGGATGATTTGGATAAGGTAGCAGATTATCTCTTCAAAACAGAAGAATGGACTATGTATGAGTTGATTCTTTTCGGTAACCTCTATAGTTTCTACGATGTGGACTATGTCACTCAGATTGGTAGAGAAGTTATGGAGAGGGAGGAATTTTACCAAGAGATTGGTCGCCATAAGAGATTAGTGTTGATTTTGGCCCTCAATTGTTACCAGCATTGTTTAGAGCATCTTTCTTTTGACAATGCAAGTTATTTTGATGCTTATACAGAGAAGATTATTGGTAAAGGTATTAAGCTTTATGAGCGTAATGTTTTTCATTATTTAAAAGGCTTTGCCTTATATCAAAAGGGACAGTGTAAAGAAGGTTGTAGCAAAATGCAAGAGGCCATGCATATTTTTGATGTGCTAGGTCTCCCAGAGCAAGTAGCCTACTATCAGGAACACTACGAAAAATTTGTCAAAGATTAATTTTCCCAAATAAGGGAAAAAGAAAAAAGCTCCTTTCGGTTTTGATACAATAGTTTCAAAATTTGAGAGGAGTTTTTATATGAATCGCTATGCAGTACAGTTGATTAGTCGCGGAGCTGTTAATAAGATAGGGAATATGCTCTATGATTATGGAAATAGTGTTTGGTTGGCGTCCATGGGGACTATCGGGCAGACAGTTTTAGGAATGTATCAGATTTCTGAACTCGTCACATCTATTCTTGTAAATCCTTTTGGCGGAGTCGTTTCAGACCGTTTTTCTCGTCGTAAGATTTTAATGACGATAGACCTTGTTTGTGGGATTCTTTGTCTGGCTATTTCTTTTATAAGGAATGACAGCTGGATGATTGGGGCTTTGATTGTTGCTAATATTGTGCAGGCTATTGCTTTTGCCTTTTCTAGACCTGCAAATAAGGCCATTATCACAGAATTGGTAGAGAAGGATGAACTGGTCCTCTATAATTCTCGTTTGGAGTTGGTCTTGCAGGTTGTAGGTGTTAGCTCTCCTGTTCTTTCCTTCCTTGTTTTACAGTTTGCAAGTCTCCATATGACGCTACTGCTAGACTCGCTGACTTTTTTCATTGCTTTTGTTTTAGTGTCTTTCCTTCCAAAAGAGGAAGCAAAAGTTCAAGAGAAAAAGGCTTTTACTGGGAGAGATATTTTTGTAGATATCAAGGATGGGTTACACTATATCTGGCATCAGCAAGAAATATTCTTCCTTTTGCTGGTAGCTTCCAGCGTTAATTTCTTTTTTGCCGCTTTTGAATTTCTCCTCCCCTTTTCGAATCAGCTTTACGGGTCAGAAGGAGCCTATGCAAGTATTTTAACTATGGGGGCTATTGGTTCCATCATTGGGGCTCTTCTAGCTAGTAAAATTAAAGCTAATGTTTATAATCTTTTGATTTTACTGGCTTTGACAGGTATCGGAGTTTTTATGATGGGATTACCACTTCCAAATTTGCTTTCCTTTTCTGGAAATTTAGTTTGTGAATTGTTTATGACGATTTTTAATATTCACTTTTTTACTCAAGTACAAACCAAGGTTGAGGGCGAATTTCTTGGGAGAGTACTGAGTACAATTTTTACCTTAGCTATTCTATTTATGCCTATTGCAAAAGGATTTATGACAGTCTTGCCAAGTGTACATCTCTCTTCTTTCCTGATAATTGGAAGTGGTGTTATCATCTTGTCTTGTATATCGTTTATTTATGTTCGAACTCATTTTGAAAAAGAGACATGAGTCTGTTTGAGTTTTAAAAATAATTCCAATCTAAGTATTTTTTCAGCCCTTCTCGTTTGTGAGGAGGGCTTGTTTTATGGTAAAATGGTCTTATGAATAAAAGAATGAATGAGTTAGTCGCCTTGCTCAATCGCTATGCGACTGAGTACTATACCAGCGATAATCCGTCGGTTTCAGACAATGAGTATGATCGCCTTTACAGAGAGTTGGTTGAGTTAGAAACTGCCTATCCAGATCAAGTATTAGCAGACAGTCCGACCCATCGTGTTGGTGGCAAGATTTTAGATGGTTTTGAAAAATACAGTCATCAGTATCCTCTTTATAGTTTGCAGGATGCTTTTTCACGTGAGGAGCTTGAAGCTTTTGATGCGCGTGTTCGTAAGGAAGTGGCTTATCCGACCTATATTTGTGAGCTGAAAATCGATGGCTTATCTATCTCGCTGACTTATGAAAAGGGGATTTTAGTTGTTGGTGCAACACGTGGAGACGGTTCTATTGGAGAAAATATCACAGAAAATCTCAAACGTGTTAAGGACATTCCTTTGACCTTGCCAGAAGAACTAGATATCACAGTTCGTGGGGAATGTTACATGCCACGCGCTTCCTTTGACCAAGTTAACCAAGCGCGCCAAGAAAATGGAGAGCCTGAATTTGCTAATCCTCGTAATGCGGCAGCAGGAACTCTGCGTCAGTTGGATACAGCAGTAGTTGCCAAGCGCAATCTTGCTACCTTCCTCTATCAAGAAGCCAGCCCGTCAACTCGTGATAGTCAAGAAAAGGTTTTGAAGCACCTAGAACAACTAGGTTTTGTGGTTAATCCTAAGCGAATTCTGGCTGAAAGCATGGATGAAATCTGGAATTTTATCCAAGAAGTTGGACAAGAACGAGAAAATCTGCCTTACGATATTGATGGAGTGGTAATCAAGGTCAACGACCTAGCAGGCCAAGAAGAACTTGGCTTTACCGTTAAAGCTCCAAAGTGGGCAGTAGCCTACAAGTTCCCAGCTGAAGAAAAAGAAACTCAACTCTTATCAGTTGATTGGACAGTTGGCCGTACGGGTGTTGTAACCCCAACTGCGAATCTAACACCAGTACAACTAGCTGGTACAACTGTTAGCCGTGCGACTCTGCACAATGTGGATTATATTGCTGAAAAAGATATCCGAAAAGATGATACGGTTATCGTTTATAAGGCTGGAGATATTATCCCTGCCGTTTTACGTGTAGTAGAGTCCAAACGGGTTTCTGAAGAGAAACTGGATATCCCTACAAACTGTCCAAGTTGTAACTCTGACTTGCTGCACTTTGAAGATGAAGTGGCCCTGCGTTGTATCAATCCGCGTTGCCCTGCTCAAATCATGGAAGGCTTGATTCACTTTGCTTCTCGTGATGCTATGAATATTACAGGCCTTGGTCCATCTATTGTTGAGAAACTCTTTGCTGCTAATTTAGTCAAGGATGTGGCGGATATTTATCGTTTGCAAGAAGAAGATTTCCTCCTTTTAGAGGGGATCAAGGAAAAGTCCGCTGCTAAACTGTATCAGGCTATCCAAGCATCTAAGGAAAATTCTGCCGAGAAGCTCTTATTTGGTTTGGGAATTCGCCATGTCGGAAGCAAGGCCAGTCAGCTGTTACTTCAACATTTCCACTCAATTGAAAATCTGGTTCAGGCAGATCCAGAGGAAGTGGCTAGTATTGAGAGTCTGGGTGGTGTGATTGCCAAGAGTCTCCAGACTTATTTTGCGACAGAAGGCTCTGAAATTCTCCTCAGAGAATTGAAAGAAGCTGGGGTCAATCTGGATTATAAAGGTCAAACTGTAGTAGCGGATGCAGCCTTGTCAGGTTTGACAGTGGTATTGACTGGAAAATTGGAACGGCTCAAGCGCTCAGAAGCTAAAAGTAAACTCGAAAGTCTGGGGGCCAAAGTGACAGGCAGTGTGTCTAAAAAGACCGACCTCGTCGTGGCAGGAGCAGATGCTGGAAGTAAACTTCAAAAGGCGCAAGAACTTGCTATCGAAGTTCGAGATGAAGCTTGGCTAGAAAGTTTGTAACAATGACAGAAGAAAGAAAACGTGCGCGTTTAATTTATAACCCAACCTCAGGGCAGGAAATTATCAAGAAAAATATAGCAGAAGTGCTGGATGTTTTGGAAAATATTGGCTATGAAACCAGTGCCTTTCAAACGACTACAGAACCTCTTTCGGCACAAAAAGAAGCTGAGAGAGCAGCCAAAGCTGGTTTTGATTTGATTATTGCTGCAGGTGGTGATGGAACAATTAATGAGGTAGTCAATGGGGTTGCCTCGCTCGATAAGAGACCTCGGCTTGCTATCATCCCAACAGGTACGACTAATGATTATGCGCGTGCCCTAAAAATTCCAATGGGTGATCCTGTTGCGGCTGCTCAGATTATTGCTAAAAATGAGACCATTCATATGGATATTGGACGAGCTTTTGGCGACAAATATTTTATTAATATTGCCGCTGCTGGAACCTTAACCGAATTGACTTACAGTGTTCCAAGTGAAGTCAAGACGCGTCTTGGTTATTTTGCCTATGTTGCTAAAGGCATTGAAATGTTTCCTAAGACCAAGGTTCGTCCAGTGAGAATCACACACGATCAGGGGGTCTTTGAAGGAGAGGTGTCCTTGATTTTTGTTGCCTTGACCAATTCCATTGGAGGTTTTGAGCAGTTAGCGCCTGATACCAAGTTAGACGATGGTAATTTTACTCTGATTTTGGTCAAGACAGACAAGCTATTTGATATGTTGGGCTTATTGATACAGGCCATTAATGGTGGTCAGCATGTCTCAGACGTCAATATCGAATACCTTAAAACTAGCAAACTACGTTTAGAAGTTTTAGATGACCAAGAACCATTTATGCTGAACCTAGATGGGGAATATGGAGGAGATACCCCAGTTGAACTTCAAGTCTGCCATCATCACATCGAATTTTTTGTCAATCGAGACGAGATTAGTCAAGAATTTATTAGTGAAATAGAAACGAATTAAAAAGTAAAAAGGAAAAATAAAAATGTATAACTACCCTATGCGCATTCATTACCATCGCAAGAATGGTGAATACGACACTTGCTCTTTTGTAAAGAGTAAGGATCAACGAATTGATTTACTAACTTACCAAGAAGATTATTTTGGAGCCTTATTTAGCTTTGAACACCCAAGTGCTCATCCCTTAGAAAGCTTGAATTTTGTGGTTCACACAGGCCAAACTAGTAAAGAATATGCTATCCGTTTTAATCACTATCCCCTCTTAACAGAGGTCTGGATTTTGGAAGGCGATGATAGAATTTATTATTCTGAAAATCCTGCAATTGCAAGTCCTTTCTATAAAAATCAAAATCCTTTTGCTTTTGACAAGGCTATCAATAGCGCTAGTTTCGACCACCACTGGGGCTACCAAGGGGAATTGGGTTGCCGTGTAGAGGACAATCAGGCTCGTTTTGCTATCTGGGCTCCAACAGCGACAGAAGTGCAGGTTGTCGTTTATGAATCAGCTGCTAATGATGCTCCTGTTTGGAAGACCTTTGAGATGGAGAGAGGCAATAGCTACTCTTATAATCACAAGGACAATACAATCGGTGTCTGGAGTTTGGATGTTGAGGAAGATTTGACTGGTAAGGCTTATCAGTATCAAGTCCAATTCCCTCACCACCAAACAGTGACACGCGATCCCTATACCATCGCGACCAGTCCTGATGGCAAACGTTCAGCTATCCTGAGCCATGAAGAAAAGCAAGTTGCAAACTTCGAGGTCAAGCACGGTTCAGAGGCTACTTGGCGCTTGGCAAATCCATGTAAGGCAGTTATTTGTGAAATGCACATTCGTGATTTGACCAAATCACCGACCTCAGGTGTGGATGAACATCTTCGAGGAACTTTCTTAGGTGCTGCACAGACTGGAACAGTTAACCAGTACGGCCAAGCAACTGCTTTTGATTACATCAAGAAGCTGGGCTACAATTATGTTCAGTTGCAACCAATTGCAGACCGTCACAAAGAATACGATGAGGATGGGAATGTAACCTACAACTGGGGTTATGACCCACAAAACTATAACGCGCCAGAAACTAGTTTTTCAACTAATCCAGACGACCCAGCTCAGGTTATTCGTGATTTGAAGACCATGGTTCAAGCTTACCACGATGCGGGTATTGGTGTTATTATGGATGTGGTCTATAACCATACCTTCTCAGTTGTTGATGCACCTTTCCAAACAACTGTCCCTGATTACTATTATCGTATGAATCCAGACGGTACCTTCCAGAATGGAACAGGCGTTGGAAATGAAACAGCCAGTGAACACGAAATGTTCCGCAAGTATATGATTGATTCTCTTCTATACTGGGTTCAGGAATACAATATTGACGGCTTCCGTTTTGACTTAATGGGGATTCATGATGTCAAGACTATGCAGATGATTCGTCAAAGCTTAGATGAAATCGACCCTAACATTATCCTCTATGGAGAAGGTTGGGACATGGGAACAGGTCTTGCACCTTATGATAAGGCTAAGAAAGACAACGCCTACGAAATGCCAAGTATTGGTTTCTTTAATGACAATCAGCGTGATGCTGTCAAAGGTGGAGAAGTTTATGGTGCTATCAAGTCAGGTTTTGTCAGCGGTGCTGCGACAGAGCCAATTCTAGCCAAAGCAATCCTAGGAAGTCGTGAATTAGGAACCTATACACATCCAAATCAGGTGCTTAACTATGTGGAAGCCCATGACAATTACAATCTTCACGATTTATTGGCAACCCTTCATCCAAACCAAAGTTCAGAACAAATCATGCGCAAGGTCGAGACAGCCACAGCTATGAACCTACTCATGCAAGGGATGGCCTTTATGGAAATCGGTCAAGAATTTGGTCGGACCAAACTGGTTGCGACTGGTGAGAATGGTGAGTTGACCCATGATGATAGAGAGCGTGCGATGAATAGCTATAATGCTCCTGACAGTGTGAACCAAGTCAACTGGGATTTGATCAATGAGCGTCAAGACAGTATTGAGTTTATCCGTCAAGTCATCCGATTGAAGACAAAAACTGGTGCCTTTTCTTACTCTAGCTATGATGAAATTTACCATCATGTCTTTGTGCATTCTGCGATTGAACATAGCGGCTGCCTTATCTATGAAGTTCATGGGAAAGAACACCTCTTGGTGGTTGTGAATGCTAAATCAGAACCCTATCAATTTGAAAATGCAGGAAATTTAGCTATGTTGGTAACTAATAGTCGTTCAAAAGAAGATAATGTGTTAGATGATATTAGTCTAGCCGTCTTGAGTGTTTTATAAAGACCATCTATCTCGCTATTCTAACACATCATTGGAAGTGAACGAATAGAAAGAACTTAGCTGATAACTCACTTGTATAGAAAATTTGATAAATATTTTCATCAAACGTGTAAAATCAGGAAATTGTTTTCCTGGTTTTATTTTTTGCTATAAAAAAATAATATTGGTAGCAAAAATACGAACTTTTTGGTATTATAGTAGAGAAAAGAAAGGCGTTTTCACATTTTTTTGAAAAAATATTGCTTTACAATTGAACGAGAAAGTGAACTTTTTGTAGATTTTCAAAATAATTTTAAAGAAGTATAGTAATTTACTTGAATCTTCCCTAAAAAGGTAGTATAATAAATCTATAGAAAACGCTTACAGAGAAAGAGGAGGTATTATGGATAAAAGAGAAGCTTTGCGCACCTTTATGACAGGAGAAAATTTTCACCTTCAGCATTATCTAGGAGCACATAAAGAGCAAGTGAATGGAGAGTATGGCTATACTTTCCGTGTTTGGGCTCCCAATGCTCAGGCTGTCCACTTGGTGGGGGATTTCACCAACTGGATTGAGGGTCAGATTCCAATGGTAAGAAATGACTTTGGGGTCTGGGAAGTCTTTACCAACATGGCTCAAGAAGGGCATATTTACAAATATCATGTCACACGTCAAAATGGTCATCAACTGATGAAAATTGACCCTTTTGCTGTCAGATATGAGGCTCGTCCAGGAACAGGGGCAATCGTAACAGAGCTTCCTGAGAAGAAATGGAGGGATGGACTTTGGCTGGCACGAAGAAAACGTTGGGGCTTTGCTGAACGTCCTGTCAATATCTATGAAGTTCACGCTGGCTCATGGAAAAGAAATCCTGATGGTAGTCCTTATAGTTTTTCCCAGCTCAAGGATGAACTCATTCCTTATCTCGTTGAAATGAACTATACTCATATTGAGTTTATGCCCTTGATGTCCCACCCTTTGGGGTTGAGTTGGGGGTACCAGCTTATGGGTTACTTCGCTTTAGAGCATGCCTATGGTCGTCCTGAAGAGTTTCAAGATTTTGTCGAGGAGTGTCATATCCATAATATTGGGGTTATCGTAGACTGGGTACCTGGTCATTTCACCATTAATGATGATGCCTTAGCCTATTATGATGGGACACCGACTTTTGAATACCAAGACCATAATAAGGCTCATAACTATGGTTGGGGCGCTCTCAATTTTGACCTTGGAAAAAATGAAGTCCAGTCCTTCTTAATTTCTTGTATTAAGCATTGGATCGATGTCTATCATTTGGATGGTATTCGTGTGGATGCTGTTAGCAACATGCTTTATTTGGACTATGATGATGCTCCATGGACACCTAATAAAGATGGGGGAAATCTCAACTATGAAGGTTATTATTTCCTTCAACGCTTGAATGAGATTATTAAGTTAGAATATCCAGATGTGATGATGATTGCAGAAGAAAGTTCGTCTGCAACCAAGATTACAGGAATGAAAGAGCTTGGTGGTCTAGGATTTGACTACAAATGGAACATGGGCTGGATGAATGATATCCTCCGTTTCTACGAAGAAGACCCAATTTACCGTAAGTATGACTTTAATTTGGTGACTTTTAGCTTTATGTATGTTTTCAATGAAAACTATCTCTTACCATTTTCACACGATGAAGTGGTTCATGGCAAGAAGAGTATGATGCATAAGATGTGGGGAGATCGTTACAATCAATTCGCAGGCTTGCGCAATCTCTATACGTACCAAATTTGTCACCCTGGTAAGAAATTGCTCTTCATGGGTAGCGAATATGGTCAATTCCTAGAATGGAAATCTGAAGAACAGTTGGAATGGTCTAACCTAGAAGACCCAATGAATGCTAAGATGAAGTATTTCACTTCTCAGCTAAACCAGTTTTACAAAGACAACCGCTGTCTGTGGGAAATTGATACCAGCTATGATGGTATTGAAATCATTGATGCGGATAATCGAGACCAGAGTGTTCTTTCCTTTATTCGTAAGGGTAAAAAGGGAGAAATGCTAGTCTGCGTCTTTAATATGGCACCTGTTGAACGGAAAGATTTTACAATCGGACTACCCGTTGCAGGAATTTACGAAGAAGTCTGGAATACTGAGCTAGAAGAGTGGGGAGGCGTTTGGAAAGAACATAATCAAACTGTTCAAACGCAAGAAGGACTATGGAAAGATTATGAGCAGACCTTAACCTTTACCCTACCGGCTATGGGAGCTAGTGTATGGAAAATCAAACGCCGCTTGAAATCTACTAAAACCGTCACAAATAAAAACCAAAAAGGAGTAGAAAATGAAGAATGAAATGTTAGCTTTGATTCTTGCTGGTGGGCAAGGAACTCGTCTCGGTAAACTCACTCAAAGCATCGCAAAACCAGCTGTGCAATTTGGTGGGCGCTACCGTATCATTGACTTTGCCCTATCAAACTGTGCCAACTCAGGGATTCATAATGTTGGGGTCATTACACAGTATCAACCTCTTGCTCTCAACAATCATATTGGGAACGGTTCAAGCTGGGGACTAGATGGTATCAATTCTGGTGTTTCTATTCTTCAACCTTATTCTGCCAGTGAAGGAAATCGTTGGTTTGAAGGGACTAGTCACGCTATTTACCAAAATATCGACTATATCGACAGTGTCAACCCTGAGTATGTCTTGATTTTGTCTGGGGACCACATCTACAAAATGGACTATGATGATATGCTCCAGTCTCATAAGGATAATAATGCCAGCTTGACAGTAGCCGTTTTAGACGTCCCTCTTAAAGAAGCAAGCCGTTTTGGTATCATGAACACAGATGCTAACAATCGTATTGTTGAATTTGAAGAAAAACCAGCTCAACCTAAATCTACAAAAGCTTCTATGGGAATCTACATTTTTGATTGGCAACGCCTTCGTAATATGTTAGTCGCTGCTGAAAAGAGCAATGTAGATATGTCAGATTTTGGTAAAAATGTCATTCCAAATTACCTTGAGTCAGGTGAAAGTGTTTATGCTTACGAATTTAGCGGTTACTGGAAAGATGTTGGTACGATTGAGTCTCTTTGGGAAGCGAACATGGAGTACATTTCTCCAGAGAATGCCTTGGATAGTCGTAACCGTCAATGGAAGATTTACTCAAGAAACTTGATTTCACCACCAAACTTCCTCGGAGCAAATGCTGATGTGGAAGACTCATTAGTTGTAGACGGATGTTTCGTTGATGGAACTGTTAAACATTCTATCCTTTCAACAGGCGCGCAAGTTCGCGAAGGAGCGGAAGTTGTTGATTCAGTTATCATGAGTGGAGCTATCATTGGTCAAGGAGCTAAGATTAAACGTGCCATTATTGGTGAAGGTGCGATTATTTCTGACGGTGTCGAAATTGATGGAACAGATGAAGTACAAGTTGTAGGATATAATGAAGTAGTGGGGGTAGCAACAGATGAAGATTGATAAATATTCTGCCATTTTAGGAAACACAGTTGGTTTTCACGATATGTCGACATTGACAGACCACCGTCCAGTAGCAAGTTTGCCATTTGGTGGGAAATATCGTTTGATTGACTTCCCACTTTCAAGCCTTGCTAATGCAGGTGTTCGTAGTGTCTTTGGTATTTTCCAGCAGGATAATATCAGCTCAGTCTTTGACCATATTCGTTCAGGACGCGAGTGGGGCTTATCAACCCTTCTTAGCCATTACTATCTAGGAATTTACAATACCCGTGTAGAAAGTAGCACAGTTGGAAAAGAATACTACCAACAGCTTCTCACTTATTTGAAACGTTCTGGGTCAAACCAAACAGTTTCACTCAACTGTGATGTTTTGATTAACATTGATTTGAACCAAGTTTTCCATCTACATAGTACAACAAAAGGGCCTATCACTGTAGTTTATAAAAAACTAGCTAAGAAAGATATTTCAGAAGTAAATGCAATCTTAGAAGTGGATGAAACAGACCATGTTCGTTCTCATAAACTCTTTGATAGCAAGTCAACAGCTGAAACGTTCAATATGTCTACAGATATCTTTGTCGTTGATACACCTTGGTTGATTGAACGCTTGGAAGAAGAAGCTAAAAAAGAACATCCAGAGAAGTTGCGTTATGTTTTACGGGATTTGGCTGCAAAAGAGGGAGCTTTCGCCTACGAATACACAGGCTATCTAGCCAATATTCACTCTGTAGAGTCTTATTACCAAGCTAATAAAGATATGCTTGAATCGCAAAAATTCTATTCTCTTTTCTCACCAAACCAAAAGATTTATACAAAGGTTAAGAACGAAGAACCAACTTACTATGCTAATACATCTAAAGTAAGCACTTCTCAGTTTGCGTCTGGTAGTATCATTGAAGGTCAAGTTGCTAATTCTGTTCTATCACGTAATATTCATGTTCATAAGGATAGCTTGGTTAAAGATAGCCTGCTCTTCCCTCGTGTTGTTATTGGAGAAGGAGCTCAGGTTGAATATGCTATCTTGGACAAGGGTGTTGAAGTTGAGCCTGGTGTTGTGATTCGAGGAACTGCAGAACATCCAGTTGTCGTTAAGAAAGGTAGCAAAGTAACAGAGGATATTCATTCATGAAAATTTTATTTGTAGCAGCAGAGGGTGCACCCTTTTCAAAAACAGGTGGTCTGGGAGACGTCATTGGCGCTCTTCCTAAATCACTGGTAAAAGCGGGACATGAAGTTGCAGTAATTTTACCCTACTATGACATGGTAGAGGCTAAATTTGGAAATCAGATTGAAGATGTTCTTCATTTTGAGGTGAGTGTTGGTTGGCGCAGACAGTACTGTGGGATTAAGAAAACAGTTTTGAACGGAGTGACTTTCTACTTTATCGACAGCCAATATTATTTCTTCCGTGGTCATGTTTACGGTGATTTTGATGATGGGGAACGTTTCGCTTTCTTCCAACTGGCTGCCATTGAGGCTATGGAAAGGATTGACTTCATTCCTGACCTTCTCCATGTTCATGACTACCATACAGCCATGATACCGTTCTTGTTAAAGGAAAAATACCGTTGGATTCAAGCCTATCAAGGAATTAAAACTGTTTTAACCATTCATAATTTGGAATTTCAAGGACAATTTTCAGAAGGAATGTTATGGGATTTGTTTGGAGTTGGCTTTGAACGTTATGCTGATGGTACCCTTCGCTGGAACAACTGTCTGAACTGGATGAAGGCTGGTATTCTTTATGCTGACCGTGTTTCAACCGTTTCACCTAGCTATGCTCATGAAATTATGACCAGTCAGTTCGGATGTAACTTGGATCAAATTCTTCGAATGGAGTCTGGCAAGGTGTCTGGTATCGTGAACGGGATTGATGCTGACCTGTATAATCCTCAGACGGATGCTCTTTTAGACTATCATTTTAATCAGGAAGATTTGTCTGGAAAAGCTCAGAACAAGGCAAAATTACAAGAAAGAGTTGCCTTGCCAGTTAGAGCTGACGTTCCACTGGTGGGAATTGTTTCTCGTTTGACACGTCAAAAAGGTTTTGATGTGGTGGTCGAAAGTCTGCACCATATCTTGCAGGAAGATGTCCAGATTGTTCTTTTGGGAACTGGAGATCCAGCCTTTGAAGGAGCTTTCTCATGGTTTGCTCAAATCTACCCAGACAAGCTATCAGCAAATATCACTTTTGATGTCAAACTAGCTCAAGAAATCTACGCTGCCTGTGACCTCTTCCTCATGCCGAGTCGTTTTGAACCGTGTGGCTTGTCTCAAATGATGGCTATGCGTTATGGAACCTTGCCATTGGTTCATGAAGTTGGTGGCTTGCGAGATACTGTTCGCGCTTTTAATCCAATCGAAGGAAGCGGTACTGGCTTTAGCTTTGACAATCTATCACCTTATTGGTTAAATTGGACTTTCCAAACAGCTTTGGACTTGTATAGAAACCATCCTGATGTTTGGAGAAATCTACAAAAACAAGCTATGGAGTGTGATTTCTCATGGGATACAGCCTGCAAGTCATATCTTGACTTGTACCATAGTTTAGTTAATTAATAGATAAAATCGTATGATGACTTCATACGATTTTTAGGCTGTTTAGAGAGGAGAAGGTATGTCTCAAGTAAAAGGATTGTGTGTTATGGATGTGGATGGAACCTTAATCCTAGAAGAAGTGATTGATTTGTTGGGAAGAGAGGTAGGTCGTGAGGAGGAAATTTCGCAGATTACAAGTCGAGCAATGCGAGGAGAGTTGGACTTTGAAAGCAGTTTACGAGACAGAGTTTCCTTGTTGGAAGGCCTTCCTATTTCGGTCTTTGATACAGTCTTCAACTCTATTCATCTAACGCCAAATGCCCAAGAATTCATCTCTATTCTCCAACAGAATGGCATTCTAGTTGGTCTGGTGTCTGGTGGCTTTACACCAATAGTTGAGAGATTAGCAAAATCACTTGGCATTGCCTATTTCTCTGCCAATCAACTTGAAGTCAAAGATGGTCTTCTAACAGGAAAATTAGTTGGACAAATTATCAGTCCCCAGGTCAAAAAAGAGACTCTGGAAAAATGGAGAGAGAAACTCAAACTTCCTAAAGAAAGAACGGTTGCAATCGGTGATGGGGCCAATGATTTATTGATGTTGAAGTCGGCGGGACTAGGAATCGCTTTTTGTGCCAAAGAAGTACTCAAAAAAGAAATACCGAATCATGTTGACAAGAGGGATTTTTTAGAAGTTCTTCCTTTGATTGACTGTTTAGAATGAGGGAAAATATGAAGATTGTAATTGCACCGGATTCGTTTAATACTATCCTAAAATCAAAAAACATCTTATAATAGTAGTTATGAAACTTACAAACGAAGAAACACAAAAAATTGAACAACTCCTAAGAGATTCATCGTACGCCAAATATCACAAACGTCTACAGATTATTTATTTTCGCTCAAAAGAAAAGAGTTATAAGGAAATCATGGATCTGCTAGATTGCAATAAAACAACTGTTTGGAGGAATTTGAAAAAATATAAGGAGTTTGGTTTAGAAGCGCTTCTTCAAGAGACCCGTGGTGGACGTCATAGAGAATATATGACTTACGAAGAAGAACAAGCATTTTTAAAACGTCATATAGAAGCTGCTCAGGCTGGGGAATTTGTAACTGTCAATTAGTTATTTGAAGCCTATCAAAAAGAGATTGGTCGCACTTCCACACGTGATGGTTTCTATTATCTCCTGAAACGACATGGTTGGCGAACGGTCACTCCTCGACCTGAGCATCCCAAGAAGGCAGACGCTCAGACAATTGAGACGTCTAAAAATAAAATCTAGATTCGAAACCTTAAGTAAGCGCTTTAAAGAAGAGGGGACTTATAACAAAGTACGTTTGATGTACCAAGATGAAGCTGGTTTCGGAAGAATCAGTAAGATGAGTTCTTGTTGGGCTCCTCAAGGAATCCGACCTAGCATTCCTAGTCATTATATGCGAGAATATCGCTATTGTTATGGGGCAGTAGATGCTCAGACAGGAGATTCCTTTTTCCTCATTGCTGGAGGATGCAATACTGAGTGGATCAATGAATTTCTAAGGCAAGTCTCACAAGCTTATCCAGATGACTATATTTTACTTGTCATGGATAATGCTATATGGCATAAATCAAATACCTTAGAGATTCCAAGTAATATTGAGTTGGCTTTTATCCCACCTTATACTCCAGAAATGAACCCTATTGAACAAGTATGGAAAGAAATTCGAAAACGAGGTTTCAAAAATAAGGCTTTCCAAACATTGGAAGCCGTCATTGATAAGCTTCAAGAAGTTATTCAAGGACTGGAAAAAAGCGTTTTAAAGTCCACTGTCAGCAGACAATGGACAAGGTTGCTTTTTGAAAATGATTGAGTATAAGGAAAGCTTGACAGCTCAACAGGTAGCTGAAGCAATAAAAAGAGGCTTCCAACAATCGATAGCAGATGTAGAATGTCTCCTCTGCCCTGTTGGTGATGGGGGAGAAGGTACTGTAGATGCTATCCGACATTCTCTTGACCTAAAAGAAAAATGGATCCAAGTGACAGACCCTTCTGGACAAAAAGAAGCCATGCGCTATTTTCAAAAAGGGGAACTGGCACTATTTGAAGTAGCTGACTTGGTTGGTCTTGGAAAAATTCCGCTAGAGAAACGAAATCCACTTCAAATCCAAACTTGTGGTATTGGAGAGTTGATTCTCCATCTCATTTCTAAAGGGATTAAAGATATTTATATCGGTGTTGGTGGCACGGCCAGTAATGATGGAGGACTGGGGATTGCTGCTGGTTTAGGTTATCAATTTTATGATAGGGATGGAAATGTCTTGCCTGCTTCCGGTCAATCCTTATTAAACTTAGGTTCTGTTTCAATAGAAAATCGTTATGAAATTCCTGAAGATGTGCAAATTCGTATTTTAGCAGATGTCGTCAGTCCCTTATGTGGTCCTCAAGGTGCGACCTACACGTTTGGCAAGCAAAAAGGCCTAGATCCTACTATGTTTGCAGTCGTAGATCAGGCAATCCAAGATTTTTATGAAAAAGCCTCACCTGTAACATTGGAAATTAAAGGAGCAGGAGCTGGTGGAGGCATTGCTGGCGGTTTGTGTGCCTTTGCTCAGGAAAATATCGTGTCGGGAATTGATACCTGCTTGAACTTAATCAACTTTGATAAGAAAGTTTCAGATGCTGACTTGGTGATTGTTGGAGAAGGTAGACTGGACAGTCAAAGCTTTGCTGGGAAAGCGCCTATAGGTGTTGCAAAAAGAACCCCTGTCGGAGTTCCTGTTATTGCTATTTGCGGTAGTCTTGCTGAAGATTTACCTCCCTTACCATTTGAAAATATCCAAGCCACCTTTTCTATTTTGGAGAAAAATGAACCTTTGGAAGATAGTTTGAAAAATGCCAGTCTCTATCTGGAGCACACGGCTGCCAATATTGGGCACTTATTAACTATGCGCAATATTTAGCCAAACCATTTTTTCCATAAGGATGTTTTGGATGGTTCTTCCTTTTTAACTTCCCAAAGTTTTGGAAAAGCAAGTCGAAGATCCTTTTCTTCTACTTGAACGGGTGCATTGCTATGGATAACCAGACCGAAGGGAGAAGTAATATGCTCTTCAGATACTATGGTAGCTTGACTATCAGTTTCTTTTGCTTCTTTTAAGTAGAAAACTTGCTTGTCAAATTCGATAGTTGGTGAAATCTTCACAAATAGTGGCTCTGCTTTTTCCTGAAGGTTTTCTAAAATAGATAAAAATCCTTTTTCTAACTGAGGGCTATTTGCTGTATCAATATCTGCATATCCAAGAACTCTTTCCTCAAAAGTACCAAGATAGCGTCTTTGCTCATCCGGATTTAATTTTGCTCCACCATGAGCTTGTTCAAGTAATTGTTTTGATAAATCTGTCATGAAAACAGTATATCATAAAAGTTAGAATAAAACAGACAAAAGAAAGCGATTACTTTATAAAGTTAAGGAAAAGTTGCACAAAGATAACGTTTTTTCTTGAAAAAGGAGGGGTTTTAAGGTATTATAGAGGTGTAAAAAATTTAACTCATAAGGAGAGTAAAAAATGTCAATTATTACTGATGTTTACGCTCGCGAAGTTCTAGACTCACGCGGTAACCCAACACTTGAAGTAGAAGTTTACACTGAATCAGGTGCTTTCGGACGTGGTATGGTTCCATCAGGAGCTTCTACTGGTGAACACGAAGCAGTTGAACTTCGCGACGGTGACAAATCTCGTTACGGTGGTCTTGGTACACAAAAAGCTGTTGACAACGTAAACAACATCATTGCTGAAGCTATCATTGGCTACGATGTACGTGATCAACAAGCTATCGACCGTGCTATGATCGCTCTTGACGGTACTCCTAACAAAGGTAAATTGGGTGCAAACGCAATCCTTGGTGTGTCTATCGCTGTAGCTCGTGCTGCTGCTGACTACCTTGAAATCCCACTTTACAGCTACCTTGGTGGATTCAACACTAAAGTTCTTCCAACTCCAATGATGAACATCATCAACGGTGGTTCTCACTCTGACGCTCCAATCGCTTTCCAAGAGTTCATGATCTTGCCAGTTGGTGCGCCAACATTTAAAGAAGCCCTTCGTTACGGTGCTGAAATCTTCCACGCTCTTAAGAAAATCCTTAAATCACGTGGTTTGGAAACTGCCGTAGGTGACGAAGGTGGGTTCGCTCCTCGTTTCGAAGGAACTGAAGATGGTGTTGAAACTATCCTTGCTGCGATTGAAGCTGCTGGATATGTACCAGGTAAAGACGTATTTATCGGATTTGACTGTGCTTCATCAGAATTCTACGATAAAGAACGTAAAGTTTACGACTACACTAAATTTGAAGGTGAAGGTGCTGCTGTTCGTACATCTGCAGAACAAATCGACTACCTTGAAGAATTGGTTAACAAATACCCAATCATCACTATTGAAGATGGTATGGATGAAAACGACTGGGATGGTTGGAAAGCTCTTACTGAACGTCTTGGTAAGAAAGTACAACTTGTTGGTGACGACTTCTTCGTAACAAACACTGACTACCTTGCACGTGGTATCCAAGAAGGTGCTGCTAACTCAATCCTTATCAAAGTTAACCAAATCGGTACTCTTACTGAAACTTTTGAAGCTATCGAAATGGCTAAAGAAGCTGGTTACACTGCCGTTGTATCACACCGTTCAGGTGAAACTGAAGATTCAACAATCGCTGACATCGCAGTTGCAACTAACGCAGGACAAATCAAGACTGGTTCACTTTCACGTACAGACCGTATCGCTAAATACAACCAATTGCTTCGCATCGAAGACCAACTTGGTGAAGTAGCAGAATACCGTGGATTGAAATCATTCTACAACTTGAAAAAATAAAGTAGTTCAGTAAACTATTTTATCCCGAACCTTGAAATTCAAAAGTTCGGCCGTTGATTTAACAACGTTTCTAGCCCCTCGGATTTTATCCGAAGGGCTATTTTTGGTACGACGGGCATGTCGTGCATCTGAGGTGTAAGTCCTCCGTGGGCACCCGCTACCGGTGAACCCAATAGCGATTCCCAAGCCTGACTATCGTGAGGTAGCGGGGAGAGGAAGGGATAGCGAAATCGTGGCTCTACGAACAGGAACGTGATAGTAAGGCGTATATAGCGGATAAGGAGGCTTCAAACTCTAAAGTCCAAAAAGGTAGTCGTAACCTATATGCGTAAATCACGAGAGTAAACGAGGAAAGATGTACGACTTATCCCGTGAGGTCTCATGAGCGCTGAATGCGTAGTAACAAGGAATCATGAGAAGTCAGCCGAACCCATAGTAGTGAGGAAACTTCTGTAATGGAAGTGGAGCGAAGGGGTGAATACTCAAACAGTCTGGGGAGAGACTGTTTGAGGTCTGTCGCTAGAAAGAGAAAACGACAGATCGAAGTAATCCTACTTCACTTGTGTCTGTAAAACGAACGGTCTGATAGAACTGGAGTCTGTCACGTATTGACTAGATGAAGGTTCACCAATATAAGATATCCCTCAGACACCAAAACAAGAAAGGAATAGGCACATGTCAAAATTGCTAGATAAGATAGTATCACGCGAAAATATGCTGGAAGCCTACAATCAAGTAAAATCCAATAAAGGCTCAGCTGGGATTGATGGAATGACTATAGAAGAGATGGATAATTATCTCAGACAAAACTGGCGCTTGACTAAGGAACTGATAAAACAGAGAAAATATAAGCCTCAACCAGTTCTTAGAGTTGAGATTCCTAAACCAAACGGAGGCATCCGTCAACTAGGAATTCCGACAGTGATGGATAGGATAATCCAACAAGCCATTGTCCAAGTCATGAGCCCCATTTGTGAATCTCATTTCTCAGATACGAGTTATGGCTTCAGACCAAATAGGTCATGTGAAAAAGCCATCAGGAAGTTCTTAGAGTACTTAAATGACGGCTATGAGTGGATAGTGGATATAGACCTAGAGAAATTTTTCGATACGGTTCCTCAAGATAGATTGATGTCCTTAGTACATAATATTATCGAAGACGGAGATACGGAATCCTTGATTCGTAAGTATCTTCATTCAGGTGTTATCATTAATGGTCAGCGTCATAAAACGCTAGTTGGCACACCACAGGGAGGAAATGTATCTCCTCTCTTATCCAATATCATGCTTAATGAATTGGACAAGGAATTAGAAAAGAGGGGACTTCGATTTGTGCGCTACGCAGATGATTGTGTGATGACGGTCGGAAGCGAGGCAGCCGCTAAGCGTGTGATGTATTCAGTTAGTCGTTTTATTGAGAAACGGCTAGGTTTGAAAGTAAATATGACCAAGACTAAGATTACCAGACCAAGAGAGCTGAAATACTTAGGTTTTGGGTTCTGGAAATCATCAGATGGTTGGAAAAGTCGTCCCCATCAAGATAGTGTTCGGAGATTTAAGTTTAAATTGAAGAAACTAACACAGAGGAAATGGAGTATAGACCTAACAAGACGTATTGAGCAACTGAATTTGTCCATTCGAGGATGGATAAACTATTTCTCATTGGGAAATATGAAAAGTATTGTCACCAGCATAGATGAGCGCTTGCGTACTCGCCTACGAGTGATTATCTGGAAGCAATGGAAGAAGAAATCGAGACGACTATGGGGATTGCTTAAGTTAGGAGTTCCTAAATGGATAGCAGATAAGGTATCTGGCTGGGGTGACCATTATCAATTAGTAGCTCAGAAGTCGGTACTTAAACGTGCTATATCAAAACCAGTCCTTGAAAAACGAGGACTGGTTTCGTGTTTGGATTATTACCTTGAACGACATGCGTTAAAAGTTAGTTGAACCGCCGTATGCCGAACGGCACGTACGGTGGTGTGAGAGGGGCTAGAGATTATCCCCTACTCGATTTTGAGAGGCAAAACTTTTTAAAAAATCTTTTTCATAACTTTATCCAGTACATTGATTGCTTCATCTTTCATGTTCTTTGTGACGTGGGTGTAGATGTAAGTAGTGACTTCAGAGTCGGAATGACCAACCCCGTCCGTGATTGTTTTTAAAGGAATTTTATTTTCTGCTAAGATGCTAATAGTGGTGTGTCTGAAGATGTGAGGGGACAGATGTTTGGGAATTGGTTTTTTAAGGCGTTCGTTTGCTCGCTGGAGAGACTTGCTCAAGACGGAACTATGAACTGGTTTTCCTGTATTGGTAACAAAAATACGGTCGCTTTTGTGCCAATTCTTATCGGTTGTTTCTCTTAGACGATTTATAGTAGGTTGAAATAATATACGAACAGCTTGATTAGGGAAATCAAATTAATTTCTAGAAATATTTTAGCATCCACGGTGTACTATTCTAGTTTCAATTTACTATAGTTCAATCATTCTATCAAGAATATTGAATATATAAAAGCGCGTACTATTAAAATTTCTTCTGATATCGAATTAGAGTCGGATGTCGATGGCGATAAATCAGATAATCTACCAGTCGACATCAAGGTACTAGGACAACACATTGAAGTGTATTCCGTACCTAAGAAACAATCATAAAACTCAAAGCCTTGTTACCGAGGCTTTTTTTATTATGTGATTTTCAGTAGGCAGATTTATTCTATATACAAGTAAAGCTAAGTATTTAATATTTAGCAGATGATGAAGAAAAGAATGGATGGCCTAAATATTTTAACAGATTTACGAGACTAATCATGGTATAATATAGGGTAATGAAAAATTCCAACGAGGCAGAGATGAAATTACTTTATACTGATATTCGGACTTCTTTGACTGAAATTCTAACCAGAGAGGCGGAGGAGCTAGTTGTTGCTGGCAAGCGAGTCTTCTACATCGCTCCCAACTCTCTTTCTTTTGAAAAGGAACGCGCCGTGCTGGAATGCTTGTCCCAGCAGGCTTCTTTTGCGATTACCGTCACGCGCTTTGCTCAAATGGCTCGTTACCTAGTCTTGAATGACTTGCCTGCCAAGACTAGTCTAGATGACATCGGTCTTGGGATGGTCTTTTACAGATGCCTTGCGGAACTCGATCCCAAGGAATTACGTGTTTATGGCGCTATCAAGCAGGATCCTCAATTTATCCAGCAGTTGATTGAATTGTACCACGAGATGACGACTGCTCAAATGAGTTTTTTGGACTTGGAGAGTTTGACGGATGAGGACAAGAGGGCCGATTTACTCTTGATTTTTGAGAAGGTAACGGCTTATCTCAATCAAAGCCAGTTGGCTCAGGGAAGTCAGTTGTCCCATTTGATTGAGGCTATCGAGAATCACAAGGTAAGTAGTGATTTCACTCAAATTTCCTTGGTTATTGACGACTTTACCCGTTTTTCTGCCGAAGAAGAGCGAATTGTGGACCTACTTCATGGCAAGGGAGTTGAGATTGTTATTGGGGCTTATGCTAGTAAGAAAGCTTATGCCAGTCCTTTTAGAGAGGGCAATCTCTACCAAGCTAGTGTGGAGTTTCTCCATCATCTGGCCTCTAAATACCAAACGCCTGCTCAGGACTATTCTCAAACTCATGAGAAGATGGATAGCTTTGACAAGGCCTCTCGTTTGTTGGAGTCTTCTTGTGACTTTTCAGAACTCGCTTTGGATGTCGATGAGAAGGACCGTGAAAACTTACAAATCTGGTCTTGTTTGACGCAAAAGGAAGAGTTGGAGTTGGTAGCCCGTAGCATCCGTCAGAAATTACATGAGAACTCAGACCTGAGTTACAAGCATTTTCGTATTCTCTTGGGGGATGTAGCGTCTTATCAATTATCTCTTAAAACTATTTTTGACCAGTATCAGATTCCTTTCTATCTAGGCAAAAGCGAATCCATGGCCCACCACCCTTTAACTCAGTTTGTCGAATCTATTTTGGCTTTAAAACGCTATCGTTTCCGTCAGGAGGATTTGATTAATCTCCTCAGAACAGGTTTGTATACCGACCTTAGTCAAGCTGATATTGACTCATTTGAGCAATATATCCGCTATCTTGGTATCAATGGCTTGCCAGCCTTTCAGCAAACCTTTACCAAATCCCACCATGGAAAATTTAATCTGGAACGTTTAAATGTTCTTCGTCTGCGTATTTTAACACCTCTTGAAACCCTCTTTGCCAGTCGAAAACAAAAGGCTGAAAATCTCTTGCAAAAGTGGAATTCTTTTCTAAAAGAAGGAGAGGTGACCAAGCAGTTGCAAGATTTGACAGCCACTATGGAAGTTCTTGAACAGGAAAGACAGGCCGAAGTTTGGAAGGCCTTCTGTCATGTTTTAGAACAATTTGCGACTGTTTTTGCTGGTTCACAGGTTAGTCTGGAGGATTTCTTGGCCTTGCTTCATTCTGGGATGAGTCTATCTCAGTATCGTACCATTCCAGCAACAGTGGACACCGTTCTGGTGCAGAGTTACGATTTGATTGCGCCCTTAACGGCTGACTTTGTCTATGCCATTGGGCTGACTCAGGATCATTTACCAAAAATTGCGCAAAACACCAGTCTTTTGACAGACGAAGAAAGACAGAGCCTAAATCAAGCGACAGAAGAAGGCGTTCAATTACTGATTGCCAGCAGTGAAAACCTCAAGAAAAATCGCTATACTATGCTTTCCTTGGTCAATTCTGCTCGTAAGCAGTTGGTCTTGTCGGCTCCAAGCCTTTTTAACGAAAGTGAAAGTAAGGAGTCAGCCTATCTTCAAGAACTAGTCCATTTTGGATTTAGGCGGAGAGAGAAGAGGTTGAATCACAAAGGGCTGTCTAAGGAAGATATGGGGTCCTATCACAGTCTTTTGTCTAGTCTGGTTGCCTATCACCAGCAGGGCGAGACGAGTGATAGGGAGCAAGATTTGACCTTTGTCAAGGTTCTGGCACGTGTCATGGGTAAAAAACTAGACCAAAGAGGCCTTGCAAATCCTGCCCTTCCAACAAGTCCAAGCAGCAAGCCCTTGACCAAGGATACCTTGCAGGCTCTCTATCCTGCTGATCAGGAGTTTTACCTGTCTACCTCTGGTTTGACGGAGTTTTATCGCAATGAATACAGTTATTTTCTTCGCTACGTTTTAGGCTTGCAAGAAGAATTACGCCTGCGTCCTGATGCCCGCAGTCACGGAAATTTCTTGCACCGCATTTTTGAACGTGCCTTGCAGTTGCCTGACGAAGATTCCTTTGACCAACGTTTGGAACAGGCTATCCAAGAAACCAGTCAGGAACGGGAATTTGAGGCTATTTATCAGGAAAGTTTGGAAGCCCAGTTTACAAAGGAAGTTTTGCTTGATGTGGCACGGACGACTGGCCACATTCTCCGTCACAATCCAGCTATTGAAACCATCAAAGAAGAGGCGAATTTCGGTGGGAAAGAGCAGGCCTTTATTCAATTGGACAATGGACGCAGTGTCTTTGTACGAGGCAAGGTTGACCGCATTGACCGATTGAAAGCTGATGGGGCGATAGGAGTAGTAGACTACAAGTCTAGTCTGACCCAGTTCCAATTTCCTCATTTCTTTAATGGTCTTAATTCCCAACTGCCAACCTACCTAGCTGCCCTAAAAAGAGAGGGGGAGCAGAACTTTTTCGGTGCCATGTACTTGGAAATGGCTGAACCTGTTCAATCTCTGTTGACCGTTAAGAATTTGGCAGGTGCAGTAGTAGAATCCAGCAAGTCTATGAAATACCAAGGACTCTTTTTAGAAAAAGAAAGCAGTCATTTGGGCGAATTTTACAATAAAAACAAGTCTAATCAGCTGACAGATGAGGAATTCCAGCTCCTACTGGACTACAATGCCCATCTTTACAAGAAAGCAGCTGAGAAGATTTTAACAGGCCAGTTCGCCATTAATCCTTATACCGAAAATGGCAGAAGCATTGCCCCCTACGTCCAGCAACATCAATCCATCACAGGTTTTGAAGCCAATTACCACTTGGGTCAAGCCCGTTTCCTAGAAAAGTTGGACCTAGCTGATGGCAAGCGTCTGGTCGGAGAAAAACTCAAGCAAGCTTGGTTTGAAAAAATAAGAGAGGAGTTGAATCGATGAAGCCTATTCCCTTTTTAACTGAGGAGGAAATTCAAAAACTGCAAGAAGCAGAAGCAAATTCGAGCAAGGAACAGAAGAAAACTGCCGAGCAAATCGAAGCTATCTACACTTCTGGCCAGAATATCCTGGTCTCAGCATCGGCTGGTTCTGGAAAGACCTTTGTCATGGCAGAGCGCATTCTGGACCAATTGGCGCGTGGTGTCGAAATTTCTCAACTCTTTATCTCAACCTTTACCGTCAAGGCTGCGACTGAACTCAAAGAACGCTTGGAGAAAAAAATCAGCCAACAAATCCAAGAAAGCGATGACGTTGACCTCAAACAACACTTGGGTCGCCAGTTGGCAGACCTACCCAACGCAGCCATCGGAACCATGGACTCTTTTACACAAAAATTCCTTGGTAAACATGGCTATCTGCTTGATATTGCGCCTAATTTCCGTATTTTACAAAACCAAAGCGAGCAACTCCTTCTAAAAAACGAAGTCTTCCACGAGGTCTTTGAAGCCCATTACCAAGGTAAGCAGAAAGAGACCTTTAGTCATTTGCTGAAAAACTTTGTTGGACGTGGAAAAGATGAACGGGGGCTGCGCCAGCAAGTCTATAAAATTTATGACTTCCTCCAATCCACCAGTAATCCTCAAAAGTGGCTGAGTGAATCTTTCCTCAAAGGTTTTGAAGAGGTTGATTTTACCAATGAAAAAGAAAAACTGACTGAGCAAATCAAACAAGCCCTTTGGGATTTGGAAAGCTTTTTCCGTTATCATCTGGATAACGATGCCAAGGAGTTTCCTAAGGCTGCCTATTTAGAAAATGTTCAGTTGATTCTGGATGAAATTGGCTCCTTAAATCAAGAGTCCGATAGTAAGGCTTTTCAATCAGTGCTTGCGCGTGTTGTCGCAATTTCGAAAGAGAAAAACGGCCGAGCTCTGACCAATGCGAGTCGTAAGGCTGATTTGAAGCCACTGGCCGATGCCTACAACGAAGAGAGAAAGTCCCAGTTTGCTAAACTAGGACAACTGTCAGACCAGATAACGATTCTCGACTATCAAGAACGTTATCATGGAGACACTTGGAAACTAGCTAAAACCTTCCAAACCTTTATGAGCGATTTTGTGGAGGCTTATCGTCAGCGTAAACGTCAGGAAAATGCCTTTGAATTCGCTGATATCAGCCATTACACCATTGAGATTTTAGAGAAATTCCCGCAAGTCCGTGAAGCTTATCAGGAGCGTTTCCACGAAGTCATGGTCGATGAGTATCAGGATACCAACCATATTCAAGAACGAATGCTGGAATTGCTGTCTAATGGCCACAATCGCTTTATGGTGGGGGATATCAAGCAATCTATCTACCGTTTCCGTCAGGCAGACCCGCAGATTTTCAATGAAAAGTTCCAACGCTATGCGCAAAATCCAAAAGATGGCAAGCTCATTCTCCTCAAGGAAAATTTCCGTAGCAGTTCAGAAGTGCTGTCAGCAACCAATGATGTTTTTGAACGTCTCATGGATCAAGAGGTCGGCGAAATCAACTATGATAACATACACCAGCTTGTTTTTGCCAATAGCAAACTAACTCCTAATACTGAGAACAAGGCTGAATTTCTCCTCTACGACAAGAACGACACAGGTGAGGAAGAAGAGAGTCAAACAGAAACGAAACTAACAGGCGAAATGCGCTTAGTCATCAAGGAGATTCTGAAACTCCACAAGGAACAAGGTGTTGCCTTTAAGGAAATTGCCCTTCTGACCTCCAGTCGCAGTCGTAATGACCAGATTCTCCTCGCCCTGTCTGAGTATGGGATCCCTGTCAAAACCGACGGAGAGCAAAACAATTATCTCCAATCCCTAGAAGTGCAAGTCATGCTAGACACCCTTCGTGTCATTCACAATCCCCTGCAAGACTATGCCTTGGTTGCCCTTATGAAGTCTCCAATGTTTAGCTTTGATGAGGATGAGTTAGCACGTTTGTCCCTTCAGAAAGCAGAGGATAAAGTCCAAGAAAATCTATATGAGAAACTGATCAATGCTCAAAAACTGACAAGCAGCCAAAAAGGATTGATTCACACAGCTCTAGCTGAGAAACTAAAGCAATTCATGGATGTCCTAGCTTCTTGGCGCCTGTATGCCAAAACCCACTCCCTCTATGACTTGATTTGGAAGATTTACAACGACCGTTTTTATTATGATTATGTTGGAGCTTTGCCAAATGGTCCTGCTAGACAGGCCAATCTCTATGCCCTATCACTGCGTGCTGATCAATTTGAAAAGAGCAATTTCAAGGGCTTGTCTCGTTTTATTGGTATGATTAACCAAGTTTTAGAAGCCCAGCACGATCTGGCAAGCGTTACAGTTGCACCACCTAAGGACGCAGTAGAGCTCATGACCATCCACAAGAGTAAAGGGCTGGAGTTTCCTTACGTCTTTATCCTCAATATGGATCAAGATTTCAACAAGCAAGACTCTATGTCAGAAGTCATTCTCAGTCGTAAAAATGGACTAGGTGTCAAATACATTGCCAAAATGGAGACAGGAGCAGTGGAAGCCCACTATCCTAAAACCATCAAACTCTCCATTCCTAGTCTGACCTATAGGCAGAACGAAGAGGAATTACAGCTGGCAAGCTATTCTGAGCAGATGCGTTTGCTGTATGTTGCTATGACGCGAGCTGAGAAAAAACTCTATCTTGTCGGCAAGGGTTCTCGTGAAAAGCTGGAAGCCAAGGAATACCCAGCAGCTAAAAATGGAAAACTAAATAGTAACACTAGACTTCAAGGCAAGAATTTCCAAGATTGGATTTGGACTATCAGTAAAGTGTTTGCCAAGGATTATCTCAACTTTAGCTATCGTTTTGTTGGAGAAGATCAGTTGACTAAAGAAGCTATCGGTCAGTTGGAAACCAAGAGTCTTCTCCAAGATAGCTCCCAAGCAGACAATCGTCAGTCAGAAACCATTAAAGAAGCTCTTGAAATGCTAAAAGAGGTGGAAGTTTATAATACTCTTCACCGGGCAGCCATTGAACTGCCTAGTGTTCAAACCCCAAGTCAAATCAAGAAATTCTACGAACCCGTTATGGATATGGAGGGTGTCGAGATTGCTGGTCAAGACCAGTCAGTAGACAAGAAAATTAGCTTTGATTTACCAGATTTTTCAACTAAAGAAAAGGTAACAGGAGCTGAAATTGGTAGTGCTACCCACGAACTCATGCAGAGAATGGATCTCAGTCAGAGACCAACGCTTGCTAGCCTAACAGAAACTCTCCAACAAGTTCAAACTAGCCAAGCTGTCAGAGACAAGATCAATCTTGATAAAATTCTTGCTTTCTTTGACACAGCACTCGGTCAGGAAATTATCGCTAATACCAACCATCTTTATCGCGAGCAACCTTTCTCCATGCTCAAACGAGACCAAAAGAGTCAGGAAGACTTTGTTGTCCGTGGAATCTTGGACGGCTATCTGCTTTATGAGGATAGAATCGTTCTGTTCGACTACAAGACAGACCGCTATGATGAGCCCAGTCAACTCGTAGACCGTTATCGTGGTCAGTTAGCCCTTTATGGAGAAGCTTTATCTCGAGCCTATTCGATTGAAAATATTGAAAAATACTTGATTTTACTCGGTAAAGACGAGGTTCAAGTTGTAAAAGTATAATTTATACTCTTCGAAAATCTCTTCAAACCACGTCAGCTTCATCTGCAACCTCAAAACTGTGTTTTGAGCTGACTTCGTCAGTCTTATCTACAACCTCAAAGCTGTGTTTTAAGCAGCCTGCGGCTAGCTTCCTAGTTTGCTCTTTGATTTTCATTGAATATTAGAAAGGAGACCTCATGACACTTTTAGTTAGAAAATCCCTGTATGATGCAGTTTTACAGGCTTCAAAAGCGGATACTTGGGAACAAGCTACCAAGGAATGGAATGAAGTTTCCTTGATTTTTAACGGTATTGGCCGTAGCAATTGTGTCTGTGGAAATGCCATCAAATACGCTTATGAACTCTTTAACGGTGTCACAGGCCAACGCCTCTTTCCAATTGGTAGCGACTGTGTTAGGCATTTTCATCGATTGACCCTTAACCAGCAATTGGAAGAGGAAGAAAAACTGCTTAGAAAGGTTGAAAATCTAACCAGAAAAGCTCAGAAAAAGGAAAAAATCAAGGTCAATAAAAGTGACTTTGACGAGCGACTTCTAAAATGGCTCTGGGAAAAAGGTGTTTTTAAACCCAATCGTGGCAATCAATTTGCACCTGAGAGAGATTACCATCTCTTCCTAGAAGTCTTTCAGGGAGGAAGTTGGACCAAGGCGAAGCCAAATAAAAAGGCCCGGATGGAAGAAGTCCTTGAAAAGTGTATCAAACCCTTTTTACTTGGGAAATCGGATGACCAACTATACCTTGTCAAGCTAGGCAAGGAGAAAATTGACTACGAACAAGAACTCCGTATCCAAGCAGAGAAAGAGCGCAAAAAGAGGGATAAAATCGCCAAGCAATATGCAGACAATCTAGTCCTAGCCATGGGCCCAGCGGAGCGTGCCTATCAGGATTACTTTGGCTTTACAGAGACCCTAACTCAAGAAGAACGCAAGTGGGAGAAAATTCTTTTTGGTAAAAATAGAGCAGAACGGGCTATCAAGGCCAAGCAATACCAAAAAGAGCTGGAAAAAGACCAACGAATTGCAGCTCAGGATCCAATTGAAAGAAAGCAGAAGCAGACCTGGCTCCTCAATTCCTATTTCCGTGAGCTTCCTGAAGAAAAATCCCGCTTTGCTCGGCTCTTATTAGAATATCGAAAAAGTGGAGAAGTGCCTTTTTCAACTGAATATCTGTCAGATCATCTGCTCGACTTTTTCTATAAAATGAAAGCCTTTGAGTTTGAAATCTCACCAGAACAAGTCCGAGACTTTTTAAAAGAAAGCCTTCAGACAGAACATCTATCCTCAGCACAAGAAAGTTGGATAGAAGGAATTCTCCTCAACTGCATCAAACCATTTTTAGAACGATTAGTGATATGAGTAACACCTGCCGTGGAAATTTCATGGTAGGTTACATTTTATCCAAAAAATAATAGGGAATTGCAAAACTACTACTTGGTATTTTATATATAAAAAAAGTATGAAAACGCAACTCAATTTTAAGACTTTTTGCTAAATAAAGAGTATAATTAAAGTATGTTCCCTTTTTTATAGATAGTACACTAATATAAAAAAGTTAGGCTTACATATTTTTAAAATTTTATTTCAAGGAGGAATAATGGAAAAGTATTTTGGTGAAAAACAAGAACGTTTTTCATTTAGAAAATTATCAGTAGGACTTGTATCTGCAACGATTTCGAGTTTATTTTTTATGTCTGTATTAACTAGTTCATCTGTGGCTGCTCAAGAGACTAAAGGTGTTCACTACAAATATGTGACAGAGTCAGAGCTATCATCAGAAGAAAAGAAGCAGCTTGTATATGATATTCCGACATACGTGGAGAATGATGATGAGACTTATTATCTTGTTTATAAGTTAAATTCTCAAAATCAACTGGGAGAATTGCCAAATACTGGAAGCAAGAATGAGATGCAAGCCTTAGTTGCTGGTGCTAGTTTAGCAGCTCTGGGGATTTTAGTTTTTGCTGTTTCCAAGAAAAAAATTAAGAATAAAACGGTATTACATTTAGTATTGGTTGCAGGGATAGGAAACGGTATCCTAGTATCAGCCCATGCTTTAGAAAATAATCTTTTACTGAATTACAATACTGACTATGAGTTGACCTCTGGAGAAAAATTACCTCTTCCTAAAGAGATTTCAGGTTACACATATATTGGATATATCAAAGAGGGAAAAACGACTTCTGATTCTAAGGTAAGTAATCAAGAGAAATCAGTAGCCACTCCAATAGATCAACAAAAGGTAGATTATACGATTGCACCGAATTTTATAGAGAGTCCATCAAAAATACAAGTGATTAACGGACAGTATGAGGCTGTTCCAGAATTTAGGGATGGACAAGTTGGAACTGTAGCTGATGCAACTCCTAAGCCAGGAGAAAACTCAGGGGAAATGTCCAGTATTCCTAGTGATTCGACAACCTCAGTTGAAGAAACAAACAAACCTGAAAAAGATGAGTCAAAAGACGAAACTTCAACAAAACCTGAAAATTCTGGTAATGCAATAACAGAAGAGAATGGGCAAACAGTACCAACTGAATCTAATCAAGGTGATACAAATAAAGTTGGAGAGTCAAATAAACCAGAAAATAATGACTCCAAAAATGAAACTTCAGAAAAAACTGTAGAAGAAGTTCCAGTAAATCCAACAGAAGGAACCTCAAATCAAGGAGCAGAAAATCCAGTTCAACCTGCAGAAGAATCAACAACGAATTCAGAGAATGTATCACCAGATACATCTAAAGAAAATACTGGGGAAGTGTCCAGTAATCCTAGTGATTCGACAACCT
>NZ_MWSM01000002.1:46768-51455 GCF_002087075.1 Streptococcus pseudopneumoniae ATCC BAA-960 = CCUG 49455
CGGCAGCCTTGAATGGACAAGGGACTGACAAAGAGCCATTACGAACAGCCGCAACAACAGATGCGACAGCTACCAAAGAGACAGCTAAGTATCAAAATGCAACAGCAGACAAGAAAAAAGCTTATGATGCAGCATTAGAAGCCGCTCAAAAAGTTCTAGCAAAAGCAGGAGCTACACAAGCAGAGGTGAATGCAGCTAAGCAAGCAGTAGAGAATGCAAAAGGTCAATTGGATGGAGTGGCAAGCGACAAGTCTGCCTTGAATGCCGAGCTTGGTAAAGAATCTGGCACGAAAGAATCTGACAAGTATCAGAATGCAGACCAAGCTAAGCGTACTGCCTACGATCAAGCACTTGCGGCAGCGAAAGCTGTAGCAGCTAAAGAAGGTGCAAGTCAAGCAGAAGTTGAGAAAGCTAAGAATGACTTAGTCGCAGCAGCGGCAGCCTTGAATGGACAACCAACAAGTAAAGATGAGTCAAAAGACGAAACTTCAACAAAACCTGAAAATTCTGGTAATGCAACAACAGAGAGCGGACAAACAGAACCAGAACAACCAAAAGGAAATTCAACTGAGGATGTTTCAACCGAATCAAACACAGCCAATTCAAATGGAAACGAAGAAATTAAACAAGAAAATGAAGTAGAACCTGATAAAAAAGTAGAAGTTCAAGAGAAAACAATAGAACTAAGAAGTGTTTCTGATGTGGAGCTCTATAGTTATGAAGGAGATCGGTCAAGACAGCATACAAGCTTGGATAAAGTACCAGATAATAAATCTGCTTATTTCATTAAGGTGAAGTCAGCTAAATTTAAAGATGTACTGCTTCCAGTTTCAAACATTGAGGACACTACAAAAGATGGCAAACCAGTCTATAAAATCACGGCTAGATTGGAACACTTGAAGCAATCTGTAGATAATCAATATCAAGACAATTTTACTTATTATCTTCCAAAAGTTGTTCAAAACGACAGCCCTATCTACACATCATTTAAAAAATTAGTAACTGATATGAATAGTAGACCTGATGGAACTTTCACTCTGGGCGCAACCATGAATGCTCGTGAGGTTGAGTTAGGTGAAAACCAAGAAAGTTACGTTACAAGTAAATTTACCGGGACATTAATTGGTAGTCATCAGGGTAAACATTATGCTATCTATAATTTGAAAAAGCCATTATTCAATAGATTAGAACACGCTACTGTTAAGGATCTCACCTTAAAAGATGTCAATATTTCTGGTAAGAATCATGTCGCATCAGTTGCTAAGGAAGCCACAAATTCTTCAACTTTAGAGAACGTTCACGCAAATGGAATCATTGCTGGTGAGCTAGGTATCGGAGGACTTGTCCAAAAAGTTGATAATTCTACAGTAAGAAATAGTAGCTTCACCGGAAGAATAACTAATACCTTTGTTACAACTTCTCAGTATGCAATTGGTGGTCTAGTCGGTCAATTAACTGGTACGAATGCTAGGGTAGATCATTCTATAGCATCAGTAACCATTTCAAGTAATGGAGAACATTCTAATCAAACCATTGGTGGAATTGCAGGTATCGTAGAAAATAATGCAACTGTAGCAAATAGTTATGCTGAAGGTGAAATAAATAATGCTAAACCATTCGCTAGAGTTGGTGGAGTTGCAGGTTCCCTTTGGACAAATGGCTCTAGCACGGAGGACAATTCTGGGATTCTACAAAATGTTCTCAGCGATATGAATATTACAAATGGGAATGCGATTTCTGGTTACCACTTCAATGGTATAAAGGAAACAAATGTCTATAGTAATAAAGAAAACAAAGTAGTCAATGTTCAACAAGTTGATGATGAGGTGATGTCAGTTGATTCCACTGTAGAACGTGGTACTGAGATTGAAAAAACAGCAGTTCAAGCTAAGAAAGAGAAGATTACTAAAAAACACACTGTCACAGTGGAAGATTTCACAAATTCTGCTAAACAGGATGTAGATTATACCAAGGCAGCTCATTATCAGGAGACAAGAAAAGTTGCATATAAAAATATAGAAAAATTATTACCTTTCTATAATAGAGATACCATTGTAAAATATGGAAATCAATTATCAACTGATCATAACCTGTATAAGAAAGAACTGTTATCTGTTGTCCCTATGAAAAATGAGGAAGTAGCCTCAGATATCACTTCAAACAAGAATTCTATCAATCATTTATTACTACATTACAACGATGGAACATCTGAGAAAGTAAACGTAACCTACCATAGTGACTTTGCAAATCTGGCTGAGTATAATATTGGAAGTACAGGTCTAGTATACACACCAAATGCTTTCCTAAAAGATTACACATCTATAATAGACAGAGTTAAAAACGACTTAAATACAGTACAGTATAATCCAACTGCTCTTAAGAATTTGTTAGGAATCTCTGATAATATTAAATTAACAGAACTCTATCTAGATGAGCAATTCGCTAAAACCAAAGAGCACTTAACTGAAACTCTTAAAAAATTACTTTCAGCTGATGCTGCTGTTTCTGGAAATAATGATATAATTGACAATTACATTGTTGATAAAATCAAGCGAAACAAAGAAGCCTTGATGCTCGGATTAACCTATCTAGAACGCTGGTATGATTTCAAATTCGATAAGGCTAGCGCAAAAGATTTGCTTATGTTCCATATGGATTTCTTTGGTAAGGGAAATACCTCTCCTCTTGATACGATTATTGAACTAGGTAAATCTGGCTACAACAATCTCTTGGCTAAAAATAATGTGGTTACTTACAATGCCTTGTTAACGAATAATTACGGTACAAAAGACCTGTTTAGTTCTTTAGAAGGCTACCGTAAAGCATTTGCACCTACTCAAACTAACAATGACTGGTTTAAATCACAGACCAAGGCTTATATCGTTGAAGAAAAATCTAATATTCCAGAAGTGAGGGCTAACCAGGAAAAAGCTGGTAGCAAGTACTCTATCGGTGTCTATGATCGAATCACTAGCGACAGCTGGAAATACCGTAACATGGTACTGCCTCTACTAACCTTGCCAGAAAGATTAGTATTTGTCATTTCAACTATCTCTAGCCTAGGATTTGGTGCTTATGATCGCTATCGTAATAAAGATCATCAAGCAAGTGGTGATCTGAATAGCTTTGTTGAAAAGAGTGCTCACGAAACTGCCGAACGTCAACGCGATCACTACGATTATTGGTATCGTATTCTAGATAAGGAAGGGCGTGAGAAGCTTTACCGAAATATCTTGCTTTATGATGCCTATAAATTTGGAAATGATAATACTGAAGGAAAGGCTACAGAAGTGGCAGGTTTTGATAATCCAAATCCTGCAATGAAACATTTCTTTGGTCCTGTTGGAAATAAGGTTGGGCATAATGGACATGGAGCTTATGCCACAGGGGATGCCGTTTATTATATGGGTTATCGTATGTTGGATAAGGATGGAGCTATCACTTATACTCATGAAATGACGCACGATTCAGATCAGGACATCTATCTTGGAGGCTATGGTCGAAGAAGTGGCTTGGGACCAGAGTTCTTTGCCAAAGGCTTATTACAAGCACCAGACCATCCAGAAGATGCGACAATCACCATCAACTCAATCTTGAAACATTCAAAATCTGATAGTACAGAAGGACAACGATTACAAATACTTGATCCAACTACGAGATTTAAAAACTCTGATGATTTGAAGCAATATGTCCACAATATGTTTGATGTCGTTTACATGTTGGAATATCTTGAAGGAAAATCTATTACAGAGAACCTTACCAATTATCAAAAAACGAAAGCTCTCAGAAAAATTGAGAATAAGTTTGTGAAAGATCCAGCAGATGGAAATAACGTATATGCGACAAATGTTGTCAGAGATCTGACAGTAGAAGAAGCTGAAAAACTACGTTCATTCAATGATTTGATTGATAATAATATTCTTTCGTCTAGGGAATATACTTCAGGGAAATACGAAAGAAATGGTTACTATACTATCAAACTATTTGCACCGATTTATGCAGCATTAAGTAATGATGACGGAACGCCAGGTGACCTAATGGGACGTCGTATGGCCTATGAACTATTAGCTGCTAAAGGCTTTAAAGATGGTATGGTACCTTATATCTCAAATCAATACGAAGAAGTTGCTAAACAAAATGGTAAAAAAATAACTATTTATGGTAAAGACCGAGGATTAGTTACAGATGAGCTTGTCCTTCGAAAAGTATTTAATGGTCAATATAAAACTTGGACACAATTCAAGCAAGCTATGTATAATGAACGTGTAGCTCAATTTGATAGACTGAATAAAGTTACTTTTAATGATCCAACAAAACCTTGGACTAGTTTTTCTACGAAAACCATAAGTAGTGTTACAGAGTTGCAGCGATTAATGGATGAAGCTGTTCGAAAGGATGCAGATGAGGATAGATATTCTTGGAGTAATTACAAACCAGAATTTGATAGTTCAGTTCATAAGTTGAAGAGAGCGATTTTTAAAGCTTATCTTGACCAAACTGATGATTTTAGAAGTTCAATTTTTGAAAATAAAAAATAGTGTTTACTATTAGGAAATAAAAATTGAATGTAGAGAATTAGAATTGTCATTATTAAAAAAGATAAATTTTCCATTCGGAAAATAAAATGTATTGTTGGTTCGGTGTTACTCGGAAGTGTCTTGGTTGCACCGTAACCGCCCAATAACGA
>NZ_MWSM01000003.1 GCF_002087075.1 Streptococcus pseudopneumoniae ATCC BAA-960 = CCUG 49455
CTTGACCAACGGACCAGAGTGGTTATTTTCAACTCTTACTATTATACAGTCTTTTCAAACTTTGTCAACTACTTTTTCTAATTTTTTTAAACTTTTTACAATTTGCTAACTTCTCGCCAAATTTCAAGTTCAAGTTAGCCATGAAGAAGTCTTCTCTGGGTGATTTGTAGTTCAAGCATTTTTTAGGATAGTTATTAATCCAATTTTCGATGAATGCGACTTCTTTGGGAGTCGTTTTCTTAGTTCCCTTAGGTAACCATCTCCGAATGAGCCTGTTGTGATTCTCATCAGTTCCCCTTTCCCAAGAGGCATAGGGGTGCGCATAATAGATATGTTCCTCAGAAAATACATCAGACAAGCGGTTAAATTCTGTACCATTATCTGCCGTGATGGACAGAATCTTGTCTTGTTTTAAGATGAGTTTTAAAGCCTGATTGACCGCCTCAGCACTTTTATTTGGAATCAATCGGATAATTTGATGCCTAGTCCTTCGATCAGTTAAGACCAGTAAACAATAATTTTTCACCCTTGTAAGCAGAACCGTATCAATCTCATAATGGACTAAAATCAAAAAACATCTTATAATAGTAGTTATGAAACTTACAAACGAAGAAACACAAAACATTGAAAAACTCCTAAGAGATTCATCGTATGCCAAATATCATAAACGTCTACAGATTATTTATTTTCGCTCAAAAGAAAAGAGTTATAAGGAAATCATGGATTTGCTAGATTGCAATAAAACAACTGTTTGGAGGAATTTGAAAAAATATAAGGAGTTTGGTTTAGAAGCGCTTCTTCAAGAGACCCGTGGTGGACGTCATAGAGAATATATGACTTACGAAGAAGAACAAGCATTTCTAAAACGTCATATAGAAGCTGCTCAGGCTGGGGAATTTGTAACTGTCAATCAGTTATTTGAAGCCTATCAAAAAGAGATTGGTCGCACTTCCACACGTGATGGTTTCTATTATCTCCTGAAACGACATGGTTGGCGAACGGTCACTCCTCGACCTGAGCATCCCAAGAAGGCAGACGCTCAGACAATTGAGACGTCTAAAAATAAAATCTACATTCGAGACCTTAAGTAAGCGCTTTAAAGAAGAGGGGACTTATAACAAAGTACGTTTGATGTACCAAGATGAAGCTGGTTTCGGAAGAATCAGTAAGATGAGTTCTTGTTGGGCTCCTCAAGGAATCCGACCTAGCATTCCTAGTCATTATATGCGAGAATATCGATATTGTTATGGGGCAGTAGATGCTCAGACAGGAGATTCCTTTTTCCTCATTGCTGGAGGATGCAATACTGAGTGGACCAATGAATTTCTACGGCAAGTCTCACAAGCTTATCCAGATGACTATATTTTACTTGTCATGGATAATGCTATATGGCATAGATCAAGTACCTTAGAGATTCCAAGTAATATTGAGTTGGCTTTTATCCCACCTTATACACCAGAAATGAACCCTATTGAACAAGTCTGGAAAGAAATTCGAAAACGAGGTTTTAAAAACAAGGTTTTCCAAACATTGGAAGCCGTCATTGATAAGCTTCAAGAAGTTATTCAAGGACTGGAAAAAAGCGTTTTAAAGTCCACTGTCAGCAGATAATGGACAAGGTTGCTTTTTGAAAATGATTGAGTATCATAATGCCCATTCTCCAATCGCAGATTGATAGCTTCAGGACGCTGTTCGATAGATTGACCAGGGGGTTAAAATTGGTGCTA
>NZ_MWSM01000004.1 GCF_002087075.1 Streptococcus pseudopneumoniae ATCC BAA-960 = CCUG 49455
TCGATCCCGTTAACTCCCATTTTAGCGGGTGTAGTTTAGTGGTAAAACTACAGCCTTCCAAGCTGTTGTCGCGAGTTCGATTCTCGTCACCCGCTTTGAACTTTGTTCTTTGTACCAAGTTTTAACTTGGGCGCGTAGCTCAGGTGGTTAGAGCGCACGCCTGATAAGCGTGAGGTCGGTGGTTCGAGTCCACTCGTGCCCATAGTGTTTAGTCCATTACTAGAGAATTGAAACATTATCTTTTCACTAAGAGGACACGGGTTTGTTCCCGTATAAACTATTTTGGAGGATTACCCAAGTCCGGCTGAAGGGAACGGTCTTGAAAACCGTCAGGCGTGTAAAAGCGTGCGTGGGTTCGAATCCCACATCCTCCTTTTATATTAACGCGGGATGGAGCAGCTCGGTAGCTCGTCGGGCTCATAACCCGAAGGTCGTAGGTTCAAATCCTGCTCCCGCAATAAGGCTCGGTAGCTCAGTTGGTAGAGCAATGGATTGAAGCTCCATGTGTCGGCGGTTCGATTCCGTCTCGCGCCATTTATATATTTTGGAAGGGTAGCGAAGAGGCTAAACGCGGCGGACTGTAAATCCGCTCCTTCGGGTTCGGGGGTTCGAATCCCTCCCCTTCCATTTTACGGGCATAGTTTAAAGGTAGAACTAAGGTCTCCAAAACCTTCAGTGTGGGTTCAATTCCTACTGCCCGTGTTAATAGAATTATGGCGGGTGTGGTGAAGTGGTTAACACACCAGATTGTGGCTCTGGCATGCGTGGGTTCGATCCCCATCACTCGCCTATTTTATATTATTGGGGTATAGCCAAGCGGTAAGGCAAGGGACTTTGACTCCCTCATGCGTTGGTTCGAATCCAGCTACCCCAGTTACTATTTGCCGGCGTGGCGGAATTGGCAGACGCGCTGGACTCAAAATCCAGTGTCCGCAAGGACGTGCCGGTTCGACCCCGGCCGCCGGTATAGTATAGCGTTAGGAACGTAGTTAATCTTCGTTCCTTTTTTGTATTATTTTTGGTATAATAGTAGTTATTCAAATTTTATTTAGATTAAGAAAGTGTAGGGGAGTATGTCTTGTTCTATCGATTTATTAAAACATCGGTATTTGAAAAATATTAAAGAAAATCCTGAATTGTTTGTCGGAATTGAGTTGGAGTATCCTGTTGCAAGTTTAGAAGGGGATGCTACAGATGTTGAAGTTATAAAGGATCTATTTCATTATTTAGTTTCTACTTTGGATCTCACCGTAGCAAAGGTAGATGATTTTGGCAATCTGATCCAGTTAGTAGATCCGATAAGTCAGGATGCTATTTTGTTTGAAGTTTCCTATACTACGATTGAATTTGCGTTTGGTAAGGTTAAAGAGATTCAAGAGGTAGAGAATCGTTTTAATAATTATATGAATGTAATTCAGAGAAAATTAAGTGAATCAAATCATGCTATTGTTGGCTGTGGCATTCATCCTAACTGGGATAAGAATGAGAACTGTCCAGTGGCTTATCCACGCTATCAGATGTTGATGGATTATTTGAATTTGAGTAGAAATATTATTAAATCAGATTTACATCATTTCCCTGAATATGGTACTTTTATCTGTGGGAGCCAGGTTCAGCTGGATATTTCAAAAACCAACTACTTGCGGGTGATTAATGCTTTTACTCAAATTGAAGCGGCTAAGGCTTATGTATTTGCCAATTCTGAGTTTACAGGTGCGGATTGGGATACAAAAATTTCAAGGGACATCTTCTGGGAAGAATCGATGCATGGCATCTATCCAGAGAATGTTGGGGTTAATACTAGACTTTTTGATGATGAAGATGATTTTTTTGACTATCTCGATCATTCTGCGATTTTTACTGCGGAACGTGATGGACAAACCTATTATTTTTATCCCATTCAGGCTAGGGACTATTTGGCTACATCTGAAATCCAAGCATATGCTCTTAATGGGGATGAGATTCTTATTTACCCTCAAGAGAAGGATTTTGAAACTCATCGTAGTTACCAGTACCAAGACTTAACGACTCGAGGAACAGTTGAGTTTCGTAGTGTGTGTACTCAGCCTCTAGATAAAACCTTCGCTTCTGCTGCCTTTCACTTGGGATTATTAGTTAATTTAGATAAGTTAGAAGCTTACTTAGAAACAGCATCTTTCTTTAAAGAATTTGGGCGAAATTATAAATTTTTAAGACGACAATTTTCTAAGAAAAACCTTACAGATCAGGAAGAAACTGCGATTATTGGATTTTCCAAAGACTTACTCCTGCTAGCCGAGGAAGGACTGAAGATGAGAAATAAGAAAGAAATGACCTACCTACAGCCTTTGAAAGAAGAATTGAGCCTATAATTTCTCTTACTAAAGGGAGAATTTTCTGAAAAATCATGATATAATGGAAGAGACTATAGATAAAGGATAGAGAGTAATGACATTAGTTTATCAATCAACGCGTGATGCCAACAATACAGTAACTGCTAGCCAAGCTATTTTGCAAGGTTTGGCGACGGACGGCGGTTTGTTTACACCGGTTACTTATCCAAAGGTAGATTTGGACTTTGACAAATTGAAAGCTGCTTCTTATCAGGAAGTTGCTAAGTTAGTTTTGTCAGCATTTTTAGATGACTTTACAGCTGAAGAGTTGGACTACTGTATCAACAATGCCTACGATAGTAAATTTGATACTCCATCTATTGCGCCTTTGGTGAAATTAGACGGGCAATACAACTTGGAATTGTTCCATGGTTCAACGATTGCCTTTAAGGATATGGCCTTGTCTATTTTGCCGTACTTTATGACAACAGCTGCTAAGAAGCATGGTTTGGAGAACAAGATTGTCATCTTAACAGCGACATCTGGTGATACTGGGAAAGCTGCTATGGCAGGATTTGCAGATGTACCCGGTACTGAGATTATCGTCTTTTATCCAAAGGATGGTGTCAGCAAGGTACAAGAGTTGCAAATGACCACTCAAACTGGCGACAATACTCATGTTATTGCTATTGATGGTAACTTTGACGATGCGCAAACAAATGTGAAGCACATGTTTAACGACGTGGCTCTTCGTGAAAAATTGGCTACCAGCAAGTTGCAATTTTCATCAGCTAACTCTATGAACATTGGTCGTCTGGTACCACAGATTGTTTACTATGTGTATGCTTACGCTCAGTTGGTCAAGACTGGTGAGATTGTGGCTGGTGATAAGATTAACTTCACAGTACCAACAGGAAACTTTGGAAATATCTTGGCTGCCTTTTATGCCAAACAAATCGGTCTTCCAGTTGGTAAATTGATCTGTGCTTCAAATGACAACAATGTTTTGACAGACTTCTTCAAGACACGTGTTTACGATAAGAAACGTGAGTTTAAGGTAACAACTAGCCCATCTATGGATATCTTGGTATCTTCAAACTTGGAGCGCTTGATTTTCCATCTTTTGGGGAATGATTCTGAAAAGACAGCTGAACTCATGAATGCCTTGAACAAACAAGGACAATATGAGTTGACAGACTTTGATGCAGAGATTCTTAACCTCTTTGCAGCTGAATATGCGACTGAGGAAGAAACGGCAGCAGAAATCAAGCGCGTTTATGAGTCAGATTCTTATATCGAGGATCCACATACGGCGGTTGCCTCGGCAGTTTATAAGAAATACCAAGCGGCTACTGGCGATGTGACTAAGACAGTGATTGCTTCAACAGCGAGTCCATACAAGTTCCCAGTGGTTGCAGTAGAAGCTGTAACTGGAAAATCAGGGCTTGGCGACTTTGAAGCCTTGGCTCAATTACATGATATTTCAGGAGTGGCAGTGCCGCCAGCAGTTGACGGGCTTGAAACAGCTCCTGTTCGTCATAAGACAACTGTTGCAGCAACAGACATGCAAGCAGCGGTTGAGGCTTATCTAGGACTTTAAGACAGAGGGAGTAAACTCGGTTGGGAAACCAACTGAGTTTCTTTTCATCAGGAGGACGGATTGTTTAAGAAAAATAAAGACATTCTTAATATTGCCTTGCCAGCTATGGGCGAAAACTTTTTGCAGATGCTCATGGGGATGGTGGATAGTTACTTGGTAGCCCACTTGGGCTTGATAGCTATTTCGGGTGTATCAGTAGCTGGCAATATTATCACGATTTACCAGGCGATTTTCATCGCTCTGGGGGCAGCTATTTCCAGTGTTATTTCAAAGAGTTTAGGGGAGAAGAATCAGTCTAAGCTAGCCTACCATGTGACTGAGGCGTTGAAGATTACCTTACTATTAAGTTTCCTTTTAGGATTTTTGTCCATTTTCGCTGGGCAAGAGATGTTAGGACTTTTGGGAACTGAACAGACTGTGGCCGAAAGTGGAGGACTCTATCTATCTTTGGTAGGTGGTTCGATTGTTCTCTTAGGTTTGATGACGAGTCTGGGAGCCTTGATTCGTGCAACGCATAATCCACGTCTGCCCCTCTATGTGAGTCTTTTATCCAATGCTTTGAATATTCTTTTTTCAAGTCTAGCTATTTTTGTTCTGGATATGGGGATAGCTGGTGTTGCTTGGGGGACTATTCTGTCTCGTTTGGTTGGTCTTGTGATTTTGTGGTCACAATTAAAACTGCCTTATGCGAAGCCAACTTTTGGTTTAGATAAGGAACTGTTGACCTTGGCTTTACCAGCAGCTGGAGAACGTCTCATGATGCGGGCTGGAGATGTCGTGATCATTGCCTTGGTTGTTTCTTTTGGGACGGAGGCAGTGGCTGGAAATGCAATCGGAGAAGTTTTGACCCAGTTTAACTATATGCCTGTCTTTGGCGTAGCTACGGCAACGGTCATGCTGGTGGCCCGAGCAGTTGGAGAGAATAATTGGAAAAGAGTCGCTAGTTTGAGCAAACAAACCTTTTGGCTTTCTCTGATTCTCATGTTGCCTTTGACCTTTAGTATCTATGCCTTGGGTGTACCATTAACTCATCTCTATACGACTGATCCTCTAGCGGTGGAGGCCAGTGTTCTAGTAACACTTTTTTCACTACTTGGAACCCCTATGACGACAGGAACAGTCATCTATACGGCAGTCTGGCAGGGTTTGGGCAATGCTCGGCTTCCCTTTTATGCGACAAGTATAGGAATGTGGTGTATCCGCATTGGAACAGGATATCTGATGGGAATTGTGCTTGGTTGGGGCTTGCCCGGTATTTGGGCCGGAACTCTTTTGGATAATGGTTTTCGTTGGTTATTTCTACGTTACCGTTACCAGCGTTATATGAGCTTGAAAGGATAGGAAATGCAAAAAACAGCTTTTATTTGGGATTTAGACGGGACTTTATTGGACTCTTACGAAGCGATTTTGTCAGGGATTGAGGAGACTTTTGCTCAGTTTGCTATTCCTTATGATAAGGAGAAGGTGAGAGAGTTTATCCTCAAGTATTCGGTGCAAGATTTGCTTGTGCAGGTAGCAGAAGAGCGAAAGCTAGATGCGGAAGTGCTAAATCAGGTGCGTACCCAGAGTTTGGCTGAAAAGAATACCCAGGTAGTCTTAATGCCAGGTGCGCGTGAAGTGTTGGCTTGGGCAGACCAAGTAGGGATTCGGAACTTTGTTTACACTCATAAGAGAGACAATGCTTTTACTATTCTAAGAGATCTGGGGCTGGAATCCTATTTTACAGAGATTCTAACCAGTCAGAATGGCTTTGCGCGCAAGCCAAGTCCAGAAGCAGCTACCTATCTGATAGACAAGTATCAGTTGAATCTTGATAATACTTATTATATAGGAGATCGAACTTTGGATGTGGAATTTGCCCAGAATAGTAGGATTCAAAGTATCAATTTTTTAGAGTCGACTTATGAAGGCAATCACAGGATTCAAGCCTTAGCAGATATTTCCCGTATTTTTGAGGCTGAGCGATAAAAAGATTGTGTCAGTTTTGTGACAGAGACCTAACAAACTATTTCAAGTAACCGAGTTTGTTACAAGGAATAGACAGTTCTGTTAAATAGGCCCGAGAGGGCTTTTTTTCTGCATTTTTTGTGTTATCATAGTCAGGTACTCATTTGAAAGGAATTTGAAAGAATGAAGAAAAGAATATTATTAGCCTCAACAGTAGCCTTGTCATTTGCTCCAGTATTGGCAACTCAAGCAGAAGAAGTTCTTTGGACTGCACGTAGTGTTGAGCAAATCCAAAATGATTTGACTAAAACGGACAACAAAACAAGTTATACAGTACAGTATGGTGATACCTTGAGCACAATTGCAGAAGCCTTGGGTGTAGATGTCACAGTTCTTGCGAATTTGAATAAAATCACTAATATGGACTTGATTTTCCCAGAAACTGTTTTGACAACGACTGTCAATGAAGTAGAAGAAGTAACGGAAGTTGAAATCCAAACACCCCAAGCAGACTCTAATGAAGAAGTGACAACTGCGACAGCAGATTTGACAACCAATCAAGTGACTGTAGATGATCAAACTGTTCAAGTTGCAGATCTTTCTCAACCAATTGCAGAAGCGCCAAAAGAAGTCTCATCAAATTCAGAAGTTACAGAGACAGTGACTGCTACAGAAGAAGTGACACCATCTACAGGAACTTCTGTCCCAGAGGAGCAAACAGCCGAAACAAGTAGTGCAGTTGCAGAAGCAGCTCCTCAGGCAATGACTCCAGCTGAGAAAGATGAAACTCAAGCAAGCACTCAAGCTGAATCAGCAGTAGAAGCAACTACAACACCAGTAGAAGAAAAAGCTCCTGAAACAACTGCAACAAGTTCAGAAGCAAAAGAAGTAGCATCATCAAATGGAGCTACACCAACAGTTTCTACTTATCAACCAGAAGAGACGAAGATAGTTTCAACAACTTACACAGCTCCAGCTGCGCCTGATTATGCTGGACTTGCAGTAGCGAAATCTGAAAATGCAGGCCTTCAACCACAAACGGCTGTCTTTAAAGAAGAAATTGCCAACTTGTTTGGCATCACATTCTTTAGTGGTTACCGTCCAGGAGACAGTGGAGATCACGGAAAAGGTTTGGCTATTGACTTTATTGTACCAGAAAGCTCAGAACTAGGGGATAAGATTGCGGAATACGCTATTCAAAATATGGCCAGCCGCGGCATTAGTTACATCATCTGGAAACAACGTTTCTATGCTCCATTCGATAGCAAATATGGGCCAGCTAACACTTGGAATCCAATGCCAGACCGCGGTAGTGTGACAGAAAACCACTATGACCATGTTCACGTTTCAATGAATGGATAAACCAGACTTGGTAATATCATTTTGACGAATGAGATCTAGCTTTCGTGATAGGAAGTAGGTCTTGTTCGTTTTTTATTTGTCATACTCTTCGAAAATCTCTTCAAACCACGTCAGTTTTATCTGAAACCTCAAAGCTGTGCTTTGAGCAACCTGCGACTAGCTTTCTAGTTTACTCTTTGATTTTCATTGAGTATCAATTTGAATGGAAGATGGGAAGTTTCTGTCTTGTAATGATTCAAGCAACATTCTTGCAATCTATTTTACTTTATACTCAATCATTTTCAAAA
>NZ_MWSM01000005.1 GCF_002087075.1 Streptococcus pseudopneumoniae ATCC BAA-960 = CCUG 49455
TTTTCAAAAAGCAACCTTGTCCATTGTCTGCTGACAGTGGACTTTAAAACGCTTTTTTCCAGTCCTTGAATAACTTCTTGAAGCTTATCAATGACGGCTTCCAATGTTTGGAAAGCCTTGTTTTTAAAACCTCGTTTTCGAATTTCTTTCCAGACTTGTTCAATAGGGTTCATTTCTGGTGTATAAGGTGGGATAAAAGCCAACTCAATATTACTTGGAATCTCTAAGGTACTTGATTTATGCCATATAGCATTATCCATGACAAGTAAAATATAGTCATCTGGATAAGCTTGTGAGACTTGCCGTAGAAATTCATTGATCCACTCAGTATTGCATCCTCCAGCAATGAGGAAAAAGGAATCTCCTGTCTGAGCATCTACTGCCCCATAACAATAGCGATATTCTCGCATATAATGACTAGGAATGCTAGGTCGGATTCCTTGAGGAGCCCAACAAGAACTCATCTTACTGATTCTTCCGAAACCAGCTTCATCTTGGTACATCAAACGTACTTTGTTATAAGTCCCCTCTTCTTTAAAGCGCTTACTTAAGGTCTCGAATGTAGATTTTATTTTTAGACGTCTCAATTGTCTGAGCGTCTGCCTTCTTGGGATGCTCAGGTCGAGGAGTGACCGTTCGCCAACCATGTCGTTTCAGGAGATAATAGAAACCATCACGTGTGGAAGTGCGACCAATCTCTTTTTGATAGGCTTCAAATAACTGATTGACAGTTACAAATTCCCCAGCCTGAGCAGCTTCTATATGACGTTTTAGAAATGCTTGTTCTTCTTCGTAAGTCATATATTCTCTATGACGTCCACCACGGGTCTCCTGAAGAAGCGCTTCTAAACCAAACTCCTTATATTTTTTCAAATTCCTCCAAACAGTTGTTTTATTGCAATCTAGCAAATCCATGATTTCCTTATAACTCTTTTCTTTTGAGCGAAAATAAATAATCTGTAGACGTTTGTGATATTTGGCGTACGATGAATCTCTTAGGAGTTGTTCAATTTTTTGTGTTTCTTCGTTTGTAAGTTTCATAACTACTATTATAAGATGTTTTTTGATTTTAGTCCAGTAT
>NZ_MWSM01000006.1 GCF_002087075.1 Streptococcus pseudopneumoniae ATCC BAA-960 = CCUG 49455
AAAAAGCATTCTAGTCCATCTCCGATTAACGATGGACGTTATCACCTCCTTCTCCAGTCCTTGTATAACATCTTGAAGTTGATTCATGACATCTTCCAAAGTTCGAAAGGCTTTATTCTTAAATCCACGTTTACGAATCTCTTTCCACACTTGTTCAATGGGGTTCATCTCTGGTGTGTATGGAGGAATAAAGGTAAAGCCAATATTAGTCGGAATCTTTAAGGTACTTGATTTATGCCATATGGCATTGTCCATAACGAGTAAAAGATAATCATCTGGATAAGCTTGTGAAAGCTCTTCTAAAAAGGCGTTCATCCACTCAGTATGACATCCACCAGCGATTAAGAAAAATGATTCGCCTGTATGGGCATCAACAGCTCCATAACAATAGCAAAATTCTCGTATATAGTGACTATGGACATGTGGACCTACTCCCATTGGAGCCCAACAAGATCCCAGTTTACTGATTCTACCGAAACCAGCCTCATCTTGGTACATCAAGCGAACCTTACGAAAATGCCTACTGGTTTTAAAGCGCTTTCTTGTCTTCTTGAATTGAGATTTTATTTTTAGACGCGACAATGGTTTGAACGTCTGCTTTCTTGGGATGTTCTGGACGTGGCCTAATATTTCGCCAACCATGGCGCTTCAAGAGTTGATAAAAGACATCACATGTGTAGGAAGGACCTAACTCCTTTGTATAAGCCTGAAATAAGGCATCAATTGTAACAAATTCTCCTGCCTCTGCAGCCTTCAAATGACAGGCAAGAAAGGCTTTCTCTTCCTCAATTGTCATATATGCATGGTTACGACCACCACGTGTTTCTTGAAGGAGAGAATCGAGTCCGAACTCCTCATATTTTTTTACAGTTGGCCAAATCGTTGTTTGATTACAGCCTAAAAGCTCTATAATCTCTTTATAAGATTTACCCATCAGACGAAATAGAACGATTTGAAGGCGTTTATGATATTTAGCTGTACTAGAGTCTTTTAAAAGTGTTTTGATAGCTTGGATTTCTTCTTTAGTTGATTTCATATTACTATT
>NZ_MWSM01000007.1:0-6813 GCF_002087075.1 Streptococcus pseudopneumoniae ATCC BAA-960 = CCUG 49455
GTTGATTTCATATTACTATTGTATAATGCTTTTTTATTTTAGTTTAGTATTAATCGATTGTTCTACTTTTTGCCTCCAAAACCTTGGAAAAGGCTTTCTTTTGCGATATACTTCACATATAAATACAAGAGAGCTCGTCACACTCGACTCTGTTGAAACATAATCAATCCAGTCCCGTTGTCCCTGTTCTCGGTCAATATCAAGGAGGATAGCTATGAAAGCTGTTGTTGTAAATCCAGAAAGCACTGGTGTTGCTGTTGAAGAAAAAGTACTCCGTCCACTTGAAACTGGGGAAGCACTTGTAGAAATTGAATACTGTGGTGTTTGCCACACTGACCTCCACGTTGCTCATGGTGACTTTGGTCAAGTACCAGGACGTGTTCTTGGCCACGAAGGTATCGGTATCGTTAAAGAGATTGCTCCAGATGTGAAAAGCCTTAAAGTCGGTGACCGCGTCAGCGTTGCTTGGTTCTTTGAAGGATGTGGCACTTGCGAATACTGTACAACTGGTCGCGAAACCCTTTGCCGTACAGTGAAAAATGCTGGCTACTCAGTAGACGGTGGTATGGCTGAACAATGTATCGTAACTGCTGACTATGCTGTCAAAGTTCCTGACGGACTTGATCCAGCCCAAGCTTCTTCTATCACATGTGCTGGAGTAACAACCTATAAAGCTATCAAAGAAGCAAAAGTTGAACCAGGCCAATGGGTTGTTCTTTACGGTGCTGGTGGACTTGGTAACCTCGCTGTTCAATACGCTAAAAAAGTATTCAATGCTCATGTTATCGCAGTCGATATCAACAATGACAAACTTGCCCTTGCAAAAGAAGTAGGCGCTGACATTGTGATTAACGGCCTCGAAGTTGAAGATGTAGCTGGACTCATCAAGGAAAAAACTGATGGTGGAGCTCATTCAGCTGTCGTAACTGCTGTATCTAAAGTTGCCTTCAACCAGGCTGTTGACTCAGTTCGTGCTGGTGGTCACGTCGTCGCTGTCGGCCTTCCTTCTGAAATGATGGAACTAAGTATCGTAAAAACCGTTCTAGATGGAATCCAAGTCATCGGTTCTCTCGTTGGAACTCGTAAAGACTTGGAAGAAGCCTTCCAATTCGGTGCAGGAGGTTTGGTAGTTCCAGTTGTTCAAAAACGTCCAGTAGAAGATGCTGTTGCCATTTTCGACGAAATGGAAAAAGGTCAAATCCAAGGACGTATGGTACTCGACTTCACCCACTAATCTAATAGAAACCTATTTTAAAAGTTGGAAGCTTCTTTCAACTTTTTTATATTAAATTTTTAAATGTGGATTCAATATTACTCCTCAAAAAACTCAATATATCAACATTCAAAAGTAAAAGTTTTTTTAATTTTTTATGATAAATAGTTGCTTTTTACATGAAAACGGTTTATACTTAAACAGTCTTAAAGTTTTCTTAAATGAAAACTAAAACAAAAAAGGAGGAATGACAATAATGAGTATCGGAATCATTATTGCGAGCCACGGCGAATTTGCTGCGGGTATTCATCAGTCAGGATCTATGATCTTTGGTGAACAAGAAAAGGTTCAAGTTGTGACCTTTATGCCAAATGAAGGTCCTGATGATCTATACGCTAAGTTTAATAACGCTGTTGCTGCATTTGACGCAGAAGATGAGGTTCTAGTTTTGGCTGACCTTTGGAGTGGTTCTCCATTTAACCAAGCTAGTCGCGTGATGGGAGAAAATCCTGAGCGTAAGTTTGCCATCATCACAGGACTTAACTTACCGATGTTGATTCAAGCCTACACAGAGCGCCTCATGGACGCTGCTGCAGGTGTAGAAAAAGTCGCTGCTAATATCATTAAAGAAGCCAAAGATGGCATCAAAGCTCTTCCAGAAGAGCTAAATCCAGTTGAAGAAGTTGCAAGCGCTGCAGCTGCTCCAGTTGCCCAAGCTGCTATCCCAGAAGGAACTGTTATCGGAGACGGTAAATTGAAAATCAATCTTGCCCGTCTTGACACACGTCTACTTCACGGTCAGGTTGCAACTGCTTGGACTCCAGATTCAAAAGCAAATCGTATCATCGTTGCTTCAGATAACGTGGCTAAAGACGACCTTCGTAAAGAATTGATTAAACAAGCAGCTCCAGGTAATGTCAAGGCTAACGTGGTTCCAATTCAAAAACTGATTGAGATTTCAAAAGACCCACGTTTTGGAGAAACACATGCCCTTATCTTGTTTGAAACACCTCAAGATGCCCTTCGTGCCATCGAAGGCGGCGTGCCAATCAAGACTCTTAACGTTGGTTCTATGGCTCACTCAACAGGTAAAACATTGGTCAATACCGTTTTGTCGATGGACAAAGAAGATGTTGCTACATTTGAAAAAATGCGTGACTTGGGTGTTGAATTTGATGTCCGTAAAGTACCGAATGATTCTAAAAAAGATTTGTTTGACTTGATTAACAAAGCCAATGTCAAATAAGCCATTATTTATGAAAGGATTTTAAACATGTCTATTATTTCTATGGTTTTAGTAGTCGTTGTAGCCTTCTTTGCAGGTCTTGAAGGCATCCTCGACCAGTTCCAATTTCACCAACCACTTGTAGCCTGTACCCTTATTGGGCTTGTAACAGGTCACTTGGAAGCAGGGATTATCCTCGGTGGATCGCTTCAAATGATTGCCCTTGGTTGGTCAAATATCGGTGCTGCTATCGCTCCTGATGCTGCACTTGCTTCTGTCGCTGCTGCCATTATCATGGTTCTTGGTGGTGACTTTACCAAGACTGGTATCGGTGTTGCCCAAGCGGTTGCTATCCCTCTTGCCGTAGCTGGACTTTTCTTGACAATGATTGTTCGTACAATTTCAGTTGGTTTGGTTCATACTGCAGATGCTGCCGCTAAAAAAGGTGACTTCGGCGCTGTGGAGCGTGCGCATTTCATTGCGCTACTTTTCCAAGGACTTCGTATCGCGCTTCCTGCAGCTCTTCTCCTTATGGTACCAACTGAAACTGTACAAAGTATCCTTAGTGCCATGCCAGACTGGCTCAAAGATGGTATGGCTATCGGTGGTGGTATGGTCGTTGCCGTTGGTTACGCCATGGTTATCAACATGATGGCAACTCGTGAAGTATGGCCATTCTTCGCTCTTGGTTTCGTTCTCGCTGCTGTGTCAGATATTACTCTAATCGGATTCGGTGCTATCGGTGTTGCTATCGCTCTTATATACCTTCACCTTTCTAAAACTGGTGGAAATGGTGGCGGAGGAGCCGCAACTTCTAACGACCCAATCGGCGATATCCTAGAAGACTACTAAGATAAGAAAGGACTGAAAACATCATGACTGAAAAACTTCAATTAACTAAATCAGATCGTAAAAAAGTTTGGTGGCGTTCAACCTTCTTACAAGGGTCTTGGAACTTTGAACGGATGCAAAACTTGGGCTGGGCTTATACACTCATTCCAGCTATCAAAAAACTCTATACTAAAAAAGAAGATCAAATCGCTGCTCTTGAGCGTCACCTTGAGTTCTTCAACACTCATCCATACGTAGCTGCTCCAGTCATGGGGGTTACTCTTGCGCTTGAAGAAGAACGTGCTAACGGTGTGGAAATCGATGACGCTGCTATCCAAGGGGTTAAAATCGGTATGATGGGACCTCTTGCTGGTATCGGTGACCCAGTATTCTGGTTTACAGTACGCCCAATCCTTGGATCTCTCGGTGCTTCACTTGCCCTTACTGGCAATATCTTGGGTCCACTCCTCTTCTTTGTTGCATGGAACTTGATTCGTATGTCATTCTTGTGGTATGTTCAAGAGATTGGATATAAGGCTGGATCAGAAATCACCAAAGATATGTCTGGTGGTATCCTTCAAGATATCACTAAAGGAGCTTCTATCCTTGGGATGTTCATTCTTGCTGTCCTTGTTCAACGTTGGGTAAATATTAAATTTGCTTTCGATGTTTCTAAAGTTCAACTAGATGAAAAGGCTTATATCCATTGGGATAAATTGCCAGAAGGGTCTAAAGGTATCCAAGAAGCATTCGCACAAGTAGGACAAGGATTGTCTCAAACTCCTGAAAAAGTTACTACTTTCCAACAAAACTTGGATATGTTGATTCCTGGATTATCAGGACTACTCCTTACTTTACTTTGCATGTACTTACTTAAGAAAAAAGTATCTCCAATCACTATTATCCTTGCCCTCTTCGCAGTGGGTATTGTGGCACATGTTCTTCACATCATGTAATCAAGCAACTAAAAAGGAACCAGGTTCTAAAATCTGATTCCTTTTTTCTAGGCTTTTATACTCAATGAAAATCAAAGAGCAAACTAGGAAGCGAGCCGCAGGCTGTACTTGAGTACGGCAAGGCGAAGCTGACGTGGTTTGAATTTGATTTTCGAAGAGTATTATTCTGCCAAGGCTCCCATTGGATCCCATGGTGCAAGAACAATTGGTTCTGCTTCATAGGCAGCCTGTTCTTCGGCTGTCAGCAATTCTTTACGGACAACGATTTGGTAAGTGTATTCGTCCATCCAAGCGTCTGAGGCAACAAAGTAACCATCTGTACCGACCTTGTCTCCCCATGAGTTTTCAACCTTCCACTTGATTGATTTGCCATTTTCGTCCAAATCAACACCTGTCAAGACCATGGCGTGGGTCATCAAGCTTTCGCTGTAGTCCAGACGTCCAGCCTTGTCTTGAGTGAGTTTAATGTCCATGCTTGATTCAAAGTCATAAACATCTGTCGCAAGGATTCCAGCTTTACGGTTGCTGAGCTGGCCGACATCAGAGCCAAACCAAACAGTCTCACCTGCTTGCATTTGGGCAATCGCTAATTCTTTCAAACGCTCCATTGGAACGTTGATGTAACGAACCGCACGGCTACCAACCACATTTCCCAACATCTCAACTGTGTAAGATTTGCCGTAAGGCTTGTCAGCAGTTGGGGCGTTGATAACAGAAACGTAGTCTTCTAGTGGAAGATTGACATATTTCTTGTAAAATTCTTGTGGAGTGATGCCCTTTTCGTTTTGGTAGTTGTTATCCTTATCGCGATAAGCAAAGTCAAACTGACGTGGTGGAAGTCCTAGTGACATAGCAAGGAAGTTAAAGATTTCTTGCAAGAGGTCTTCTTTTTTAGCTTGAACAGTCGCTTGATCTGCGCCAGAAGCAAGCAAGTCACGCAAGATTTGAGCATCTTGACGAAGCAATTTATTAAGGATCGCATTTAGCTCACGACTGCTGCTAGATGAAACAGACTCAGGATAAACTGACTTAGGCACGACACCGTATTTCTCAAAGAGAGAAACGACCATATCCCATTGACCACCATCTTGTTGAGGTGTTTGAAGTAGGAAGCTAACCTTACGGCTCGTCAAGTCTTGGTCTGCAGTCGCAATGACTTGCTCCAAGAACCAGTTTGATTTCTCATACTTGTCCCAGAAGAAAGTGTGGGCTTGTGATAACTCAAAGTTCTCCAGTTTGTATTGAGAAATGAGTTTGTGGCGGAAGGTGTTGAGAGCCGCAAACATCCAGCAACGACCAGACGCTTTCTGGTTGGTTACCTTGTCCTTGGTCAAATCCAATGAGAAAACAGGTGTGTTATCTACATGGCTTTGGCGACGTTCTAGGGCTGCAAAAATTCCGTTATGGCTGGCAGCATTTTCAATCGCTTGGTATTTTACATTTGCTTCATAGTTGGCAAATAGTTTATCTGTAAATGATTCTTGAATCGCGTTCATAGATTCCTCCTTTTATTCTACAGTCTATTATAACTCTTTTCACAAAGGAAGCAACTGAAAAACATAAAAGGCAAGGATATTCTTCCTCACCTTTTCAAATATAAATGAAATTAAGCAATATTCGCAAGGAGAATTTCTAATTCTTCCTTGGTCAAGCGACGCCATTCCCCTCGTTCTAGGTTCTCATCCAATACTAGAGTTCCCATAGTCAAACGTTGCAAGTCCACCACTTCCTTGCCACAGTAGCCCACCATACGCTTGATCTGATGAAACTTCCCTTCTGCAATGGTCACACGGATTTGGCTTTGATTCTTTTCTGTATCTATGGATACAAGCTCCAGTATAGCGGGTTGACAGGTAAAGTCTTTGAGAGGAATACCCTCAGCAAATATCTCCACATCTTCTTGGGTCATGATTCCCTTGACTTGTGCCAGATAAGTCTTGTCCACATGACGCTTGGGCGAAAGAAGAACATGAGCCAGCTGACCATCATTGGTCAAGAGCAAAAGACCATGCGTGTCAATATCCAAGCGTCCTACTGGGAAAACTTCCTTGCTCCGCGCCAAGTCATCCAACAAGTCCAGAACGGTTCTGTGCTTGGGATCCTCAGTCGCTGAGATAACTCCTTTGGGCTTGTTCATCATGTAGTAGACAAACTCTTCATACTCCAACACTTGCCCGTCAAAGCGAATCTCATCTCTTTCTTCATCAATCTTCAATTTAGCTGATTTCTCTTTTTTTCCATTTACCGTCACGCGACCAGCCTTGAGCAAGTTTTTGACCTCAGTTCGGCTCCCCACAGCGCAGGCAACTAAAAATTTATCTAATCTCATAGAACTATTATATCATATCAAAAGGAGGCTGGTACAATGACCAACCTCCTTTTCGTTTCATACTCTTCAAAAATCTCTTCAAACCGCGTCAAGGTCGCCTTGCCGTATATATGTTACTGACTTCGTCAGTTCTATCTGCAACCTCAAAACAGTGTTTTGAGCTGACTTCGTCAGTTCTATCTGCAACCTCAAAACAGTGTTTTGAGCTGACTTCGTCAGTTCTATCTGCAACCTCAAAGCAGTGTTTTGAGCTGACTTC
>NZ_MWSM01000007.1:6843-178140 GCF_002087075.1 Streptococcus pseudopneumoniae ATCC BAA-960 = CCUG 49455
TCCTAGTTTGCTCTTTGATTGTCATTGAGTATCAGATTTAGGAAATTAACTTCCTCGTCTCCAAAAAATCGCTAAGACAATCATGGAACCTAGTACTGCAGGGATAATGGCTGTTCCTGCTATTATCGGTCCCCAAGTTCCAAAAAGCAAATGGCCTATAAAGGCACCAATCCATCCTAGAAACATTTTTCCAAAACATCCCATTCGCTCTCCACGATTGGTCAGAGTACCTGCTAAAAATCCAACTAGAAGACCAACGAACATACTTCCTAACATATTATCTCCTTAATTTGCCCAATCTCCCTTACGGAAGAGTGGTACACGTGTCCCATCCTCACGGATACCATCGATATCCATTTGGTTAGAACCAATCATAAAGTCTACGTGAACATCTGAACGGTTAAGCCCCGCAGCTTCAAGCTCCTCTTCGCTCATCTCCGCTCCACCAACAACGCTAGTTGCATAGGCTGCACCGATAGCCAAGTGATTTGAGGCATTCTCATCGAAAAGGGTGTTGAAGAAGGTAATGCCTGACTGAGAAATTGGACTTGGATCTGGTACCAAGGCACATTCACCCAAGGCACGCGCACCTGCATTTTCAAAGACAAGGTCTTTCATGACTTGATCGCCTTTTTCTGCAGTGATATCCACAATTTGTCCATCCTTGAAGGTTACTTTAATTCCTTCGATGATATTTCCGTTATAGCTAAGCGGTTTTGTAGAAGTGACATAACCATCTGCGCGACGGAAGTCAGGCGCTGTGAAGACTTCCTCTGTCGGCATATTTGGCAAGAATCCTTCGCCCTGTGCATTGATAGCACCAGCTGATTCCCAAACGTGGTTCTTTGGCAAACCAAGAGTCAAATCTGTACCTGGCGCTGTGTAGTGAAGGGCTGAAAATTGCTCTTTATTGAGCATATCTGCCTTGCTCTTGAGGATAGCTGCATGCTCTTTCCAAGCCTTAACAGGATCTTCTTCATAGACACGGCAAGTTTTGAAAATTTGGTCCCAAAGGAGATCGACTGCTTCTTCGTCGCTCGCAGCATTTGGAAAGACTTTCTTAGCCCATTCAAGTCCAGCAGCGGCTGCTACAGTCCAGCTAACCTTGTTGGATTGAGTTGCGATACGCATTGGCTTCATAGCAAGTCCCATAGCTTTAGCAGAAGCCGAAAGCTTGTCAGCGTCCACACCGTTCAAGGCACCTGGATCAGATGAACGAACTCCTAGACGGCTAGCCTTGTTCTCCAAGAGATAGTTCATCTCAGCAATCTTGTATTCAGGCACATTGTCCAGACGCTCCATCGGTGCATGGAGGAATTTCTCACGGTTGATGACATCATCTGTCCACTGAACGATAACCTCATGCGCACCCAAAGCGTAAGCTTCTTTGACAATTAAGTGAGCCAACTCACGTTGCTCCACATCGATAGAGAGAGCCAAAGTGTGACCAGGTTGCACATTGATTCCGTTCGCAACCAATAATTTCGCATATTTTTCTAGATTTTCTTTAAAATTTGGTAAAACCATTCTGTTTTCTCTTTTCTATTTTTATTTAAACAGGGATAGCAGGCTAACCGCTGCTACCGTAGCACAAATCAAAGTTGTTGCTTTCAAAATTTTATCCGAATCCAGTTCCAGCTGATAATCAAAGACTTTTTGGTTCGGTTTATCTTCTGCGAATATTCTAAGTTTCATGAGAACCCCCCTTAAAATTTATTAAAACAAATCACTATGACTGCCTGTCCTCAGCAAATTTAAAATCAATTCTTCCTTGTCTACTTTATAAACCAAAAGCCAATCTGGCTGGATATGGCATTCACGAACTCCTTGAAAATACTTGGATGCCGTCAATTGATGATCACGATATCTAGCAGGAAGTTCTTTTTCTTGAACAAGAAAATTTAAAACTTCTTCTAATAATTCTGCCTTCAAACCACGCTTCATAGCCAACTTAAAATCTTTTTTAAACTGTTTATGATAACGAATCTTAAGCACGCAAGTCCTCCATCAAGTCTGAGACTGATTCAAAAGACTGGCTCATATTACGATTTTGGTCTAAATCCGTTAATACCTCAAGCAACTTCCGATTTTCGTCTAGTCTAACATCGAAAGGTAAACCCTGATATTGAATAGCTTGACGAAGGAAAATATTGATAGCTGTTGTCATATCCATTCCCAGATTATTAAACACCTGTTGGGCCTGCTCCTTAACCTCACTATCCAAACGGATGCTCATACTCGTCTTTGACATACTCTCACCCTCTTTCTATAGACTATTTTAACAAAAAAGAAGGCCAATGTAAATCTATTGGATATACATTAGCCTTCTTCAGATAGATGATTATCATTGTTCTGATGACTTATTTTCTATAAAATGATTTACCCTAGTCAAGATCTCTTTTTCCAATCCTACAATCTGATCTGATTTCCATTTAGTCTTTTCCGTTATGGCAGCCATTATTTGTAATTTTAAACTCTGACGAGGAAAGATACCTTCTTCTTTCCATTGTTTTAATTTGGCCTCTGGATAGGAATTGCCAAACCGGGAGTTCTGACTATCTGTAATGATACAAAGATTGCCAAAGGAATGTAAAAAATCAGCAGGTAATTGGCTCTCTCCATCGTGTCCGTTTGGATTCTGAGGAAACCAATGCTCTATGGAACGGCGATAGGCAAATTTGAAATTATCAAATTTAATATCCTTGTACTCTTTCTCTAATTCGGCACGATTTTTCCATAAAACATAATCTACAAAGTTAAAAGCATAAACAGGAATTGCCCCATATTTTTTGATACTTTTATCTTCAGTAAACAATCTTTCCTCAGCATATCTCACTGCCATTTTCTCAAGAAAATCCTTAAACAGACTAGCAAATTCTGTTTGATTTAACTCTTCAATATGGTTAAACAAGAATTGCAAGATTTCATATAACCAACGACTATCACGATTGGCAGTAAAGGTCACAGCAAACATGGATTGGAGAAGAATGATGTTTTGGTTAATTTCCGAATCTGAAAATGTATTCTTAGTAAAGCGTTCTTCAACTATGTAATGCTCTTTCGCTTTTCCATTAGGTTGATATTCATAATAAGTCCCCTTCTGCAAAAACCATTCATCCTTATTTCTGCTCGAAGAATCCATATTTGAATTTCTAACGATGTAATTATCAAAAATATGTTTTATTTTAAGAAGAAATTCACTGAATTCAATAACCCAAGTCTTATTTTTATTTTTTATATCAAATAGAGCTAGAAGTTTCTTATCGTCTAACTGAACCTCATTGGTATCCTTACCTTCCCAAATTGCCAATACATGGAGTAGGAAGGTTGGAAAATCGATAACTTGGGTATAATCACCAAAATCTTTTTCTACTTCTATATTTTTTTCATTTATCTTTTTTCCTAATATATCTGATAACTTTCTTCTTTCATTTTGATAAAAATCAATATCATCATAAATATTATGAAATGAGTAATTTGTAAAATGCCATCCAAAAATACGTTCACGTTCTTGAAAGTCATCTGCTCTCTTCCGCCGCATCTTAAACTGACTTGCTACCGGCTTATCAAATTCTGCACAGGCATCCCAAATTCTCACAAATTTTTGTGCCATTTCTTGATCTTCACCAAATTTAGACATCATTTGTGCCTTGAGAATCTCATGAGCCTCTAGTTGTTCGCCTCGAGAGTTGAAACGTTCGAAATAAAGATTCAAATCTAAAACCTCAGGAAGTATACTCCGAAAAATGATGACATTCTCAAAAAGATAGTCAACGAAAAACTGAGGATTAAGCTGGCGCTCCTCTAGCACTTTTTTCAATGCGTCTTTAGCATATCCGTAACCTCTAGTCAGCTCATTCTCATCGTCATCAGAAATTTTTTGCTTGGTAAATAGCTTTTGAATGTTCTCATTTGACTTCTTCCTAGCTGGGAAAGTAAGATTGACAGCTTTCAATCTATCAAAACCAAACTCATGTTCCAAAGCCAAGGCAATCAAATTAAGAGCTGTTGTCCGCTGTTGCCCATCTATGATTTTGAAAAGACCATTCTCTTCATTAACGACCAATGTTCCAATATAGTAGTTTTCTCTTTGTTCTTGAAAAGCATCTGCAACATCGTTCAATAATTGCTCAATTTCATCATAAGTCCAAGCAAAATTTCTCTGATAAAGAGGAATAACATAAGTATCTTCATTTAATAAACGATTAACTGATAAGCTTATATGTGTTTCTACCATTTATCTTTTTCCTCTTCTATAATCTTGTCCACAGTATAATTTTCAAATAGCTCTCTATCTATCTTGATCATGAAACCATTCGGAGTAACAGCATGGGATAAAAGTTGAAATAACTTTTGAGTCTCTTTTTGTCTAAAACTTCCACCAGCAGCGTATTTCCCTACCGTTGCATCATATATGGCTTTAGACTTAACCCGAGGGTAGTAAGACCAAATAAACAAGGTCTCTACTATCTCCTTTGATAGCTCATCTTTTCCAAATCTCTCTGCAAAAAGCGAGCAAATATTTAGGAATATATTGTGGCACTTGAGGTAGCGTCCTTTTGAGCTATTGTAAATGTTCAACATGCCTTCTGGGTAAGCTACATTTTTTTCTTCCCCTTCAGATTCATCAGAAAATCCTAACTCTTCATTTAAAAAATCTTTATGATTTTTAATAGTTTCATGAGCAGATTCAATATACTCAAAAAATTTACTTCCATCAATGATTGGCATAGTAATAGACATGGGGAGTTTTTCAATATGACGATACAATTCTAGATATGGAAAGTTCTGATTCAAATCAACACCTTTAAAATCGTCAATAAAATCCTCTGTAAAACGGAGATAAGAACCATAACGCTTGTTTGTCAATCCTGTCTCTCCTCGAGACCAACGTCTCATACGGAAAAGATGTTTATCAAACAACTCTTTGAGACTTAAATCTTTATCCTCTACAAATTGCTCCCACTTTTCAACAATCTTTTCATCTTCTGAATCTTCCTTGCGAAGATGATAGGCTTTGAGCAAATCATGAGGTTCTAAAGATTTTCCACGATTATTCTGAGAATCAAATAACTGAAAGGCCTCTGATAATCGTTCCTGTGGCATAGTAATCACGGAGACAGAACAATTTTCCAATAAAAAGTTGCAAATGTCTTTTGCCTGATTTTCTCCAACCAATTGAGTCAAATTTTCCCACTCATTATAATTTTCACTCGCATGATAGCAAGATAGCTCTCCAAATACAGCAGCACTCATCAGTTGCTTAGCACCCGTATATTTCTCTAAACTATCTAATAAATGAAGAAATAAGGAAATAGAAATTAGCCGTTGCTGTCCATCGACAACATCTAAGTATCCATCATTTTCATGTAAGATAACGGAACCAATCTGATATTCCTTTTTGTCCATAGCATCTCGTAAATCATAAAAAAGATTACGGATATGTTTTCTGTTCCATTTATAAGGTCTTTGATAAGAAGGAATCCGCAACTTCCCTTCTTTCAATAGTTCTCCAACCTTTTTAGAAGTAAATTGAATAGTCATTTTATCCTCATCTATATTTATCTATCATTTCTTGAACTGTTTGCTTCATATCCTCTACTAAAATCCGAGGAGACAAAACAGTAACTGCTTCCCCTTGCCCCAGTAACCAGCGTTTAAGCCCCGGTGTGTGCTGACTTTCAAATTTAAAATGAGTCCAATCGCCATTTTTCCCAACTATTTTTGCATTTGGAAATTGATCCATCACAATCGTCGGATCGTACAAGTACTCGATTTCAATACTGATTTTCTTCCCGATAAAAGCATCTACTCTCTCGTTACGAATATCACCATCTCTAAATTTATCTCGATAAGAAATAGAGGGTTTCTCTATACCACTAAGGGACCATGACTGGATACGGTCTACTCTTAAAGTAATATAAGTAGCATGTTTCAACTGGTAAACAACCAGATAGAAATAATGACTATCATAGTAAAGAGAGACTGGCAAAACAGTCTGCCTCTTAGAAGACTCAGAATAAGGTTTTTGATAGATAATATCTAGAACCTGTTCATGCAAAATAGCTTCTGATAAATTCCATATTTTCTCGATTCTATTTTGTTGATCCGTTAAGGGAGTATAGTTCAGCTTTTCACTGCCAATGATTTGCTCAATTTCTTTCTGATCATCACGGGGAACTAAGACCAGTAAATTATTTAGTAAGCTATCAATTTCTGGCCTATTCAGTGCTCGATTTTCCAATAAAATCTTTGAAATAACAAGTATATCCTTTTTATTAAAAACTGACTTACTTGATAGGCTATACTTATTCATTTTACGGTTATAAAGCAAATCTCCACTATAACTGGTGTTATTAGATAAAATATCACGGAGTAGCGAAAAATCTCTCTGTATCGTCTTTTCACTAACCTCAAATTCCTGAGCCAGTTGCTTTTTTCCTAGTGAAGTACCTAACTGTAAACGTAAAAAAATTGTTAATAGTCTCTCTTGATTATTCATCTGCAATTTCCTTCTACATATTATTCAAACAATATTATTTCTAGTACATTATTATCACTTCTATAGTCTAACTAGCACTTTATATTCAAAACGATTAAAGCAAAATAAACTAGCCCTTAGGTGATTTCAACTGTACCAATATGCCAGATTCGAAGAACTCAACTACGGATTCATCCATATTTTTTAAGTCTTCGGGTAAGCAGTCTGAATATACAATGAAGAGTCTGCCTCTTTTCTTATTCTCTTTGAATTGCTGCATCCAGTATTCCTGTACCCTTTGATCAGCCTCTCCCAAAAGTTGAACTCCCTCCAGAAAAATCAAGTCATACTCTGTATGCTCCATTTGCAGTTTTATCCATTGACTATGTTTAGAAAAAATCAAATTATCTCTCACTCGATAATATCCAAGTGATGCTATTGGAGTAGCAGGTTTTATTTTAGTTAACGTATAAAACAAATGCCATCTGTCAGTCTCTGAAATACCGCAAATGTAAATACATTGAGAATCTTCTTTTAAGTCTATTTGTGGGAATCCAGTCCAATCACTCCCATCATCTTTCAAGCCTTTTTCAAAATTGTAAATTTGCTCTTCAATTGACACGTTAGAATTTAAAATTCCTTGATTCACCATATTATACTCTCTTTTCTATTATTTTTAAGAGAATTATAACAAATCAAGTGGACATATTTTGTCCACTTGATCAAAATAAGCAATTTTTTAAAACAACTCATCAAATAAACTCAACTGGTTATCCTCTGGCATATTTCCAAGAATACCCATTTCATCCATCTTTTCAACCAAGGTTGATGAGAGCCCTCCACGCTTGCGCAATTCTGTTTTAGAAAGGAATTCTCCCTCTTCACGCGCTCGCACCAACTGCTTGGCAACGTTCTCTCCTAGACCATCCATTGCTACAAATGGCGGAATGAGGGTATCCCCATCAATGATGAATTCAGTCGCATCACTACGGTAGAGGTCTAACTTCCCAAACTTGAAACCACGTTCCCACATTTCATTGACAATCTCAAGAGTTGTATAGAGGTCAACCTCCACATTAGAGGCCTCATTGTTCTTCCGTTTTTCAGAGATTTCTTCCATTCTGCGTTTGATGGCATCCAAGCCCGCCCCCATAGTCTTGATATCAAAAGCCTTAGCACGAATGGAGAAGTAGGCACAGTAGTAATAAATGGGATGATGAACCTTGAAGTAAGCTACACGCAAGGCCATCATAACGTAGGCTGCCGCATGGGCTTTAGGGAACATGTACTTAATTTTCCCACAGGACTCGATATACCACTCTGGCACCTTATTAGCCTTCATGGCTTCGATATAACCATTTCGCTCCTCTTCGGAAATCTTGAGCCACAAGCCCTTACGCACCCGTTCCATGATGGTAAAGGCCATCTTAGGCTCGAGGCCAGCATGCATGAGGTAAACCATGATGTCGTCCCGACAACCGATAACGGTTGATAGGTCCGCTATTCCTTGCTTAATCAGATCTTGGGCATTGCCCAGCCAAACGTCGGTACCGTGGGACAGACCAGACAACTGCAGCAACTCTGCAAAAGTCGTCGGATGGGTTTCATCGACCATCCCACGTACAAAGTTGGTTCCAAACTCTGGAATCCCCAACATCCCCGTAGGCGTTCCGATTTGCTCAGGTGTTACCCCAAGCACATCAGTCCCAGAAAAGAGTGCCATCACGCCTTCGTCATCCATAGGAATTTCATTAGGGTCAATACCAGACAAATCCTGGAGTTTCCGAATCATGGTCGGATCATCATGTCCCAGTACATCGAGTTTGAGGACGTTCTCGTCTATATCATGGAAGTTAAAGTGAGTGGTCTGCCATTCAGCCGTCACGTCATCCGCTGGATACTGAACAGGCGTGAAATCATAGACATCCATGTAGTTCGGAATAACAACGATTCCCCCCGGGTGTTGGCCTGTCGTTCGTTTGACACCAGCAGCTCCCTGGGCTAGACGTTCCACCTCTGCATCACGATAAAACTTGCCATAATCTCGCTCGTAGCCCTTGACAAATCCATAAGCGGTCTTGGCAGCCACCGTACCAACCGTTCCTGCACGGAAGGCATATTCTTCACCAAAGATATCACGCACATCCAAGTGGGCGCTAGGCTGATCTTCTCCCGAGAAGTTCAAGTCAATATCAGGAACCTTGTCTCCATCAAAACCAAGGAAGGTTTCAAACGGAATATCTTGCCCATTTTTGCTGAGTTTATGACCACAGTTTGGACAATCCTTATTGGGCATATCAAATCCTGAACCGTACGAACCATCGGTGATAAACTCACTGTACTGACACTGACCACAGACATAGTGAGGAGATAGAGGATTGACCTCCGTAATCCCAATCATGGTCGCAACGAAACTAGAACCGACAGATCCACGAGAACCAACCAAGTAACCCCGTTCATTGGAACGTTGCACCAGCATCTGCGATGCCAGATAAATCACAGCAAATCCATTCCCCAGAATAGAGGTTAGTTCTTTTTCAATCCGCAAATCGACAATATCTGGCAACGGATTTCCATAAATCTCAAAAGCTTTCTTGTAGGTCAATTCAGCGACTGTTTCTTCAGCCTTGTCGATGAAAGGCGTGTACAAGTCACCCTTAACAACCTCAACGGGTTCAAAGATTTCTGCCAAGGCATTGGGATTTTCAATAACCAATTTCCGAGCTAATTCCTCTCCCAAGAAGGCAAATTCATCCAACATTTCATTTGTCGTTCTAAAATGAGCCTTTGGAAGTGGTGCTGGTTGGGCATGTTCTCCATGCCCGATAGTTCGGTTAATCATAGCCCCCTGTCCCAAGCTACGGACGATAATTTCACGGTAAATCTCTTCTTCCGGTTCGATATAATGGACATTTCCCGTAGCTAGAACGGGCTTACCAAGACGGTCTCCAACTTCTATCAAACTCTTGATAATGGTCTGGAGTTCCTCCATATCCTTGACCTGCTCCTTAGCAATCAAGGGCGCATAGATAGCTGGTGGCATGATCTCGATAAAGTCATAATACTTGGCCACCTCAACTGCCGCATCCACACCTTGGGAAACAACTGCATCAAAAACTTCACCTTCTGCACAGGCTGATCCTAAAATCAAGCCCTCTCGATGGGCATCTAAAACCGTTCTCGGAATTCGTGGCACCCCTTCAAAGTACTTGGTATTAGACAAGGAAACCAGCTTAAAGATATTTTTTAGCCCCACTTGATTCTTGACATAAATAGTCGCATGCTTGATCCGAGCTTTTTTATAAGAATCTGGACTAATCAAATCAATGTTGAGTCTAGCTAGATCGGTCACACCATGTTTTTCTGCTACCTCTTTGATAAATATAAAGAGCAGACGACCAGTAGCTTCCGCATCGTAATTGGCCATGTGGTGATGTTCCAAGGCCACACCAAAACGCTTGGTCAAAGGCCCCAAACCATGACGTTTATACTCAGGATAGAGATTTCTAGCAAACTCAAGTGTATCAATAACTGGTTGGCTAATCTTTGGCAGACCATGACGCTCATAATTGGCATTCATAAAGCCAACGTCAAAGGTCGCATTGTGGGCAACTAGGACCGTATCCTTACAAAATTCTTGGAATTCTTGCAGAACTTGTTCCAGTGGTTTGGCATTTTTGACATGATCATCTGTAATTCCAGTCAACTCAGTAGTAAAAGCTGACAAGGGATGCCCAGGATTGATAAATTCATCAAATTCAGCAATAACATTCCCCTTGTACATCTTAGAAGCCGCAACCTGAATCAAATTATTATAGATAGCTGAAAGTCCCGTCGTTTCCACGTCAAAGACCACATAGGTCGCTTCTGACAAGTCCATCTCCACTTCGTTATAGACGATAGGGACACGGTCCTCCACGATATTGGCTTCCATTCCATAGATTAGCTGAATTCCCGCTTTCTTAGCCGCCTTATAGCCATGTGGGAAGGACTGGACATTTCCATGATCCGTGATGGCAACCGCCTTGTGTCCCCACTTAGCAGCTGTCGCAACGATTTCTTCTACCTCTGGCAAAGCATCCATGGTCGACATATTAGTATGAGCATGAAACTCAACCCGACGCTCACCTTCCGGCATCAAATCCTTCCGCTCATAGTGAACAACTTCCTGCACATCCTGCACGTTCATAGTCAAATCGCGTGTGAAGTTATTCATCTCCACATTCCCACGAACTCGGAGCCAAGAATTCTTCTTGATGAGGTCAAATTTCTGAGCCTCTTCCTCGTTCTTAACCCACTTTTGCATAGAAAAACTTGAAGTGTAGTCCGTCATTTTAAAGTTGATCAAAACACGCCCTGTTCTGGTCACTTTTTGCTCTACATCAAACACAACCCCTTCAAAGACCAGACGATTTTCCTCCGTCGTCACTTCAATCATAGGAGTAATCTCCGCCTTGTCTAACTTCGGTTTAGCTGCAGCTTTTTTGGCTTGAAAATCAAAGGCTGGTTTCTCTTCCGCTGGAGGAGGTGCCATCTGTTCCAGTTGCTCCATAGCACGGAGCGCTTCCTCATTGGCGGCTTGAACAATCTGCTCATTTTCAGCATGAAAAGCCTCTTCCTGCTCTTGGGTCAGCACATCATTTTTCTCTACTTGACAGTTAAAAGTTGGAAAGCCAAATTTTTCAAGTTGTTTGGCTAAATTAGGAAGATGATTTTTCTTAAAGTGTTCCTTATCAATCGCCTCAGAGCCTTCAATAAAGAGTTGATTGCCCTCCGCACGAACTTGCAAATTTTGATAAAGGGACTTAAAACCTTGACTAGCACATGGCCCGTCAGAAAAAGCCTCTCTATAATAGGCCTGCAAGAGTTGGTTTGAAAAATCTTGAGACAGAGTCTTGATTTCAAAAACAGCTTTATTGCCTGTCTTAGAAAATTCCTCACTCAAACCTTTCTTTAATTCTAAAAAGATTTCAATCGGTAAAATATTAGAAAATACGAAATGAAACTCCCATATCTTACTAATTTTATGAACCACAACTCGCTCAATATCAGCCTGTGATAAAGCAGGATCCTGTCTCATTTCAGCAGACATCCCCAGTTGATTCATCAAAATTTCAAAACTGTTTGACATTCATTTTCCTCACATTATTCTCCTACTATTTTACCATATTTAGAGGTATTTTCTAAAGACAAAAGGAAGCCACTAAGTGACTTCCTTCTAGAGTGAGGACTGATTAGTCTTCACCTTTGTTTTTCTTAATGATTTCTTCTTGTACTGACTTAGGTACATCTTCGTAGTGGTCAAATACCATCATGAATGTACCACGTCCTTGAGATGCAGAACGAAGGACTGTTGCGTAACCGAACATTTCAGCAAGTGGAACGTAAGCACGAACGATTTGGCTGTTACCATGTGCTTCCATACCATCTACACGTCCACGACGAGCAGTTACGTGCCCCATAACATCACCAAGGTTTTCTTCTGGAACAGTGATTGTTACAAGCATCATTGGTTCAAGGATAGCTGGTTGTGCTGATTTAGCAGCTTCTTTAAGGGCAAGTGAAGCCGCGATCTTGAAGGCAGTTTCAGATGAGTCGACATCGTGGTATGAACCATCGTAAAGCTTAGCTTTAACGTCAACCATTGGGTAACCTGCAAGAACACCGTTAGCCATAGATTCTACCAAACCTTTTTCAACCGCTGGGATAAATTCACGAGGAACCACACCACCGACGATTGCGTTTTCGAATTCGAATCCTTTACCTTCTTCGTTTGGAGTAAATTCAATCCATACATCACCGAATTGACCTTTACCACCAGACTGACGTTTGAAGAATCCACGTGCTTGAGTAGAAGCGCGGAATGTTTCACGGTAAGATACTTGAGGAGCACCTACGTTCGCTTCAACTTTGAACTCACGACGCATACGGTCAACAAGGACGTCAAGGTGAAGCTCACCCATACCTGAGATAACTGTTTCTCCAGTTTCAACGTTTGTTTCAACGCGGAATGTTGGATCTTCTTCAGCCAATTTTTGAAGGGCAATACCCATCTTGTCTTGGTCAGCTTTAGATTTTGGCTCAACCATCAATTGGATAACTGGTTCTGGAACGTTGATTGACTCAAGGATGATTTTAGCTTTTTCATCTGTCAATGAGTCACCAGTTGTAGTATCTTTCAAACCAACGGCAGCAGCGATATCACCTGAGTAAACAGTGTCAATTTCTTGACGGCTGTTAGCGTGCATTTGAAGGATACGTCCGATACGTTCACGTTTACCTTTAGAAGTGTTCAATACGTATGAACCTGATTGAAGAACACCTGAGTAAACACGGAAGAATGTCAAACGACCTACGAATGGGTCAGTCATGATCTTGAAGGCAAGAGCTGCAAATGGCTCTTCATCAGATGCTGGACGAGTTTCTTCAGCATCTGTATCTGGGTTAATACCTTTGATAGCTGGGATGTCAAGTGGGCTTGGAAGGTAGTCAATAACCGCATCAAGCATCAATTGAACACCTTTATTCTTGAAGGCAGAACCACACAATACTGGGAAGAATTCAACGTTGATAGTCGCTTTACGGATACCAGCTTTCAATTCTTCGTTAGTGATTTCTTCACCTTCGAGGTATTTCATCATCAATTCTTCGTCAGTTTCAGCAACTGCTTCAATCAATTTTTCACGGTATTCTTGAGCTTGGTCAAGGTATTCAGCTGGGATGTCTTCTTCAAGGATATCCGTACCAAGGTCGTTCGTATAGATTTCAGCTTTCATCTTGATCAAGTCGATGATACCACGGAAGTCATCTTCAGAACCGATTGGCAATTGGATTGGGTGTGCATTTGCTTGAAGACGATCGTGAAGTGTGCTTACAGAGTAAAGGAAGTCAGCACCGATTTTGTCCATTTTGTTAGCAAATACGATACGTGGAACTCCATACTCAGTTGCTTGACGCCAAACTGTTTCAGTTTGAGGCTCAACACCTGATTGTGAGTCAAGAACGGTAACTGCACCGTCCAATACACGAAGAGAACGTTGTACTTCGATAGTGAAGTCCACGTGTCCTGGTGTGTCGATGATGTTTACGCGGTGGTTGTTCCATTGAGCTGTTGTCGCAGCAGATGTGATAGTGATACCACGCTCTTGCTCTTGCTCCATCCAGTCCATTTGTGACGCACCTTCGTGAGTTTCACCGATTTTGTGGATTTTACCAGTGTAGTAAAGGATACGCTCAGTTGTAGTTGTTTTACCAGCATCGACGTGAGCCATGATACCGATATTACGAGTTTTTTCAAGTGAAAATTCGCGTGCCATGAGGTTTGTTTCTCCTATTTATTTTTGATTTCTATTCTATTATAACACGATTTTAATAAAAACGGATAGGCAGGACCTACCCGTTCTCAATGTTTTCATGCTATTGTTGGTTTCAACTTGTAGATTTACAAGTTGAATTGAACTCGGGCTAAAGTTAATTAGCCGATTTGAGCCGGAACGGGATGCTGTGTGAAAAAGATAAACTTCCTTGTATTCGTCGAATACTGCGTCAGTTTCCTATTTTCACCTTGCATCCTTACCGTTCCTAGCATCATGATTTTACCAACGGAAGTGTGCGAATGCACGGTTAGCTTCAGCCATACGGTGAGTGTCTTCACGTTTCTTAACTGCTGCACCAGTGTTGTTAGCAGCATCCAAGATTTCTTTTGCAAGACGATCTTGCATTGTGTGTTCACCACGAAGACGAGCGATTGTTACCAACCAACGAAGTCCAAGTGTTGTACGACGTTCTGGACGAACTTCAACTGGGACTTGGTAGTTAGAACCACCAACACGACGTGCACGTACTTCAAGTACAGGCATGATGTTTTCCATAGCTGTTTCAAATACTTCAAGTGCATCGTTGCCAGTAGCTTCTTTGATTTGTTCAAAAGCACCGTAAACGATTGAAGCAGCTGTACCACGTTTACCATCAAGCATAACGCGGTTGATAAGACGAGTAACTAGTTGTGAATTGTAAAGCGGATCTGGCAATACGTCACGTTTTGGAGCTCTATTTTTACGACTCATTTCTCTTTATCCCCTTTCCTTATGCTTTTGGACGTTTAGTACCGTATTTAGAACGGCCTTGTTTACGATCGTTAACACCTGCAGTATCAAGTGCACCACGGACGATATGGTAACGTACCCCTGGAAGGTCTTTTACACGTCCACCACGAAGAAGAACCACGCTGTGCTCTTGCAAGTTGTGTCCGATACCTGGGATGTAGGCAGTAACTTCGATAAGGTTGCTCAAACGTACACGAGCGAATTTACGAAGGGCTGAGTTAGGTTTTTTAGGTGTCATTGTTCCAACACGAGTTGCAACACCACGTTTTTGTGGTGAAGAAACGTTTGTTTGAACTTTTTTATGACTGTTGTAACCAACGTTCAAAGCTGGTGATTTAGATTTTTCTACTTTTGATTTACGCGGTTTGCGAACCAATTGGTTAATTGTAGGCATCTACATTCTCCTGTGTTTTTTTATTTTTGGTGATGATACACTTGGTGACAGCTATCATCTGTGTGTACTTTTGCAACATTTGTCAGCACGTCCCTGTACACTCTTGAGAGACCAAAAGTAAAAAGTACCGTCTATTATTGTAACAAAATTTTCCCTTGCTTGTCAAGATATTTTTCTTTTTTATTGTTAATTTTAGCTCTGCGTAACTTCTCAAAGTAACTTCCACTTGCCTGACCGAAGTGGAAATTAGTCTAAAACGGATTTTTATGGTGGAATTAAGTGTGAGACTTTCCGTTCCATCGTTGAGAATATGGGAAAAGGTCCGTCAACGATTTCAAAGGAAATTAAGCGCAATCGCATCATGCATCCAACATCCGTCAAATCTGATTGCACGGATTGCCCTCTTCTCAAAAAGCTCCTTATGTCTGTAACAACGCGTTTTTCTCATACTAAAAGCTAGGTTGTGGAAAACTGGAAGTTAGTTTTATATTGAATTGAAATAAGACATGAACAAATTTATTGGGAAAGTCAACTTAATTTCTAGAAATGTTTTAATAGCAACAACGTACTATTCTAGTTTCAATCTGCTATAGAAGTTACCCTTTTCATTCTCTCAAAAGTCAATCATAAAAGAGGAGAAATCGAAGTTCCTCCTCTTCACTGTTTACTATCGAATCAAGTAAATCAAATCGTTACTCATTCACAATTTTTTCATCAACTTTAGGGTTTAGAGTTGTTCCCCAATGTGTAATTGTACGCTGTTGTACTAGTGGTAAGTCTGTGCGGTTGTAAACTGTACGCCATGGTTCCCATACAAGACCCGTCTTTTCTTGAACCTTGATACGAAGATTACGGACATTTCCTTTAAATTGAATCTCTGTTTGGAAGCCTGAAGTTCTGTTTTTCCCGTTATCTTCCCATTGACGTGAACGGATTTCTGGATTTCCTTGTTCATCATATGTAATTTCATCCCAATAGATGTAGTAACGCGCAACATAAGCACCCTTATGATGAAGTTTCAAGAAGCCATTTTTGTAAGAAGTAACCTTCGTTTCGATATAGTCTGTACTATTTTGTAAAGTTGCTTGGGCATTATCTTTTAGGAAGGCAGTCTTATATGAGATTGGCACAGCTGGACTTTGAGCGCTAAAGTTAGCTCCTTCTCTGATGAGTTCCTTCAAGTTTTCGACTGTTCCTGTGACAACTTTGGCGGCACCGCTAGCATTACCTCCTACAATTACCGCTGTTACAGAAGTATTCTTCAATAGACGGCTCCATTCAGAATTTGGAGCAATTGTTGCGCCTTTGATAACCGCATTGATAGCTGCTTTTAATTCAGTAGACTTACTTGTTGACTCAAACTTAACATAGATTTGACGTCCGTAAGAAACGTTTGCTACATATACAGGTGGAGTTTGTGAATCAACGCCTCTTTGTTTTAAATCTTCAGGTGTCACACTCTTGTCAAATACAGCCGCTGGATTGGTCGGTGCATCAAATGTCGCTGTATAGTAGATTTGTTTAAAGTTTACAACTTCAATTTGCTTTTCACCCTTTTGCACAGCCTCAAAGTCAATCTTGAGCGGTGCGCCTGCTTTTTCAAAGTCTGCACCAAATTTTGCTTTCAATTGATTCATGCTATAGGCTGTAGTCGATTCATACTGAACACGGGCAGGAACAGAATGGCTAGATGAGTAATTCTTTGTCCATCTTTCAACCAAGGTATTCATCGCAGACTGCATACCACTAGTTGTAGGATCTGCTTCAATTCGGCTGTCAGACTGAATCATACCAGGTAAATCGACGCTGACTGTCCCTTTTGCACGGGCAAGACTAATCAATTCTGGCTGATTTTCTAGCAGATTTTGGTTTGCCTTATACAAGCCACCTAGGAAGACATTTTGATTTCCATTGATGGAAACATCTGCTGTACCTGTAGAGAGGGTTTTCTTGATTTTTTCTACAACGACAAACTCTCCATTTTGTTCCTTAGCACTTGTGTTGTAGCGATTTTCTAAGGTTTCTCCCTTGCGAGTTAAAATATCCAAAGGATCATAAGTTAAGCCAAAAAGGTAGTCTTTCAATGCTGATGTTTGATCTACTACTGGTGCAGTTCTATCCTGTCCAACTTGAGTTGTTGCTGAACGGAATACTTCCACTTCTGCCAAGCTCAATGGGGTATTTTTAGTTTTCAACTCCACTTTTACATAACGAGCGTCTTTGGCTGTGAAGAAAACTTCAAGTTCTGCCTTCCCATTCAAACTATCAAAGTGTTGACGAGCAACTTCTTTTTTTGCTTCATTTAACAAAACAACATCAAAATTGGAAAGACGATTAGCTACATTCCCATCTCCACGATTGTAAAGTTTAACTTTTCCAACATTCTCTGTTTTTCCAAGATCAACTTGCCACCAAGCATTGTCTTCAAAGTTTGTGTGCGTTACAGAATGGTGCCCATAGTCACTATCAACATTACCATCCACTGCTCGTGTAGCAGCTCCTCCATAAGCAGTAGAACTTTGACTAGCTTGTTTTCCACGAGCGATGTTTTCTATCTCAACTGGACGATTCCCTTGCTCTGTAGCCAAAGCTACTCCCTGAGCGTTCAATAAAAAGGCCGCAACAACAGCACTACACACACCGAGTCCACACTTTTTGACAAACCGATGCAAACGTTTTTCTTGATTCATTCCTTATTCCTCCGTTTTGTAATGAATACGTTTTCCTATTTGTCTATAGTCTATCAAATTTCAAGCAAAAGTCAAGCACAAACCAGCAAAAAAGTCAAGAAAATAAGAAGAAAACGTTTGCTGAATTTTTCTGATATTTTCTTTAGATTTCCAGTAAATACTATAGTTTGGAAACTAGATAAAACTTGAGAAGCGCTAGCTTTTTCTCTTCCTATTTATAGTTTCGCTAGATGAACTTTTTAAAGAAATATTAGAGATCAATTTCTGAATAAAAATAGCTGAGAATACATCATCTTCCTAATAACACGGCTTGTCTTATGTGACATTTTTATACTCTTCGAAAATCTCTTCAAACCACGTCAACGTCGCCTTGCCGTACTCAAGTACAGCCTGCGGCTAGTTTCCTAGTTTGCTCTTTGATTTTCATTGAGTATTATCTCCATCATTTATACTGATATATAAAATAGTACGGAAAACTTCTCAAAAGTAAGAATTTCTTTGACAAACCAAAGAAAACGCTTGCACTATTTCCTACTGCATGCTATACTGGTATAAAAATTTATTGATTGGAGAATCATTATGAGAAAAACACCAACTCACACTGAGAAAAAAATGGTCTACAGCATCCGTTCCCTCAAAAATGGAACTGGTTCTGTCCTTATTGGAGCAAGCCTTGTCTTGCTTGCCATGGCTACACCAACTATCTCAGCAGACGAAAGTACACCAACCACTAACGCAAATAATAGTGAAACTACTACTGCCCTTGCCCAGCCTCTTACTGATACAGCAACTAGCACTGGTAAGAAAGAAAGCGATTTTTCTTCACCTAATAATGCAAGCGCTTCCCTAGAGAAAGAAGAAAAACCTGCAACAGAGGCTACCACTCCTGTTGCAAGCCCAGCCGATCCAGCACCACAAACTGGACAAGATCGTTCAAGTGAGACAACTACTTCCACTAGTCCAGTAACGACTGAAACTAAGGCAGAAGAGCCCATCGAAGATAACTACTTCCGTATCCATGTCAAAAAACTTCCTGAAAAAAACAAGGATGCTCAAGGACTATGGACTTGGGACGATGTTGAAAAACCATCTGAAAATTGGCCAAACGGAGCCTTGTCCTTCAAGGATGCCAAAAAAGATGACTACGGCTATTACCTAGATGTCAAATTAAAGGGAGAAGAAGCCAAGAAAATTAGCTTCCTCATCAACAATACAGCTGGAAAAAATCTAACCGGCGATAAATCTATAGAAAAACTAGTTCCAAAAATGAACGAGGCTTGGTTAGACCAAGATTACAAGGTTTTCTCTTACGAGCCACAGCCTGCAGGAACTGTTCGCGTCAACTACTACCGCACAGATGGCAACTATGACAAGAAATCTCTCTGGTACTGGGGAGATGTGAAAAATCCAAGTAGCGCTCAATGGCCTGACGGAACAGACTTTACGGCTACAGGCAAATATGGCCGCTATATCGACATTCCTCTTAATGAAGCCGCAAGAGAATTTGGATTTTTATTACTAGATGAGAGCAAAGAAGGAGACGACGTGAAAATCCGTAAAGAAGATTATAAGTTTACAGATTTGAAAAATCATAGCCAAATTTTCCTAAAAGACGATGACGAATCAATTTACACAAATCCATACTATGTCCATGATATCCGCATGACAGGGGCCCAACACGTAGGAACTTCTAGCATTGAAAGTAGTTTTTCAACACTTGTCGGTGCTAAAAAAGAGGATATCCTCAAACACTCCAACATCACTAATCACCTAGGAAATAAAGTAGCTATCACCGATGTTGCAATAGATGAAGCTGGTAAAAAAGTGACCTACAGCGGAGATTTCTCTGACACAAAACACCCATATACTGTTAGCTACAATTCCGGCCAATTCACTACCAAAACAAGCTGGCGCCTGAAAGATGAGGCTTACAGCTATGATGGTAAACTTGGAGCTGATCTTAAAGAAGAAGGAAAACAAGTTGATTTGACCCTCTGGTCACCAAGTGCTGATAAGGTTTCTGTCGTTGTCTACGACAAGAATGACCCTGACAAAGTAGTTGGAACTGTCGCTCTTGAAAAAGGGGAAAGAGGAACTTGGAAACAAACTCTAGACAGCACAAACAAACTCGGAATCACCGATTTCACTGGATACTACTATCAATACCAAATCGAGCGTCAAGGTAAAACTGTTCTTGCACTCGATCCTTACGCTAAATCTCTTGCTGCTTGGAATAGCGACGATGCCAAGATTGACGATGCCCATAAAGTGGCTAAAGCCGCCTTTGTAGATCCAGCTAAACTCGGACCTCAAGACTTAACTTATGGTAAGATTCACAATTTCAAGACTCGTGAAGACGCCGTTATCTACGAAGCTCATGTGCGTGATTTCACTTCAGATCCTGCCATTGCAAAAGACTTGACCAAACCATTTGGTACCTTTGAAGCCTTTATTGAAAAACTAGACTACCTCAAAGACTTAGGTGTGACCCACATCCAGCTCCTTCCAGTCTTGTCTTACTACTTTGTCAATGAATTGAAAAACCATGAACGCTTGTCTGACTATGCTTCAAGCAACAGCAACTACAACTGGGGATATGACCCTCAAAACTACTTCTCATTGACTGGTATGTACTCAAGCGATCCTAAGAATCCAGAAAAACGAATCGCAGAATTTAAAAACCTCATCAACGAAATCCACAAACGTGGCATGGGAGCTATCCTAGACGTAGTTTATAACCATACAGCCAAAGTCGATCTCTTTGAAGATTTAGAACCAAACTACTACCACTTTATGGATGCTGATGGGACACCTCGAACTAGCTTTGGTGGTGGACGCTTGGGGACAACCCACCATATGAGCAAACGGATTCTAGTTGACTCTATCAAATATCTAGTTGATACCTACAAAGTGGATGGCTTCCGTTTCGATATGATGGGAGACCATGACGCCGCTTCTATCGAAGAAGCTTACAAGGCTGCACGCGCCCTCAATCCAAACCTAATCATGCTTGGTGAAGGTTGGAGAACCTATGCTGGTGATGAAAATATGCCTACTAAAGCTGCTGACCAAGATTGGATGAAACATACCGATACTGTCGCTGTCTTCTCAGATGACATCCGTAACAACCTCAAGTCTGGTTATCCAAACGAAGGTCAACCTGCCTTTATCACAGGTGGCAAGCGTGATATCAACACTATCTTCAAAAATCTCATTGCTCAACCAACCAACTTTGAAGCAGACAGTCCTGGAGATGTCATCCAATACATCGCAGCCCATGATAACTTGACCCTCTTTGACATCATTGCCCAGTCTATCAAAAAAGACCCAAGCAAGGCTGAGAACTATGCTGAAATCCACCGTCGTTTGCGACTTGGAAACCTCATGGTCTTGACAGCTCAAGGAACTCCGTTTATCCACTCTGGTCAGGAATACGGGCGTACCAAACAATTCCGTGACCCGGCCTACAAGACTCCAGTAGCAGAGGATAAACAACCAAACAAATCTCACTTGTTGCGTGATAAGGATGGCAATCCATTTGACTATCCTTACTTCATCCATGACTCTTACGATTCGAGTGATGCTATTAACAAGTTTGACTGGACTAAGGCTACAGATGGAAAAGCATATCCTGAAAATGTCAAGAGCCGTGACTATATGAAAGGGTTGATTGCCCTTCGTCAATCTACAGATGCCTTCCGACTTAAGAGTCTCCAAGATATCAAAGACCGTGTCCACCTCATCACTGTCCCAGGTCAAAATGGCGTGGAAAAAGAGGATGTAGTGATTGGCTACCAAATCACTGCTCCAAACGGTGATATCTACGCAGTCTTTGTCAATGCGGATGAAAAAGCTCGCGAATTTAACTTGGGAACTGCCTTTGCCCACCTCAGAAATGCTGAAGTTTTAGCAGATGAAAACCAAGCAGGACCAGTCGGAATTGCCAACCCTCAAGGACTTGAATGGACTGAAAAAGGCTTGAAATTGAATGCCCTTACAGCCACTGTTCTTCGAGTCTCTCAAAATGGAACTAGCCATGAGTCAACTGCAGAAGAGAAACCAGACTCAACCCCTTCCAAGCCTGAACATCAAAATGAAGCTTCTCACCCTGCACATCAAGATCCAGCTCCAGAAGCTAAACCTGATTCTACTAAACCATCTGCAACAGTAGCTGATGCAGAAAATAAACCTAGCCAAGCTACAACTGGTTCACAAGCTTCACAACCAGCACAAGAAGCACAAGCATCATCTGTAAAAGAAGCGGTTCGAAACGAATCGGTAGAAAACTCTAGCAAGGAAAATATACCTGCAACCCCAGATAAACAAGCTGAACTTCCAAATACAGGAATCAAAAACGAAAACAAACTCCTATTTGCAGGAATCAGCCTCCTTGCGCTCCTTGGTCTCGGTTTCTTACTAAAAAATAAAAAAGAGAACTAAACTAGCCCTCCTATAGAACTATCCCCCAAGCCTTAACGCTCGGGGGATTGATTTTTGCCCTGATAAGCCTATCTATCAAATCATATATTCTACACTATAGGTCGCATCCGAGAGTATTCGTGCCAAAAATTGCTTGGTTCGTTCTTCTTTTGGACGACTAAAGAAATCATGGGCATTATTTTCTTCAACAATTTTCCCACCGTCCATAAAAATAACATGATTGGCTACATCTCTAGCAAAACCCATCTCATGAGTCACTACTACCATAGTAACTCCTTCTTTAGCTAACTGTTTTAAAACATCTAAAACATCCCCTACCAACTCTGGATCCAAGGCCGATGTTGGCTCATCTAATAAAATGACCTCTGGTTTCACAGCAATGGCACGCGCAATACCGATTCGTTGTTGCTGGCCTCCAGAAAGCTGAGAGGGATAGTAAGCTTTATAAGCTAGTAAACCAACTTTTTCTAAGGCAGCTTCCGCACGTTTTGTTGCTTCTTCCTTAGGAATTTTCCGAGCAATAATCAAGCCCTCCAAAATATTTTCCAAGGCCGTTTTATTAGCAAATAAATTATAATGTTGAAAAACGAAAGCAGTCTTCTTGCGAATTTCTAAAATATCTTTTTTAGTCAATTTTCCAAGGTCGTATTCTTTATCAGCAAGCTTCAAAGAGCCACTATCGGCTTTTTCTAAATGATTGAGACATCTGAGAAAAGTCGTTTTACCTGATCCAGATGGCCCCAATATTACAACCACATCCCCTTGGTTGACCTTGAGATTAACATCTCCCAGGACTTGTCTGTCTCCAAATTTTTTTGCAACATGTTCTACTTGTAACATTGTCTCCTCCTATGCTAAACCTGTACTGGGCACTACTTGTCCCTTTCTTCTTTGAATATAGCGTTTCTCTAAGATTGAAAAGCCCCATTGAATCAATCCGCAAATAAGAATGTACTGTAAAAAGATCACAAAATAGGATTCAAAATACTGATAACCATAAGACGCTTCAACACGGGCAATTGCTGTAATATCCTTAATGGTCATCACAAAGACCAAAGAGGTTCCTTTTACAATATTTATGACTAGATTAGCCAGATTGGGCAAGGCTGATTGCAAGGCCTGTGGAAAAACAATCCTCACATAAGCCTGACTAGTGGTTAAACCAATCGCTTGTGCAGCTTCTAATTGTCCCTTATCCACAGTCAAAATAGCCGAACGTAAGATTTCTGATAAACTACCTGTTGTCATCAAACTATAGATAATAAAAGCATAATAGATCGGATTGAGTTTAAAGATATCAACATCACTCCCTATGCTTTTGAGAAATTGATTGAGCAAACTCGGAAACAAACTATAAAAGAAAAGAATCAGCAAAATCGGAGGTGTTGCTCTTATAAAAGCTAGATACACGAGAGAGAAAGTTCGAACACCTTTGACTTTATATATTTGTCCCAGAGCTAAAAACAAGGCTGGTCCAAAACTTAAGACCATGGCTACAATCATAATGATTAAGGTGGTTGGCACCCCTTTTAAGGTCTCTAAAAAAGTTTTCGCAATATAGTCTAAATCCATATCCTATCTCCCTTTCGTTTCCAAAGATTTTTCTAACAAGCGACTCAAGAAGGAAACAGCCAAGGCTACACCCCAATAAAGAATGGCAAACGCTGTATAGGTTTCAAGAGAGTAATTCCCCAAATTGCGACTGATTAAGAGATTCCCAGCTCCCATGACATCCACAAAACCAATCGTATAGGCTAGGGCAGCGTCCCGCATCAAATTTAGAATAGCGGTCGTCATATTTGGAAGAGCCACTTGAAAAGCCTGAGGAAAAATGATTCTCCAAAATGTCTGACTAGGGGTCAGACCAATACTGACTCCAGCTTCCATCTGACCTTTGGGAATTGCCTGATAGGACGCCTTAAATACTTCTGCAATGATAGCCGCAAATAGCAAGACCATGGTGAATAAGACGAAGACCGTCTTAGACCAGTTGTTGATATCTAAATTCAGCCACCATTTTAAAAATTCAGGTAAACCATAAAAAACTAAAAACAGTAAGACAATGGGGGGAGTACAGCGAAGAGTGAAAATATAGCCCTTAGAAAGACCTGCAAAAGTCTTGTCTTCTCCCACTTGAGCCCAAGCCAGTAAGCCACCGAAAAGGGAACCAAGGATTGTAGTAAAAAAGAGAATGGACAAGGTCATCGGAAGAGCCTGCCATAAGGTGGGTAAAAATTGGAACACTCTTGAAAAGTCATATGAAACCATGTAAACCTCTTTCTAATACTCAATGAAAATCAAAAAGCAAACTAGGAAACTAGCCGCAGATTGCTCAAAACAGTGTTTTGAGGTTGTGGATAGAACTGACAAAGTCAGTAACCATACCTACGGCAAGGCGACGTTGACGTGGTTTGAAGAGATTTTCGAAGAGTATAACACGCCTGACTGCTCATCTAATCTCTATCAACGTAGCTAAAAACATCTTCTTTGAAGTATTTTTGAGAAAGTTTAGCTAGAGTTCCATCTTCTTTTAATTCTTTAATCGCTTTTTCATACTCTTTAGCAAACTTCTCACCCTTTTCATCACGGTGAATCAAGGGATAGGTTGGAATTCCTTTATAAGGGAACCAGCTAAGTTTGTCCGCATATTGGTGGTAAGAACCATCCTCTGCTGTCACTGCTTTTTCAAAAGACAACTTGATGTCAAAGAAAGCATCATAACGTCCTTCTAAAACCCAAGCATAAGCATCTGCCACCTTGAAAGATTCAGCAGCTGTCAACTCAATTGGTGTATCCTTGTGCTTGTCATTATAGCTATTAATCACATTCCACTGGGCATTTTGAGGAGAGATGGGTACTAATTTCCCTTTATTTTTGGCGAAATCATCAATATTCTTATATTTAGCTTCATCTCCTTTTCTGACAGTAAAACCAATAATGCTGGCTCCTACTGGCTCAGATGGAATAATGAATTTCTTAGCCCGTTCATCTGTATACCAAGCACCTTTAGTTCCAATATCGTACTTGCCAGACTCAAGTCCAATCAAGAGATCATCATCACTAGTTCCAGTATACTCAAATTTATAATCTGCTAATTTCTCATCCACCGCCTTTAAAACAGCGACTTCATAACCATCTGATTCCCCTTTTTCGTCAATAAAATCATAAGGGACATAGTTTTGAGTATGGGCAACTTTTAAAGTTGTTACTTGTCCAGACGAAGCTGCATCTGCACCTTTAGCAGATGCTCCCGACAAAGTCCTACCAATAATCGTTGCTCCAAGCACTGCCACAACCGCAACTCCACCAACAATCCATGTTTTCTTACTCATATTCTTCTCCTTTATTTAGCTACTGCTTCTCTCACCCACTGGATACGCTCCACTGCAATATCGTTTGGAATGGTACAATCTGCTCCAAGTATGAGGCCATCTTTCCCTGTTTCTTCTACCAATCGTTTGGTTTCAGCCTGAATTTCTTCCTTACTGCCTCGATAGAGAAGGCCATCTTTACCGTTTTCAAATCCTCCCAGAACAGCACGACCCTTGAAAATCTCACGACCTTCTTTTAGACTAATCCCTTCTGGATCAACTGCCCAGTTAAAAACATGAGCTGGATAGTCTGCAAAGATATGAATATCGTTTCGAGCTCCTTCATAGCCACAGATATGAAGGATATTTACCCCACCAACCGACTTAGCCGCATTTAAAACAGTCAGTTCACTCGGCTCAATAATCTCCTGATAGGCTTCAGCAGAAACACGCGCATCCTGAATACTTTGCACACTGAGATAAATACCATCTACTCCTGCATCTTTAATAATAGCTTGACTCAAGCTAGCGATATCTTGCGCAATCACATCAAGGACTTTTTTCAATTTCTGAGAATCTTGAACTAAGAAATCTGCAATGAGATCATCTCCACCAGACACTTCTCCAAGTAACCATTTGAGGTAGGTCACAGGCGCAAAAATATTGTAAATAGCAACAATATCTTCCGTAAACTCCTGCTTAATCTTCTTCACTAATTCTACCTGCTCTCTAATCCACGGATGATCTTTACCCAGAGGTTGAACCTCCGACAGCTCTTGGAGTGACTTCCCTTTAGCAATAACTGGATTTGGATAAGCAAAATAGCCATCACTCATCAACTTGATAAAGTCTGGATGTAGGTCACGGATAAAACGTTTGTGACCTTGTATGTTCTTTTCAATAATCACAGGATTGGAAAATCCCTTTAACCATTCCTCTTCTGATGTAAAGTGGTGCCAAAAACCTACAGGTACACGGCCAACCACTTCTCCTCTAAATGCTTTTAAAACCCAGTCTCTTTTTTCTGACATCTCTATTTTCCATTTCTTTCTTTTTCAACTAATAAAACACTGGCAATATCATTGGTTTGAATAAAGGGAAGACTTCTCTTCTGAAAATCCTGAATCCCATGACATCTTGGCCCTTCCTTACAAGCAAGTCCCTTTGTAAGACTGATCGCAAGTAAGATGACAAAGCCGAGGGCCGTCCCTACCAATAGCCACTTTTTTCTTTTCATAAGGCTCTCCTATTCTAACATAGCAGCCTGACGAATCCAGTCCAATCTTTCTAATTCAAAGTCATCTGGAACCGTGCAATCCGCTCCAAGAAGGACTCCTCTAGTCCCAGCTTCAGCCAACAATCGTTTGGTTTCCTCTTGTAGTGCAGCCTTTCTACCTCCATAAAGCAGGCTCTGCTTCCCATTTTCAAAACCACCCAAGACCGCTTTGCCATGAAATAGCTCCTGACCTTGAGGTAAACTGACTGCTTCATGGTGGGTTGCCCAATTGAAAACCTGGGCTGGATAATCTTTGAAAATAGTCACATTGTTACTGGCACCTTGGAAACCGCAGATATGCAGGATATTTACCCCACCTACCTGATTGGCAGCTTCTAAAACCTTTATGTTACTTGGCTCAATATAGGTCTGATACAATTCTGCTGTGATGCGCTCATCCTGAATTTCTTGTGTACTGAGATAGATTCCATCTGCTCCACCATCCTGAATGATTTTTTTAGTTAGGATAGCGATATCCTCAGCTATCACGTCTAAAACATCCCTGAATAGCTCTGGATTTTCAAGAAAAAGATCTGAAACCTCCTTATCACCTCTAGAAGTCTCTGTACGAAACCACCTTTTCAAATAGGAGATCGGAGAAAAAATATTGTAAAATGATGCAATGTCCTCAGTGAAGGTTGCTCGAATAGCCTCTACCACTTCTACTTGTTGCTGAATCCAAGGATGGTTTTCACCAATCGACTCAATAGAAGCTAACTCCTGAAGACTTGTAACCTTAGGACTGTAGACATTACTTGGATAAATGAAAAATCCGTCACTCATCATTTTGACAAAATCAGGATGGATTCTTTCAACGTACTTCCGATGTCCCTCTACACTTTTTTGAAAGATACGTGGATTATTTAAACCTTGTCCTTTTTCCTCCAGTGTTACAAAATGAAACCAAAAGCCAACAGGAACCCGTTCCACCTCTTCTCCTCGAATAGCTCTAAAAACTAGCTCTCTTTTACTTGTCATACTTCTCTCCTTCCATTTGGATTGAAACCATCTTACCACTCCTTTTGACCTTTTCCCAATATATATTGACTATCGACTTGATTGGGATTGTTTATATCAATAGAGAAAAAAATCTCTGAAAAGCTTGATTTTACTAGCTTTTCAGAGATTTTTTTCTGTTTATTGCTTTTTTAAAATAGTTGTTATATAGATTTTTTATCAGCCTGATTAGTATTTTTTATTAAGCCTCTTTCATGGCAAAGTAAGCCCGGACTTTGGGAGCCACTTGTGTGCCGAAGAGTTCAATAGCTCTCAGGACTTGTTCATGAGGCATGGAACCAAGCGGTAGATGGAGCATGAAGCGGTCCAAACCTAAGTCTTCAATCATGCGAATCAATTTTTCGGCCACCTGATCTGGATTGCCCACAAACATGGCGCCATTTGATCCTACCTGCTCCAAATATTGCTTATAACGCAATTCTTGCCAGTGTGGACGGTCTTTGGAAATAGCATCCACTACTTGCTTGGTCGGATGGAAATAATCTTTCACAGCCTGCTCGCCATCTTCAGCAATCCAACCCCAAGAATGGACCCCAACCTTTAGTTCCTGACTGGCATGGTCTGCTTCGCTCCCAATCTCACGATAAGCCTGAATCAACTTTTTAAAATAACGAGGGTTACCACCAATAATGGCATAGACAATCGGTAGGCCTGCCTGAGCAATCTTTACTGTTGATTCGACATGACCACCTGTCGCTATCCACAAGGGTAATTTGTCCTGAACTGGACGAGGATAAACTTCTTTACCAGCAATCGTTTGGGTCAATCGACCTTTCCAGTCTAGCTTTGTCTTTTCATTGACTAACTGGAGCAAGTCTAATTTCTCATCAAAAAGGGCTTCGTAGTCTTTCAAATCATAGCCAAACAGAGGAAATGATTCCGTGAAAGAACCCCTTCCAGCCATAATCTCCGCACGTCCATTTGACAAAGCATCGATAGTGGCATATTGTTGGAATAAGCGAATCGGATCCATACTCGAGAGAATGCTGACTGCACTGGTCAAACGGATTTTCTTGGTATTGACTGCCCCAGCTGCCAGGACAATCTCTGGGGCTGATACTGCAAAATCCTCTCGATGGTGCTCACCAATCCCATACACATCCAAACCAACCTTGTCAGCCAGTTCAACCTCTGCTAGCAACTGGCGAATGCGTTCGTCATGACTGTAAGTTTGCCCAATCCCTTCAAGCTCCGTTGTTTCCCCAAATGTTGAAATTCCCAATTCTACCATATCCATTATCCCTATCTACTCTGTCCTCCAATTTGAAAAATTATTCTAATACTCAATGAAAATCAAAGAGCAAACTAGGAAGCTAGCCGCAGGCTGCTCAAAGCACTGTTTTGAGGTTGCAGATAAGACTGACGGAGTCAGCTCAAAGCACTGCTTTGAGGTGGTAGATAGAACTGATGAAGTCAGCTCAAAATACTGTTTTGAGGTTGCAGATGGATGCTAACCTGATTTGAAGAGATTTTCGAAAAAGATTAAATATACTCTACAATTTGCTCAATCAATTCTGGGTCGTCTAAACCTGTAACTTGTATAACAACATCTTTGACTGATTGTTTAGCCAACAATTCACCTAATCGAATACTTTCTTCATCATTTACATCGCGATAGTCAAAGGCATAGCCAACTGTTTTAAGTAGGTTTTTATATGACAAACTGAGTTCTTTCAATTCACGTATCGGCCGGATGAATCGTTCATTATAGCCTAATTTTCGGATTGGAGTACGAGCTACGCGACTAACCTCGTCCACTATGAAAGGATTTTCAAACCGTTCTATAATGACTTTGTGATAATTCTCCAATTCTTTTTTATCAAAGTTCCATTTGGCAATCAAGAGACTCCGAATTTCAGTTAATACAGATTCAATCCGAGATTTGATATTAGGATTTTGAAGAGCTTCCAAAATTGTCTTGGCACCATAATGCGCACCAATGTAAGCTGAAGTTGCATGTCCAGAATTGACTGAAAAAAGTTTTCGCTCAATAAAGGGTTCTAAATCTTCTTCATAATGCACATCTTTTAGACGTAAATCTGGATTTTTAAGACGCTTGGTTTCCACGACCCATTCATTAAAGGGTTCGACCACAACAAAAAGGGAATCTTCGTGACTTTGTGCTGGAACAATCCTGTCTACTGCAGCATTTGGAAAACCTATGTAGTTATCAGCAAATGTCAAACCTTCCGGACTTAAATATTTCTTGACTTCTTGATAAAGAAATTGAGACCCGCCAATCATATTTTCACAGGCCATAACATCCAATGCCTGTGTATTTCCTGCAACTCGGCGAGCTTCGATTCCTTTGGCTAGAAGTTCAGCGATAAAAGGGAGTATATTAGGTCCGATTGCAGTAGTAATAATATCCGTCTTTTGAATCGCTTCAATGACTTGCTCAGGGTCTTCTTTGCTATTAATGCCAGCCACATTAGTTACTTCTATACGAGACTGTCCTTTCTGTGCAATTTCAATTTCATACTTGCCCTTTTCATTTAGAGCATGAATTATCTGATTATTGACATCCACAAAATCAATATGGAAACCATTTTTAAATAGAATTTCACCTATAAAACCACGACCGATATTACCGGCACCAAAATGAACAGAATGTTTCATTCAATTTCTCCTTTTCCTATTTGAGGGACATATATACTAGATAACAAATGACTAAATTCAATTATTCAACAGCATCAAATAAGCGCAATACTTCCTCTTTTGACTGAGCATCTGCTAGTTTAAGAACATTATCTACATCTGCACAGAAGATAGAAATTTTCTGAATAATTTCTAAGTGTTCATTACCAATACCAGCAATACCAAAAAGAACCGTTGCCACTTGAGGGTTAGATACATTCCCAAAATCAACCCCTCTAGGGACTTGAACGACTGTAATACCAGACTTGAGGACATCATTTTTTGCTGCATCTGTTCCATGCGGTATGGCGATAAAGTTACCCATGTAAACAGATAGCTCTTTATCTCGCTCAATCATGGCTTCAATATAGTCTTCATTAACATATCCACCCTCATAAAGAACTTGCCCACAATAACAAATAGCTTCCTCCTTGTTAGAAAATTGTTTATTAAGCTTAATCAAATGTTTTTCAAGTTTCATATTAGTTCTCCAATTTCTTAATTTTTTCGTTAAAAATAGTATTTAGCATCTGATAAATAATGGATTGATTTCCCGTCTTGTAAATCTCTGTATAAAGATGATTTTCAATAATCGACTGACTGATAGCTGTCATTAAATCTCTCGCTTCCTCGCTAGCTTCTTTAGACATTAGCATTAGCAGACACCTTTTGACCTCTTCTTCCTCTCGTTTCATTGACAATGCGGAGATAGGTAGTTTGAGTTCAAACATAGTAAAACTATTTGTTGTTACTTTGCTAGACTGACTATGTAAAAGCACCAGACCAGTATTAGGAATAGCCATAGGACTATTCTGGAAGTGAGATAACAATTTTCTTGTTAGGTAATCTCTGTCACTCACATTCTTCTGATATTGGATGATTTGTTCTACCGTGTGCTCAAATGATTGATTATTCTCCAATTGAACCAACTCGAATTGACTCAAAAGCTGACTACTAGATATTAAATAATCTTGCAAGTCATAACTTTTCTCTGGAGCGATAGCATCACGCGCGACAATTGTACGATGTGCCTGTACATACTGAAGTCGTTCCTGTAATTCAAGCAGTTCTTTGACGGTTGGAAAACTAGAAATTACATCGATTTCCTGATTAGTCAGCGGCTTGGTAGATAAAATATAATCATACTGACTGAGATCAATGCTGTGGTAATCTACTAGAGACTGAATATCTATCAACTCTACAAAAGGAGCAACACTCTTAATTTTACTGACTAATAAATCTCTAGTGACCCGACGTTCATCCGTTAAAAGCAAAACACGGACTGGATAAATCTCTGGACTACGGCCTAAGCTAGAGATAAAATGTAGGGCAATCATGCCATACTCATACTCTGTATGAAGATATTTCGGAAAAATATCATTTACTAAAAGACTGATGACTGTATAAAGAAATTTATTCCTTTCAACTAAAATCTGGACAGATTCTGGCAAATTTTCACCCTGAAAAAGGATAGGGACGCCTAAACTGAGCCGAATATGATGGAAAAGAAAATTGAATAAAACCTTGTCCTTAAAAAAGTCAATCTTGGTATACATGGAAACCGTATCAATCAGATTTGAAATATTGTAGAAAAATTCACCATCAAATTTCTCCGTAAAGAGCGGATTGTCCTGACGTTTAATGATTAATTCATCCAAGATGCTCGCAAAATAGATAATTTCCTGAATACTATAAAATTGTGCAGTCTGCTTAGAGTAAGCTTGAAAAATTTTTTGAGAAATTTCCAAAGCCTGCTTACTAGTATTAGGTGAATTTTCAATGTTTTGCTCCTGACCTATAAGAGATAACAAGATCGCAAAAAACATCTTCATCCTAGCATCCATATCTGGAAAACCTGACAGTTGCTTATTAACAATCTGACTGGCCAGCCTAGTTCTATCTGCTTCTAAAATATCAAAGCTCCCAAAATTACCGGTTGAAAAATCTGCTACTGAGATACAGTTTGTCAGTAAAATAGCCAAAAATCTTCTCTTACCAACTGAATCACCAGAAATACGATAACCTTTTTGTCGTTCAATTTTCAGATCAAAGTCTAAAAGACGCTTATCAATATCTGAAATATCCTGAATAATAGTTACATTACTGACTTTCATGCACTCTTGCAATGCTTCATTGGTGACAAAACCACTCTCAGTCAGAAGGCGATAGGTAATCAACTCTTGTCTTTCTTGGGGACTATACTCAACTAACACTTCAAGTTCTGTCGGCAAATCATCCAACTCTCCAGTCAAAATATAGTATTTCCCATGCTTCGTTATTTCGATTCCATATTGCTCCATGCTATCTGTCAAATCTGATAAAGTTCGATAAATTGTTCTAGATGAAACCTGTAAGATTTCAGTCATGTCTTGCATTGAAAGCTTCCCTACATGTAGGAAAGCCTTCAATAATTGTTCTTCTCGTTTGGTTAATAGCATTCGTAATTTAGAAACCTCTAGTTCTATTTGTACATTCTAACAGCCATTTTGTCATATTCTGGTGTTGTTACTAAACTATCCACAATAAGAAATTGAGAATTCGGTGCTGTTTGCTGCACTTCTGCCTGTAAAGAAATAGTTGTTACAATCATTATGTTTTTAGAATTAAATTCACCTAATTCTGAAATTTTGGCAGTAGAAACTGGAATACGAATATTCTTGTTTCTAAAGATAGCCCGAATCGTTTCACAGCCCATAGTTGCAGATCCCTGTGCTTTACCATAAGCAACTACTACAGCATCAATATGGTTAAGGTCAATTTCCTGACTATCTACTGATGCTGAAGTTGATATATCTCCTTCAATTTCTGCTATTGGAGAAGCTCCTGTTAATGAAGCTACAATTTCATCATAACGAGGGGACGCTAAGAAATTATCAACAGAAACATGAATAGCACTTGGACTCTTGTCTTTAGCTCTTGGTGTCAGTTCTTCCTGAGTAACAATTAATGTTTTTGGTGTATCAAGCAAATTTGAGATTGCCTGATTAGATACTGGAATCTCTAGACCTGCTTTTTTAACCTTATCTCGAAGAATACTAGCTCCCATAGCAGAGCTTCCCATACCAGCATCGCAGGCGAAAATGATTTTTTCCACTGAGTCTGTCGAAACAACTGCATCAACAGAAGTTGATACTAACTGACCTTTAGACTGAGCCTTAGCTGCTTGGGTAGCCGCCTGAGCAGCTTCGAGCGAATCCTCAGTTGACTTGTCTGCATGAAGAATAAGGGCTGCTACAAGGAAAGAAACAACTGCTGCCACTAAAACACCTAGAAGAACATTTAGATGGGGCCAAACGCCTTTTGGCGCCGTAGCCATAATCGCAATAATAGAACCTGGTGAAGCTGGAGATTTAAGACCAGCGTCTAAGAGTTGAAAAGTAAAAGTTCCAGAGATACCTCCTGCCATAGCAGCTAAAAATAGAGTAGGCTTCATCATAACATAAGGAAAGTAAATTTCATGAATCCCTCCGAAGAAATGAATAAGCATTGCCCCCCAAGAAGAAGATTTAGCAGAACCTTTACCGAATACAGCATAAGCTAATAGAATTCCCAGGCCTGGTCCAGGATTAGCTTCCAATAGGAAGAGAATTGACTTACCAGCTTGAGCTACCTGTTCTACTCCCAGAGGAGTAAAAATGCCATGATTGAGGGCATTATTGAGGAAAAGGACTTTAGCCGGTTCGATGATAATATTAGCTATAGGAAGGAGGCGAGCATTAACAATAGCCTCAACACCATTCCCAACAGCTCCAGTAAGAGTCGATACGACTGGACCGATTGCGTAGAAAGCCAAAAGCAATAATGCAAAACCAACGAGACCAGCTGAGAAATTATTAACTAACATTTCAAATCCGGGACGAATTTTTTCCTGGAACTTTTCATCAAATTTCTTGATAGTCCATCCTCCCAGTGAGCCCATTACCATAGCTCCGATAAACATAGGAACACTAGAACCTGTGATTGCACCAACAGTAGCAATAGCTCCTACAACGGCACCACGTTGACCATGGATCATATATCCACCTGTGTAACCAATCAGGATTGGCAATAAATACGTTAACATAGGACCAACAACAGTAGCTAACTGTTCATTTGGCAGATAGCCATCAGCGATAAAGAGGGCAGTCAACACTCCCCAAGCAATAAATGCTCCAATATTGGGCATAACCATATTTGAAAGCGATGTCCCTAGTTTTTGAACTCTGACTTTCAATGATACTTTTTCTTCCATTAGGATCATCCTCCTTTTCTTAAAACTAGTATATACAAAGTTAAAAACCTTTAAAACTAAAGTTTTGTCACAGATTTTGTGCCAAAACTTTACTTTTGACGAGGCTGGGCAAAAAGGCTTAAAAATGATAAAACGCATCATATCAGGTGTACAAAACCTTAATATGATGCGTTTTATCATGGAAAGATTTACTGAATTTTCTCTTCAAATTGAGTTTTTGCCCAGCTTCCTCTTTTTATAGTAGTTTGAAATAAGATACGAACAAATCAATTGGAAAATTCAAATTAATTTCTAGAAATATTTTAGTATTCCTGTGTACTGTTCTAAATTCAATCTGCTATAATTATTGAAAAGTAAACCCCTATCATCATTTGTAACATAAAAAATAGGCTGTAAAACCTTATAGGATAAACCTATGGCTTTACGCCCGTATATTCATAGATTCTATTCTACCGTTACTGATTTAGCAAGGTTACGTGGTTTGTCCACATCAAGACCACGGTGGAGGGTTGCAAAGTAAGCGACCAATTGTGTTGGTACGACCATTGAAATTGGTGAGAGGTAAGGGTGTACAGTCGTAAGGACGATATCGTCTGTCTCTTTAGCAACATTTTCTTCTGCGATAGTGAGGACTTTTGCACCACGGGCTGCCACCTCTTGGATATTTCCACGAGTGTGGTTGGCAAGGACTGGATCTGACAAGAGAGTCAAAACAGGTGTTCCTTCTTCAATCAAGGCAATAGTTCCGTGCTTGAGTTCTCCTGCCGCAAAGCCTTCACACTGGATGTAAGAAATCTCTTTAAGTTTGAGACTTGCTTCCATGGCTACGTAGTAATCTTGACCACGTCCGATGTAAAAGGCGTTACGAGTTGTTTCAAGTAGCTCACGAACCTTGACTTCAATGGTTTCTTTCTCTGAAAGAGTTGATTCGATAGACTGAGCTACGATTGACAACTCATGAACTAAATCAAAGGCTTGCGCTTTGGCATTGCCATTTGCTTCTCCGACTGCTTTTGCAAGGAAGGCAAGGGCTGCAATTTGCGCTGTATAGGCCTTGGTTGAGGCTACGGCAATTTCAGGACCTGCGTGAAGGAGCATGGTATGGTTAGCTTCACGTGAAAGGGTTGAACCTGGGACATTTGTCACTGTCAAGCTTGGGATTCCCATTTCATTAGCCTTGACCAAAACCTGACGGCTATCCGCTGTTTCACCAGACTGGCTGATAAAGATGAAAAGTGGTTTCTTGCTGAGAAGTGGCATACCGTAGCCCCACTCAGATGAGATTCCAAGTTCAACTGGCGTATCTGTCAATTCTTCCAACATTTTCTTAGAAGCAAATCCTGCGTGGTAAGATGTTCCAGCTGCAAGGATGTAGATACGGTCTGCGTCTTGAACAGCCTTGATAATAGCTGGGGCTACGACAACTTGACCAGCCTCATCTGTGTAGGCTTGGATAAGTTTCCGCATAACCGTTGGTTGCTCGTCAATTTCCTTGAGCATGTAGTAAGGATAAGTTCCCTTACCGATATCTGACAAGTCAAGTTCTGCAGTATAGCTAGCACGTTCACGACGATTGCCATCATAGTCTTGAACTTCTACGCTATCTGCCTTGACGATTACCAACTCTTGGTCATGAATTTCCATATATTGATTAGTCTCACGAATCATAGCCATAGCATCTGAACAGACCATGTTATAGCCTTCTCCAAGACCAATCAAAAGTGGTGATTTATTCTTAGCTACGTAGATAACTTCAGGATCTTGTGAGTCAACCAAGGCAAAAGCATAAGAACCACGGATGATGTGAAGAGCTTTTTTGAAAGCTTCAAGAACTGACAAGCCATCTTCTTCCGCAAATTTTCCGATCAAGTGAACGGCGATTTCCGTATCTGTTTGCCCTTTGAAGTTGTGCCCCGCAAGGTATTCTTCCTTGATTTCAAGATAGTTCTCAATCACCCCGTTATGCACCAAGACAAAACGTTCAGTCTCAGAGCGGTGTGGGTGAGCATTGTCTTCCGTTGGTTTTCCGTGAGTCGCCCAACGAGTATGTCCAATACCAGTTGTTCCCTCCACACCAGCTGTCTTAGCAGACAATTCTGCAATACGGCCAACCGCCTTGACCAGATGATTTTCAGCACCACCTAGGACAAAAATTCCCGCAGAATCATAGCCACGGTATTCAAGCTTTTCAAGCCCTTGAATCAAAATATCAGTTGCATTTGTGTTTCCAACAACACCAACAATTCCACACATAGTATATACGACACAGACAAGCTGTGCTTTCTCCTTAAAATTGGTATAGTCTAATTCTTCTTTTATAGAATCAGCAAAAACAGTATATACTTGTTTTTTTCACTTGTCAAGAGTAAAAATTGGTATAGTTCACATTAACTTCTTGTAAACAAAAAACTCTGACCAATTAGGATAATCAGTCAGAGTCCTTTTTAAAATCCATTATTATCGCTTAATTCCTTGAACCAGTGCCCTGATTTCTTCAGACGGCGTTCTTGCGTTTTCAAGTCCAATTCAACCAAACCATAGCGATTTTTATAGCTGTTGAGCCATGACCAACAGTCAATAAAGGTCCAAATTAAGTAGCCCTTACAATTGGCTCCGTCTTCAATAGCACGGTAAAGTTCGCGAAGATGACCTTTTACAAAGTCAATACGGTAATCATCTTGAATCATTCCATTCTCACGGAATTTTTCTTCCCCTTCAACACCCATACCATTCTCTGTCAACATCCACTCAATATTGCCATAGTTTTCCTTGATATTTTGGGCAATGTCATAAATCCCTTGCTCATAAATCTCCCAGCCACGGTGAGGATTAATTTTACGTCCAGGCATCACATAAGGCTCATAAAAATGTTCTGGTAAGAGTGGACTCTCTGGATGCTTCGCAAATCGAGGAGCCATAACACGCAAAGGTTGATAGTAGTTGACACCAAGGAAGTCCACCGTATTGTCACGAATGAGCTCCAACTCCTCCTCTGTAGCATCAGGCAAGAGCCCGTATTCATGCAAGATTTCTACCAACTCCTGTGGATAAGTCCCCAAAACAGACGGATCTAAGAAAGATTGGGCCTGAAAAAGGTCCGCAATACGAGCCGCCTTGACATCAGCAGGATGCTGGCTACGTGGATAAGCCGGTGTCAAGTTTAAGACAATCCCAATCTTGGAATCAGGCAAGAGTTCATGACAGGCCTTAACCGCCCGACTGCTGGCCAATTGTGTATAATAAGCTACTTTAACCGCTACCTCTGCATCCACCTTATGTGGATAATGGGCATCGTAAAAATAGCCAAATTCTACTGGAACGATTGGCTCGTTAAAGGTAATCCATTGATCCACTAAATCTCCATAAGTCTCAAAACAAAAACGAGCATAGTCTTCATAGGCTGAGACTGTCGCCTTATTTTCCCAACCATCCCCATCCTCTTGAAGGGCAAAAGGCAAATCAAAATGATAAAGATTGACTAACAGACGAATCCCTTTGGCCTTAATAGCCTCAAAAACCTTACGGTAAAAATCTACACCCTGAGAATTGACTTTTCCACGTCCTTGTGGAAAAATCCGAGACCACTGGATAGAAGTTCGGAAGGCTGTATGCCCAGTCTCTACCAAAAGCTCAATATCCTTTTCCCAATTTTCATAAAAGGTCGATGTCTTATCTGGACCAATCCCATTATAGTAACGATTTGGCTCCACTTGGTACCAATAATCCCATAGATTATCTCCCTTACCGTCACCAGCTATACGTCCTTCTGTCTGTGGCCCAGAAGTAGAGGATCCCCAGACAAAATCCTTTGGAAATCTTAGCATACATTTACCTCTTTATCTACTCATTTTTCCCATTATACAGAAAAAACAAGGTAAAAACTAGTTACATTTTTTCCTTGTTTTTCTTCTGATTATAGTTTTTATTTCTTGCTGAGGATTTCAAGCGTTTCAAGCAAGTTATCTGCATGAACCTCGATAGTGTCACCAGTCGCTTTAATCTTCACTTCTACGATGCCATCGGCTGCTTTCTTACCAACAGTGATACGAATCGGCAATCCAATCAAGTCGCTGTCGCTGAATTTAACACCAACACGTTCGTTACGGTCATCTGTCAAGACTTCGTAACCAGCTCCCATCAAGCTTGCTTCAAGCTTTTCTGTCAAGGCTTGCGCTTCATCATCCTTGACATTGACAGTGATCAAGTGCACATCAAATGGTGCCAATTCTTTAGGGAAGTTGATTCCCCAAGCGTAACGGTATTCACCTTTTGGCGTTTTGTTAACAAAGAGGCGAGCGTGTTGCTCCATCACTGCTGAAAGGAGACGGCTGACACCGATACCGTAACATCCCATGATAATTGGCACAGCACGGCCATTTTCATCCAAGACATCTGCTCCCATGCTTGCTGAATAGCGAGTGCCGAGTTTAAAGATGTGACCAATTTCGATACCACGCGCAAAGTTAAGAACACCTTGTCCGTCTGGGGAAATTTCACCCTCACGAACTTCACGGATATCCACATATTCTGCAGTAAAATCGCGACCTGGATTCACACCAGTCAAGTGGTAGCCATCTTCGTTAGCACCGACAACTGCATTGCGAACATCTTGTACCTTACGGTCTGCAATGATTTTAATATTCTCTGGCAAACCAACTGGTCCAAGTGAACCAAATCCTGCTTGAACAAGATTCGCCACTTCTTCTTCGCTAGCAACGTCAAAGAAATCTGCTCCCAAGTAGTTTTTCAACTTGACTTCGTTGAGTTGGTCATTTCCAACTAGAAGGGCTGCAACAAGCTCACCATCTGCCATGTAAAAGAGGGTTTTAATCGTTTGTTCTTCTGGAACATTGAGGAAGGCTGCAACTTCATCAATTGATTTAACATCTGGCGTTGCAACACGAGTAACTTCTTCTTCAGCGACAACACGGTTGCTTGGTTTGTACTCGTTTGTTGCCATTTCTAAGTTAGCTGCATAGCTAGACTCACTTGAGTAAGCAATGGTATCTTCACCAGAGACTATCCATTTGAGCAATTCTGCCTTGATTTCTTCTTGCGCTTGATCAGGAATTTCGTCAAATGAGGCAACTGACTTGTCCAAGACAACCCAGCGGTCAAGGTCTGTACGAGCAGATGTAATGGCCATAAATTCTTGGCTATCCTTACCACCCATGGCTCCACCGTCACCAATAATAGCCTTGAAGTCTAAACCACTACGAGTGAAAATACGCTCATAGGCTGCTTTGTACTCATCATAAACACTATCCAAACTATCATAGTTAGCGTGGAAACTATAAGCATCCTTCATGATAAACTCACGTGTACGAAGAAGTCCATTACGTGGGCGTTTTTCATCACGATACTTAGGCTGGATTTGGTAAAGGTTGAGTGGCAATTGCTTGTAAGACTTAACAGAATCACGGACAATAGCTGTAAAGGTTTCTTCGTGTGTTGGACCTAGGATAAAGTCTGATTTTTCACGGTTTTTTAGTTTGTAAAGGTCTTCACCGTAAGTTTCGTAACGACCTGATTCGCGCCACAATTCTGCACTGAGAAGGGCAGGAGCCAACATCTCAACGGCACCAATCTTGTCGAATTCTTGGCGCATGATATTTTTAGCTTTTTCAATCACACGATTAGCAAGTGGTAGGTAAGAATAAACACCTGCAGATACTTGGCGAACATAACCAGCACGCAACATAAGAGCATGGCTGATAACTTGAGCATCGCTTGGCATTTCGCGAAGCGTTGGGATAGGTATTTTACTTTGTTTCATAATATTCCTCGATTATCTAAAAAAGAGTCGCATAATGTCATTCCAGGTCACAGCAATCATCAAGACAACCATGATGACCACTCCGGCCAAGGTAACATAGGTTTCAATTTCTTGTTTTAATGGTTTGCGGCGGATGGCTTCCAGGATATTGAGCACAATCTTACCACCATCCAGAGCTGGAATCGGAATAAGATTAAAAATCCCGATATTGATAGAAATCATTGCCAAGAAGTACAAGACATTCTCAATTCCATTTTTAGCAGCATCACTACTTGCCTTAAAGATGGCAACAGGTCCACCTAGCTTGTTCAAATCCGGTTGGAAAATCAGATTTTTCAGAGCTGATAGGATTCGGATAGCCGAGTCGGCTGCAGTTGTAAATCCACCTACAAACATGGATAGAAAATCTGACTTAATTCCCGGTTGAACACCTAGAAGGTAACGGCCTTGACTTTCTTCGGGTGTAACAGTGACTTGTTTGTCACTCCCCTTTTCAGAAATAGTCACATCCAAAGTCGGGGCCGTCTTATCTTTGGTTTCTGTTTCCACAGCCTGAATCAAGCTTTCCCAGTTGTTAATCTCATGTGAGCCAATCTTGGTAATTTGTGCCGTTTCTGGCACTCCCACCTTAGCCAAGGCCCCTTGGGGCATGACATGGAACTGGTTGGTATCAACATCTCTGACGCCACCCTGCATAAAGATTAAAATCCAAAAAACAACGACACCCAAGATAAAGTTATTCATAGGGCCTGCAAAGTTGGTAATCAGTTTGCCCCAGATAGTCGCATTTTGATATTGAACATCTAAAGGTGCAATCCGAACCTCAGTACCATCTGCTTCCACAACCGTTGCATCGTGATCCACTGCAAATGTTTTTTCTTCTTCCAGAACCAATCCTTTGATAAAGAGCTTGTCTTCAAAATCAAACTGGGTCACCTGCATAGGGAGGGCTGTTTGATCCAATTTTTTACCTGAGAGATTGATGCGTTTAACCTTACCATCATCAGCAAGTGTCAAACTAACAGGCGTTCCTGTCTTGATTTCAGTTGTATCATCACCCCAACCGGCCATGCGGACATAGCCACCCAGAGGCAAGATTCGAATGGTATAGGCCGTTCCATCCTTGCCAATGTGAGCAAAAATTTTAGGTCCCATACCGATGGCAAATTCACGTACTAAAATCCCTGATTTCTTGGCAAAGTAGAAGTGCCCGAACTCGTGCACCACTACAATAATCCCGAAAACCAGAATAAAGGTTAAAATTCCGAGCATAGCGTTTCCTCCGTCTTTTGATTAAAAGAGTCCAAATAAGTGCATGATTGGAAATACAAGCAACATACTATCGAAACGATCCAAAACACCACCATGTCCAGGGATAAATTTCCCAGAATCCTTAACACCAAAATGACGTTTGATCGAACTTTCTAGTAAATCACCAAATTGTCCAGCAATACTAAAGAAAATAGCAAAGACTGACATCTTGTAAATTCCATATGGAAGAGCAACTGTACTGTCAACTATCATAAAGATAATGGTTACTAAAATCGCTCCTAAAATACCACCCAAGGCACCCTCAAGGGTTTTATTAGGCGATACCCTTGGTGCTAACTTTCGTTTCCCATAGTTCATCCCAACAAGATAGGCACCACTGTCTGTCGCCCAGACGATACACAAGGCCAAAAGCGCCTTATCTAAACCTGCAACACGAGCATCTAGTAAAGCATTAAATCCAAAGCCCACGTAGAAGCTCATAGCAAGAGGGAAAACCGCATCCTCAATCGTATAAGACTTGCTAAAAACGGTCGTTCCTAACATGATTGAAATCAAAACACTATAGGCAACCACATTCCCATCAACTGGCAAAAAAGTCAGGTAATTCTCCAAGGGAATGGTCAATGCAAAGGTTGCAAAGAGGGTCAAGAGGCCCTCCATCGTCATGGTCTCTAGACCTCTCATCCTCAAAAGTTCATGCATGGCTAGCATGGCTATGATTCCGATTGCTATCTGAAGCAAGAGTCCCCCAATCATCAAAATCGGTAGGAAAATAGCCAGTGCAATCCCTGCAAACAAGGTTCTTTTCTGTAAATCCTGTGTCATATTTCCTCCTAAACTCCTCCAAATCGGCGATGACGACGATTGTAGGCAAGAATGGCTTCCTGCAAGGCCGCCTCGTCAAAATCAGGCCACAAGGTATCTGTAAAATAGAGTTCACTATAGGCCCCCTGCCATGGTAGGAAATTACTCAAACGCAATTCTCCACTGGTACGGATAATCAAGTCTGGGTCTCGTAACTCCTTAGGTAAATGCTGGGTAAAAAGATAATTACCAATCAACTCCTCTGTGATGTCACCTGGGTTGATTTTGGCATCTAAAACATCCTGAGAAATCAACTTAAGAGCCTGTGTAATCTCAGCACGTCCACCATAGTTAAGAGCAAAATTAAGAATCAAACCTGTGTTGTTCTTAGTCAATTCCTCAGCCTTGGTCAGAGCTTCAAAGGTTTGCTTAGGCAGGCGGTCCGTTTCTCCGATCATTTGAATCTTAACATTATTCGCATGCAGTTCCGGGACATAATTATCATAAAACTCTACTGGCAAGTTCATGATAAACTTGACTTCCTGATCTGGACGGGTCCAGTTTTCTGTAGAAAAAGCATAGACCGTAATAACCTTAACGCCTAGTTTGTTAGCTGCCTTGGTCACAGTTTGCAATGCTTCCATGCCCGCCTTATGTCCAAAAACTCGCGGTTGCATACGTTTTTTAGCCCAACGGCCATTGCCATCCATGATGATGCCAATATGAGCAGGGACCTGTGTCGGAACCTCTACTTCCACAGCCTTATCTTTCTTAAAAAATCCAAACATGATCTTATTCCTATTCAAAAATCTATCGTTTCATTATACCATATTTCCCTATTTTCTTCTATCACTAAGCTATTTATACTCTTCGAAAATCTCTTCAAACCACGTCAGCTCTATCTGCAACCTCAAAACAGTGTTTTGAGCAACCTGCGGTTAGCTTCCTAGTTTACACTTTGATTTTCATTGAGTATTATTCTCAGGCACCAAGCCCATTTTTCAAAAAAATAAGCCGCCTGATTGGGCGACTTTATTTTTTATAGGGAGATTATTATGAAAAAGTTTTAGGAGTTTAAGTTAAGGTCTTCTTAACTTATGAACTCAGTATACACTCCCTAGCTTAAAGTTTCCTTAAGAAGTTTTAAAAATCAAATTTTTCCATTTCTCCTGACAATTTTTCTTGGATAAACGTGTTTGATAAAGCTCCATTCAGTCTTCATTTTCTAAGAAATGAGGAGTTGGACGAACTTGAAAATTCAAAATATCCTCGAGTCCGTAAGGAGTAAAGAGTTCTAAAGTAGAATCTTCATTCAAGCGCAGTCCAACAGCCGTACATCGTTCTGGATACTTACTCATGGCATCACAAGAGCTGCTATAGGGAGCAGTATGAGGACTGTGCTGATGCATACAGACCTGATTTTTCAATTCCCACTAGTACTGAGGAAAATCCTCTCTCAACTTTTTCTCTAGAGACAAGGTTTCCTCATAAGAAATATCTGGATCAAAGAAAATTACATCTACATCTGTTTCACAGTCAAAAGGGGATTTGTCTGACAAGAGATTCCAGATAAAATTTCTGACAGAACCTGCTGCCAACCAGGAATCTTTCAGACCAAGGTTTCGGATGATAGTCAGAATAGCCATCATATCCGGATTTTCTCTGAAAGAGTCTAAAATTTCAGCCTTATTTTTCAATATATTCATACCCAAAATGCTCATAAGCCTTAGCAGTCGCCACCCGTCCAGACCGTGTCCGCATGATAAAACCTTTTTGAATCAAGTAAGGCTCATACATGTCTTCCACCGTCTCACGTTCTTCTGCTATGTTAACAGAAAGAGTTCCTAGACCAACAGGACCACCTCCGTACATCTCAATCATGGTACGAAGGATTTTCTGGTCCACATAGTCCAGACCTTCATAGTCAACATCCAGCATAGTCAAAGCCTTATCGGTAATAAGATCATCGATCACCCCATTCCCCATTATCTGGGCAAAATCGCGCACGCGCTTGAGGAGACGATTGGCAATACGAGGGGTCCCACGACTACGTAGGGCCAACTCAGATGCTGCCTCATGGGTGATTTCCATCTCAAAAATATCTGCCGTCCGCTCAACAATTTCCGTCAAGTCAGCATGGGCATAATACTCCATATGACCTGTAATCCCAAAACGTGCCCGTAGCGGATTTGAGAGCATACCAGCCCGAGTCGTCGCCCCAATCAAGGTAAAAGGTGGCAACTCCAAATGAACGCTGCGACTGCCTTCACCAGCACCAATCATGATATCAATGTAGAAGTCCTCCATGGCACTATAAAGCACCTCTTCCACAGACATGGGCAAGCGATGAATCTCATCAATAAAAAGGACATCCCCAGGCTCCAAGTCATTCAAAATCGCTACCAGATCACCGGCTTTTTCAATGACAGGCCCAGACGTTTGCTTGAGATTGACACCTAGTTCATTGGCAATAACAAAAGCCATGGTCGTTTTTCCCAAGCCTGGAGGGCCAAATAAGAGCACATGATCCAGCGCTTCATCCCGCATTTTGGCAGCTTCGATAAAGATTTGGAGCTGGTTCTTGACCTTATCCTGTCCGATATATTCACGTAAATACTGAGGACGGAGCGTGCGTTCTACTAACTCCTCATCCCCCATTATCTCATTATCTAAAATTCTACTCATGGCTCTATTATATCAAAAAACCAAGCCACAAACAAAAAAGCCACTGGATTGTGACTCCCGAGTCTAGCACTTATGTGGTATAATATTGTTCGGAACTTCTACACCGCCTACGAAAGGAGGTGAGATAGCCCATGATGGAATTAGTACTCAATTCCTTTTTATTATCCCATAGTTCACGAATTTTGTCAAAGGTTTATATCCTCATCCATTCAGCTTCTCCAACTTTAGAATCTGTCCAATAAAGTTTATAAGATTTAGAGAAAGCTATTGAAAAATGATATTTAGAAAACTTCCGAAAAGCCTGAAATAGAGCAAAAAAACTCCACCAGTCCCGGTGGAGTTAAGGGAGATTATGATGAAAAAGAAAAGTTTAGGATTTTATTAAATAAAGTTAGGAGGTCTTTATTTAATGACTATATAATACTAGACTAGCCTTAAATTTTGCTTAAGCAAAAACAAGTTTTATTATTTTTCTCTGTTGATCCAAGTCATCCCTATACAATTATAGGTGGATAAGGCTTCAAAATCCAATTTGCACCATTTTCTCCACTTCAACATAATTCCTAGATTACTAATTTTTTAAAACCATAACATAAAAACAAATGTAAAGAATAAGAAAAAATGCATAACATCTACTAAAAAATAGACATTTTGCATTTTTAATTCAGACTAATCTAGACTAATTTTTCCTCTTTGAGTTCCAAAAACACCTGTTTGTACTTGTAACTGTAAGCCTGAAGCATCTGCAGTCTCCGTATTCACATCAAATACCACATTTCCTGTGATACTATTTTCAGGGTTTAATTCTGACAAAAAGAATTTTGCTTCCTGATTTGCATAGATACCAGCTGTACTATCAGTTGAGTACTCTGTATCATCTTTTAAAAGCTTAAAGAAATCATCCGTAACAGTTATAGATTTTTTACCATTATTTTTTACCGTCACATTCAGAATTAAATAAATACCATTTGCGTTTTTGCCAAATTCTCCTCCAACATTTTGAGACAGAGATTTTGAATTCACGATATATTCAACATCTCCAACTTTAACAACTTCTCCGATTTTATTCTCTGCCTTAGCTTTTGTCTCCTCTTCCTTATTTTTATTTTTTTCTGTTGCCTTTGTTTGAGAAGTTTCTTCTGATGCTGCTGTTTGCGTACTTGAACTAGATGCAACTTCCTGCTTAGTGGAGTTACTTCCACTTCCACCTTTAACTACACCAAATACAACAATAATAACAATCAATATGAACCACCATTTTTTATAAAAAGGTGTTTTTTTCACATATACATTCCCATTTTCATCTTTGATTTTCTTAGCCATAAGAAATTTCCTTTAATCTTTTTCAACTATTATATTATATTTCCTAAAAAAAAAAAGCATTTTTGAGGGTAATTTTAATTTTTTTAAATAAATGCGATTTAAAAAGTTTCAATCACTGAGCCTAGCTAAACAATTTCAACTAACAAAATTATCTCAAAAGAACTTTGCCATTTCAATTTTTCTAAAATATAGCACTCTAAGACAAATGAGGTGATTCTTGTTCATACTCAATTGTCTGAGCGTCTGCCTTCTTGGGATGCTCAGGTCGAGGAGTGACCGTTCGCCAACCATGGCATTTCAGGAGATAATAGCAACCATCACGTGTAGAAGTGCGACTAATCTCTTTTTGATAGGATGCAAATAACTGATTGACAGTTACAAATTCCCCAGCTTGAGCAGTTTCTATATGACGTTTTAGAAATGCTTGTTCTTCTTCGTAAGTCCTATATTCTCTATGACGTCCACCACGAGTCTCTTGAAGAAGAGCATACAAACTCCTTATATTTTTCAAATTCCTCCAAACAGTTGTTTTATTGCAATCTAGCAGATCCATGATTTCCTTATAACTCTTTTGAATAAAATATAATCTATAGACGTTTGTGGTATTCGGCGTACGATGAATCTCTTAGGAGTTTTTCAATTTTTTGTGTTTCTTCGTTTGTGAGTTTCATAACTACTATTATAAGATGTTTTTTGACTTTAGTATAATATGAGAGAGTAGATTACTTTATGGTATAATATTCTACGGCACTGCTACACCGCCTGCGAAAGGAGGTGAGATAGCCCATGATGGAACTAATCCTTAAAACTATCATCGGACCGATTGTGGTCGGTGTCATCCTTCGCTTAGTCGATAAATGGCTAAACAAAGATAGATAGTGTCAAAAAAGACCCCAAGCTTAATGTGGAAGTTAGCTTGGGGTCTTTTCTAGTCCATGATATAGAACTAATCCTTAATTCCTCTCCATTATCTCACAGTTCACAAAATTTGTCAAAACTTTACATCCTCAGCTTCTCAAGCTTTAACCACTTTACAACAAGACTTTCAAGTTTAAGAGAAAATTAGGGATTCTATCAATTTCATAGAAATTTTGATTTAGTAAACGAAGAGACAATCTTATATGTCACTCCTCATTTAATACGCCACTACTGGACAAGCAAAATCATTATTACAGTAGTTCTAGTCCTTCAATTAACAGTCACTTACATTCAAAGTGAGGTTGAAGTAGCTGAAGGTACAACAGACCTATTTCTTAATCATATTCGCTAAAAAAGCCCCCGCCAATTCCCCGACCAAAATCCGAAAAATACCGAAAAATATCGAAAAATGATTTTTAGAATAGTCCCCAAAAGCCTGAAATAGAGCCAAAAAACTCCACCTAATCGGGTGGAGTTAAGGGAGATTATTATGAAAAAGAAAAGTTTAGGATTTTATTAAATAAAGTTAGGAGGTCTTTATTTAATAACTATATGATACAAGACGAAGCTTAAAACTAGCTTAACTTTTCTCAGATTCTACCATTTTGCAGAAAATCACTATCACTATCACCTCACAAAAAGCCACCTGATTAGGTGACTTCATTAGGAGATTATGATGAAAAAAAGTTTTAGGATTTCATTAAATAAAGTTAGGAGGTCTTTATTTAATGACTATATAATACTAGACCATCCTTAAACTTTGCTTAAGAAAAAACAAGTTTTGTTATTTTTCTCGATTCGCCCAAGTCATCCCTATACAATTATAGGTGGATAAGATTTCAAAGCCCATAGAACGATAAAATCCCACGTTTTTTTCTGTCTCTTCTGTCACCAGCTGGACTTGATAAGCATCTTTGTAATCTTTTAAGGCCTCTTTCATTAGGGCACTACCAATCCCTTGACGCTGATAGATTGGTAAAACAATCAAATCCTGTACAAAAACTGATGAGAATCCATCTCCAACCAAACGAATCAAGCCCACCACAGCATCACCATCAAGTGCCAGATAAATTACTAATGAATGCGATAAGGCCTGCTCCAGCATCTCTGGTTGATGGGTATAATTTGTCCAACCGACAGCCTGATAGAGATGCAAAACATCCTCTAGCTTGACAATTTCTTGCTTTTTAATAGTAATCATCTCAACACCTCTTAAAGTTCTCTCAAGCTCTTGTACTGCTGTCCATTTTTATCAAAATTTTCAGGACGCAGCCATGTTTCCAAACGATCTTTGACTTGAGGCCAGTCCTTATCAATCATAGACAACCAATCCGTATCCCTCGTCCGTCCCTTATAAACCACCGCCTGGCGGAAGGTTCCTTCATAGACAAATCCCAAACGCTCCGCAACTCGTCTGGATGGCAGGTTAAGAGCATCGCATTTCCACTCATAGCGACGATAGTTTAGCTCCTCAAAAATATAGCGAGCTAGGAGATACTGAGCCTCAGTTCCTATCCGTGTACCCCTTAGCTCTGGAGAAAAAGTGACTGCTCCGACTTCTATTACTCGGTTATTCTGGTCAATGCGCATGAGAGAAAAAGTTCCCAAAGCCTTACCAGTCGCCTTGTCTATGATTGCATAGTAAAAACGGTCCTTACGAGCCAACATCTGATTTAAAAGGCTAACCAGCTCCCCCATATCTGCTACTGGCTCCTGAAAAAGATAGGTCCACATCTCCCGAGGAGTATCCGGGCCATAAACAGCTAGCAAATCCTCCGCATGTTTTTCTACCGAGAGAGCCTCTATCCTAGCATAACGCCCTTCTAAGAAATCAATAGAAGGCAGTGCACCGGGTGTATAACCTTCCATTGACTCACCAATCATCTGACCATATTCATTTACTGGCATAGCTTTCTCCTTGTTTCACTTTTCAAACTTTTTACTCAACTCTATTTGAATTGTCCTATCTGCTAATTTCAAGTTTTTTATCAATTTCATTTAACAATTTTTCTGCATCTTCTTTATTTAAAACATTTTCTCGTGCTACATAGTTTCTACAAATATTCAGGGCCGCAATTTGGTCTGCTTTATCCAAAGATTCAAACATAATTCTCACTGAGTTACTAGCAATAACTCCTCGTTTATCATCCGAATTTTGAAGAAAGTTAAGTAGAACACTTAAATTGTTCTGACGACACGATTCGTACAAATCAATATATTCACCGTATTTTTTCGATTCAGAATCAGTAAGTTTATCTACAACTTTTACCTGCGAATAAAAATAGATTATTTCCCTATTTTGAATAATATAATTTATTTTTCTGATATATTTTAATCCCTCTATTAAGAGCCAAATAAAATAGATTATCAGAATACCAAACAGTGGTAGCCACATGATACCAACACTGGATTGAATACGAGGATAAGTTTCATTAAAAGAAACTATTAAATTTTTGGCTCCAAAATAATGAATAATGGATAACAAATTTGTCACTATTAATAGAGTTGCAAAAGATTTTGTAAATAAAAATTGATACACTTCAGACTGTGTCCTTATAATTTCATTTGGAGATATTCCAAAAATATTGCTTGATTTATCATTTGAAAAACTAAAGAAAGTAATAAAAACTGCAAAGAGAGTGTCTAAAGTGAGTGTCAAATTTAAACTTTCCTTGTCCCAAAGACAATTTTTAAAATAATATGCACCCACTATTGACATTACTAATACTATAACTGACACTACAATAATAGAAATCTTAAATAATAAAATTTCACACTTCCTGCTATCGTTCACTAATCTATTCATTCTGACCTATTCTAAAGTTCATACTCTAGAGTTACTTCTTTTTATTTCACAACAATGTTAACCAATTTATTCGGTACCGCAATTACTTTCACGATTTCCTTACCGTCAATTTCTGCTTTGACTTTTTCATCCGCTAGAGCAATTTCTTGCAATTCTTCGCGTGATAGGTCTTTAGCGACCATGAGTTTGGCACGGACTTTTCCTTTGATTTGGACGACGATTTCGATTTCGTCTTCAACCAATTTGCTTTCGTCCCATGTTGGCCAAGCCACGTAAGAGATTGACTCACCTGTTGCTGCAACAGTTTGCCAGAGTTCTTCTGCCAAGTGAGGAGCAAACGGTGCAATCAATTGGATAAAGCCTTTGGCGTAGTCTACATAAAGTTTTTCTTCCTTGTTAGCCGCGTTGACAAAGACCATAAGTTGGGCAATGGCTGTGTTGAATTTGAGGGACTCAATTTGTTCTGTGACAGCTTTAACGGTTTCGTTATAAACCTTGTCAAGAGCACCATTGTTTTCCGCAATAATTTCCTTACTTGTAATCAAACGGTAAACACGGTCAAGGAATTTACGACTTCCTTCCAGACCTTCTTCTGACCAAGCGATTGAAGCATCAAGTGGGCCCATGAACATTTCATAAACACGAAGGGTATCGGCACCGTATTGTTCCACCACATCGTCTGGGTTGACAACGTTCTTAAGAGATTTAGACATCTTGGCTGGTGCTTGCTCCAACTCTTCTCCTGTTTCCACATGGAAGAAAGAACCGTCACGTTTTTCAACCTTATCGGTTGCCACAAGAGCCCCACGGTGGTCACGGTAGCTTGTTCCCAAAATCATTCCTTGGTTAAAGAGTTTTTGGAATGGCTCTTTTGTTGGAACCACACCGAGGTCATAGAGGAATTTGTGCCAGAAACGAGCATAAAGCAAGTGAAGTACAGCATGCTCTGCACCACCCACGTAGATATCTACTGGCAACCATTGTTTGAGAAGGCCCTCATCAGCCAATTTCTCAGTGTTGTGTGGATCGATATAGCGGAGGTAGTACCAGCTTGAACCTGCCCATTGTGGCATGGTGTTGGTTTCACGACGACCTTTAACACCATCTTCACGAGTCACTTCAAGCCAGTCTGTCAAGTTAGCTAGTGGACTTTCACCAGTACCTGAAGGACGGATATCCTTGGTTACAGGCAAGACAAGTGGCAATTCACTTTCAGGAACAGCTGTTGAAGTTCCATCTTCCCAATGAATGATTGGAATTGGTTCACCCCAGTAACGTTGACGGCTAAAGAGCCAGTCACGGAGACGGTAGGTAACCTTCTCTTGTCCACAGCCTTTTTCTTCCAACCAAGCCACAATCTTGGCAATTGCGTCTTCTTTGTTCAATCCATCTAGGAAGTCTGAATTAACATGAAGGCCATCTTCTGTGTAGGCAGCTTCTTCAACGTTTCCACCTTCAAGTACTTCGACGATTGGAAGGTCAAATTGTTTGGCAAATTCCCAGTCACGTTGGTCGTGGGCAGGCACAGCCATAACCGCACCTGTTCCATAACTAGCAAGAACATAGTCCGCAATCCAGATTGGAATTTCCTTGCCATTGACAGGGTTGATGGCATAAGCACCTGTCCAGACCCCAGTTTTTTCCTTGGCAAGGTCTGTACGAGCCAAGTCAGATTTGAGGCTAGCTTGGTGTTTGTAGTCTGCAACTGCTTCTGCTTGCTCTGAACTTACGATAGCGTCTACTAATTCATGCTCAGGAGCCAAAACAGTGAAAGTCGCACCGAAAAGAGTATCAGGACGAGTGGTAAAGACTGTGAATTCCTTATCAGTTCCCTTAACCTTGAAGGTTACATTAGCACCAGTTGATTTCCCGATCCAGTTGCGTTGCATGTCCTTGATAGACTCTGGCCAATCTAGTTCATCTAAGTCATTGAGCAAGCGCTCTGCGTAAGCCGTGATTTTGAGCATCCATTGGCGCATTGGCTTGCGGACAACTGGATAGCCTCCACGCTCAGACGTTCCATCAGGAAGGACCTCTTCGTTGGCGATGGCTGTTCCCAATTCCTCAACCCAGTTTACTGGCACTTCCGCTTCATAGGCCAAGCCTTTTTCGTAAAGCTTGGTGAAAATCCATTGCGTCCACTTGTAGTAGTTTGGATCTGTTGTGTTGACTTCACGATCCCAGTCATAAGAAAATCCAAGCGCATTGATTTGGCGTTTGAAGTTGGCAATGTTCTCCGCCGTAAATTCTGCTGGGTCATTACCAGTATCCATAGCGTATTGCTCTGCAGGCAAACCAAAAGCATCCCAACCCATTGGGTGAAGAACATTGTAGCCTTGCGCACGTTTGTAACGACTGAGGATATCGGTTGCAGTATAACCTTCTGGGTGTCCTACGTGCAGACCAGCTCCAGACGGATAAGGGAACATATCAAGAGCATAAAACTTAGGTTTTGATGCATCTGTTCCTGTCTTAAATGTATGATGTTCTGCCCAGTAGCCCTGCCACTTAGGCTCAATTTCTTTATGATTGTAAAAACTCATGGTCTCTCTCCAATTTTGTGATGTTACTATTATACCATTTTTGAGGGAATTTGGTCTCGTTCTATTCTATACTTTTCTATTTTACCTTGCTCTAAAATTTTTAAACTGCTATACTTATAACAGAAAACCCTTCCAAGGAGGTAGCAGATGTCTCATTCCTTTAAAAAATCGCTCCAAAAAGAAATTCTCCATAGAAGCTCTATCGCAGCCTTTGTGACCTCTCTTTTACTACTCATTTTACTTTTTGGTTTTTCCTATTTTTTACAAAAGCAGCAACTCTCCAAAGATACGAGACAGATTGTCAAACAGGTTCAAGAAATGAAAGAAGCAAATAATGAGCTCCTGACTACTATGAACCATAAAATGATTCCTGAATTTTTGGACGGCAAACACACAGAGAGAGAAGTCTTTAGCTTATTTTACGAGACAAAAGCTAGATTGAAGCTTAGTTCTGACCTCATTATTCTAAACGATACAGGTGAATTACTATTTAGTACCAATCGAAATCATCAAGAAAGTATTTTATCACCCTACTATCTAAAACTGCTCATTCAAAATCCTTCTCAAGAAAAAGTGACAGAAAAAATTGCACTCTCTTCAGATAAGCAACATTACACACTCTTTATCAAACCACTACTTCAAAACCAACGAGTTAAGGCCTATACTATTGCTTTCGTAAATGAGAATGATTTCATCTCAAGCTTCCCAATGATCAATTCCAAATACATCATTACCGATAGCTTTGGAAATATGTTTTCCAACAATACAAATCAGTTTACTCGCTCCACTCTTGAAAAATTGGATGAAAAACTCCTACACTCTCGCACCCACTGGTATGCGAATGAACCGCTTATTGTTCAAAAAGAAAAAGTCGGTGCTATTTTTTCAATCTATACTTTTCAATCCTTCTTTCCCATTCCTAGCTTACTTGGTCTAGCCTCCATTCTCACCTTGTGTATATTCTTCCTCTACTTCTGGCAAGCAAGACGAATTGCTCATAAGATTGCCACACACAATGCTGTTCCTATTGAAAGTTTGGTTTACCAACTTCAAGAAATTCCTAAACAAGCAGAAAAAAGGCTTTCTCTACAAACAGGTGATGAGTTTGAGTTTATGGCAGAAAAAATCAACAATATGTTGTACGAATTAGATCAACTTCATCAAAAAATGTTGACCATAGAAAAAGAAAAATGGATTTTTGAAAGAAAAATGCTGGAAGCTCAGTTCAATCCTCATTTTCTCTACAATACACTTGAGACGATTAAAATCACTTCTTTAATGGATGCCGCCCTCACACAAGACCTAATTCAAAATCTCACGCGCATTCTTCGCTACAGTATCACGGATTTAGAAAAAGAAACAACCATTTGTCAGGATTTAAAGATTATAGAGGATTACCTTATGATTCATAAGATTCGTTTTGAGCACTTTTCTTATGATATTGTCTGTCCAGAAACTGTCGATAATCAGCCTATCCCTAAACTTTTCTTACTTCCTCTAGTAGAAAATGCTATAAAATATGGGATGCAATACCGTATTGATCTTCATATTGATATCCAAATTACCTTGGAAGCAGATTCTCTGACTTTTTTAATCAAGGATAATGCCGGAGGGCTCACAAAACAAGAGCGACTCGCTATTTTAGACTCTTTAGAAAGCCCTCATACCCAGCATGGCATCGTGAACAGCTACAAACGATTGAGCAATTTCTTTTCTGATGTCCAGCTAGATTTAGGAGTCAATCGCCAAGGAGAAACTTGGGTCAAATTTATAACGAAAGGACTAACTCATGTTTAAGCTCATTATCGTAGAAGACGAACACCTCATCCGAAAATGGCTAGAGATTGCCGTAGACTACTCTGCCGTAGGTATCCAAGTCGTAGGAACTGCCAGTCACGGTCAAGAGGGAATGAAACTCATCCAAGAAAAAGAACCTCATATTGTCTTAACAGACATCACCATGCCAATTATGGATGCTTTTATGATGTTCGAAGCCACTCGTACCCTTTCCTATGAAAAAGTTATCTTATCAGGTTATAACGATTTTCAAAATGCCAAAAAAGCCATGCAATACGGAGCAGTTGATTTCTTATCCAAGCCAATTGATACCAAGGAATTGACAGAATGTCTTCAAAACATTGTTTTGCGATTACAAGGTAGTACCTATCAAGAAACTCCTTTTTTAGAAGAATATCAAACTTTACTCACCTCTATCCAACAGGTTGATACACAAAACCAAATCATTCAACAAATTATTTCCTTTGTCCACAAGCATTATGCAGAGCATTTTACGATTGCGACTATTGCTGAAGCTTTAAACTATAGCGAAAGCTATCTATATAAAGTTATCAAAGAAGACTTCCCCATGACTCTAAATGAATATATCTTACAATATCGTCTGAAACAAGCTATAGATAAGATGGCTGAATCTCCCAACTCCCCTCTAAGCGACATCTCTGATCAAGTTGGATTTTCAGACTATAAATATTTTGCCAAAGTATTTAAAAAGTATCTCCATATTTCCCCAAAGGAATTGAAATCACTCGGAAGAATAGTAAAATAAGCTATTCTTCTTTTTGTAGAGAATTTTACTCTAATAGAATAGAATTGTCGGTTTTAAAAACGCTTATATTGTTTTAAAATAAACTTAAATAACACAACGGAGGTATCCATCATGAAAAAGAAATGGATGTATTATGCTGCTTGCGGACTAGCCCTTTTTGGTCTTGCTGCTTGTTCTTCTAATGAATCTGCCGATGGCGGTTCATCTGATAAAGGAGACGGCGGTTCGCTAGTCGTTTATTCACCAAACTCAGAGGGCTTAATCGGAGCAACTATTCCTGCCTTTGAAGAAAAATATGGTATCAAAGTAGAACTGATTCAAGCTGGTACTGGAGAACTTTTCAAAAAACTGGAGTCAGAAAAAGAAGCTCCTGTAGCTGATGTCATCTTTGGTGGTTCTTATACACAATATGCTACCCACGGAGAACTCTTTGAAAACTATACTTCAAAAGAAAATGATAATGTTATCAAAGAATATCAAAACACAACTGGCTACTCTACTCCTTATACACTAGATGGTAGTGTTTTAATCGTCAATCCTGATTTAACGAAAGGCATGAACATCGAAGGATATAGCGACCTTCTCAAACCTGAACTAAAAGGAAAAATTGCAACTGCTGACCCAGCAAACTCTTCTAGCGCCTTTGCTCAATTAACAAATATGCTACAAGCTCAAGGTGGTTACAAAGACGATAAGGCTTGGTCTTATGTAAAAGATCTCTTCACACTTATTGATGGGAAAATCGGTTCAAGCTCATCTGGTGTCTATAAAGCAGTCGCTGACGGAGAAATGGCTGTTGGTCTCTCTTATGAAGATCCAGCAGTTAAACTCTTAAATGACGGAGCTAATATCAAGGTAGTCTATCCAAAAGAAGGAACCGTCTTCCTACCTGCTAGTGCTGCTATCGTTAAAAAAGCGAAAAATATGGAAAATGCCAAGAAATTTATCGATTTTATTATCTCTCAAGAAGTACAAGATACACTTGGTACAACCACTACTAACCGTCCTGTTCGTAAAAATGCCAAAACAAGCGAAAACATGAAACCAATTGACAAAATCAAAACACTCACTGAAGATTATGATTATGTCATCAAAAATAAATCAGATATCGTTAAGAAATACAACGAAGTCTTTACAGATATCCAATCTAAACAGTAAAAGAGGTTCACTATGAGTGAGATCAGAATTATTAACGCCAAAAAAATCTACCACGATGTCCCTGTTATTGAGAATTTGAACATTACAATTCCAAAAGGAAGTCTCTTTACCCTTCTTGGGCCTTCAGGGTGTGGGAAAACGACCCTTCTTCGTATGATTGCAGGTTTCAACAGTATCGAAGGTGGAGAATTTTACTTCGATGATACAAAAATCAATAATATGGAACCCAGCAAACGCAATATCGGGATGGTTTTCCAAAACTACGCTATTTTCCCACATTTGACTGTCCGAGATAATGTCGCTTTTGGTCTCAAGCAAAAGAAGGTTCCAAAAGAAGAATTGATTCAACAGACCAACAAGTATCTTGAACTCATGCAAATTGCTCAATATGCGGATCGGAAGCCCGATAAACTCAGTGGTGGACAACAACAACGTGTCGCCTTGGCACGCGCCTTAGCTGTTAATCCAAGTGTTCTCCTCATGGACGAGCCACTTAGTAACCTAGATGCCAAACTTCGCTTGGATATGCGTCAAGCCATTCGAGAAATCCAACACGAAGTGGGAATTACAACCGTCTATGTAACCCACGACCAAGAAGAAGCCATGGCTATTTCAGATCAAATTGCTGTTATGAAAGACGGAGTCATCCAACAAATCGGTCGGCCAAAAGAACTCTATCATAAACCAGCTAATGAGTTTGTAGCAACCTTTATCGGACGCACAAATATCATCCCTGCCAATCTTGAAAAACGGAGCGACGGCGCTTATATCGTCTTTTCAGATGGCTATGCTCTTCGAATGCCAGCCCTTGATCAGGCTGAAGCACAAGCTATTCATGTAAGTATTCGTCCTGAAGAGTTTATAAAAGATGAATCTGGAGATATTGAAGGCACTATTAGCGATAGCGTCTATCTTGGACTGAATACTGAATACTTCATCGAAACAGGATTTGCCTCAAAAATTCAAGTTAGCGAAGAATCAACTTTTGAAGAAGATCTACAAAAAGGCGATCGTATTCGTCTACGAATCAATACTCAAAAATTAAACGTCTTTTCTGCAGATGGTTCACAAAACCTGATAAAAGGAGTCAACCATGGAACGTAAAAAACTAAATATTTGGACAGCCTCCTCTTTCTTCATCTTTCTTACTTATCTTGTCTTTCTCGTTTATCCTATCGTTACCGTGCTCAAGCAAGCACTCATACATGAAGGACAATTCTCACTAGCTAATTTTGTCACTTTCTTTAGTAAAGCCTACTACTCTGAGACACTCGTCAACAGTTTCAAGGTTTCCATTACCGCTACTGTCACTTCCTTAGTTGTAGGAACCCTATTAGCTTATCTCTTCTCTATGTATGACTTCAAGGGAAAGAAATTTCTACAAATATTGATTATCATTGCTTCCATGTCAGCTCCTTTCGTGGGAGCCTACTCCTGGATTCTCTTGCTGGGACGAAATGGGGTCATTACTAAATTCCTGACAAATACCCTTCATCTTCCAGCTATCGATATTTATGGATTCAAAGGAATTGTACTTGTCTTTACACTGCAACTATTCCCACTGGTATTTCTATACGTTGCTGGGACAATGAAAAGTATTGACAATTCTCTACTTGAAGCTGCTGAAAGCATGGGTTCCTTCGGATTTAAGCGTATCGTAACGGTTGTTTTGCCTCTCCTAGTTCCAACCTTACTAGCTGCTGCCCTACTTGTATTTATGAGAGCATTCTCAGACTTTGGAACGCCTATGTTGATTGGTGAAGGATATCGGACTTTCCCCGTCTTGATTTATACTCAATTTATTAGCGAGGTTGGAGGAAATTCGGCTTTTGCATCTGCTTTAGCAATTATGGCGATTATCATTGCCTTGGCAATCTTCCTTATCCAAAAATACATTTCAAACCGCTACAGTTTCAGTATGAATTCGCTCCATCCAATTGAGCCTAAAAAAACCACAAAAGGAAAAATGGTTGCCATTTATGCAACAGTCTACGGAATTATCTTGTTCTCTGTTCTACCTCAAGTCTACTTGATTTATACTTCTTTCCTAAAAACATCAGGTATGGTATTTGTCAAAGGCTATTCTCTAAACAGTTACAAGGTAGCTTTCAATCGTATGGGATCTGCTATTTTCAATACTATTCGTATCCCTTTGATTGCCTTAGTTCTAGTTGTCCTATTTGCAACATTTATCTCCTACCTAGCCGTTAGAAAACGGAATTTATTTACAAACTTAATTGACAGCCTCAGTATGGTCCCTTATATTGTACCAGGAACCGTTCTAGGGATTGCCTTCATTTCTTCCTTCAATACTGGCCTATTTGGAAGTGGATTTCTTATGATTACAGGAACTGCTTTCATCTTGATTATGTCCCTATCTGTCAGAAGATTACCTTATACTATTCGCTCATCTGTTGCTAGTTTGCAACAAATAGCACCAAGTATTGAAGAAGCCGCGGAAAGCTTAGGAAGTAGTCGTCTCAATACCTTTGCCAAGATTACAACTCCAATGATGCTATCTGGTATTATTTCTGGAGCCATCTTATCTTGGGTCACAATGATTTCAGAACTCTCTACTTCTATCCTCCTCTACAATGTCAAAACAAGAACAATGACTGTAGCCATTTATACAGAGGTTCTCAGAGGGAATTACGGTGTAGCCGCAGCCTTGTCAACTATCTTGACTATTCTAACAGTAGGTTCCTTGCTCTTGTTTATGAAAATCTCTAAAAGCAACAGCATTACACTTTAGTTTCCCCCATCAAAAACAGCCGAAAGGATTACCCTCGGCTGTTTTTTCTTATCTTGATATTCCTATCAAATCCCTAGTTCATAGCAAGCAAGTCTAGACTGATTATACTCAATGAAAATCAAAGAGCAAACTAGGAAACTAGCCGCAGGTTGCTCAAAGCACTGCTNNAGTCAGTAACCATATCTACGACAAGACTACGTTGACGCGGTTTGAAGAGATTTTCGAAGAGTATTAAATAGAGGTCGCTTCCATCTTCTCCCATCCTAGCTCTCGGTAACTACAGTCACCAACAACCTCTACGCTAAACTGGCCGTTCTCATATTCAAGGATCGTCACGCTACCATTATCGAGGCCATGCGGATGCATACCATTGATCAGATAAACAATGGTTCCAATGGTCATTCCATGGCTGACGACAAGGGCGTTGCCCCCGCCTTGTTCTTCCATTTCTTTGGCAATCGCTTCAAAACCTTCCTTGATTCGACCACTGAGTTTTTCCCATCCTTCAGCCCAACCAGCTGTATCAACCTCTACCAAGCCCTCAGCCAGTTCCGCATAAGATAATTGGTGAACGTGGTCCACATTAAAGATACGAGGAATAATGCCCATGAAAAGATCGCCATCGTAGGCTCCATCAAAGCTACCAAAACACCATTCTCTGATACGCTTGTCCATGCGATAAGGGATTTTCCCTTGCAGTCCAAGCTCCTCAAGTATAATTCCCATAGTCTGAATGGTGCGACCAGAATCACTGGAATAAGCGCGCTCAAACTGTAGACCAGATTCTCGCAAACCGATTCCTAATTCTTGAATTCCTAGCTCACCTTCAGCTGTTAAGGGAGTATCACTCCAACCTTGCGCGCGACCAATCGTGTTAAACATGGTCTTGCCATGACGTACCAAATACAATCGTACTTTTACCATTTTCCGTCCTCCGTTTGCTTCTATTATATCATGGATGATAAAACAAAAGCCACCCAGACAGGTGACTTTTGCAGGAGATTATTATGAAAAAGTTTAGGAGTTCTATTAAATAAAGATATTAGATGAAAATCAAATTCAAACTAAATCAGTATTATCTGTTTCAAATAATATTAGGAGGTCTTTATTTAATGATTATAGTATACACAGCTAACCTTAAATAGAGCTTAAAAAATTATACCCATTCACCTTTTTCATTTACTTTATAGCCGTTAATGGTCATATTTTTTGCCAATTTCCCATCAGCTAACAAGTAATACCACTTATCTCCGTCTTTAATCCATTGATTACGAGCGTACTTACCATCTTGGTTCAGATAATACCAACTATCATACTGAGAATCAAATACCCACTCACTCTTAGCCATGTAACCGCCACGTTTTAGGTAGTATTCTCCCTGCCAAGCTTTCTCCACATAACTACCAGTTGAATCTACATAAAACCAGCTCTTATAATCTTCATCATAAATCCATTCACTAGCAGCCATTGAAGCATCTGCTTTTAGATAATAACGGCCTACCCAACGGCTTCTTACAAGATTACCAGAAAGGTCATTGTAGTACCATTTACCAGACTCTTTAAACCACTTACTTGCTTGATGATCTTTCTTAGTCTCTTCATTAGATGTAACCGTAGATTGAGATGAAGTTGAAACTGAGGATGAAGTCCCAATAGAAACTGCTTGAATAGCTTCTTCTTTTGTCACCTTAGGTTTAGCTTTTCCTTGGTAAACATCTTCAATACGCTTAGTAAATACAGATAACTCTTCAGGGGATAGCATATGTCTTATTTCAGGTTCTTCCTTATATATTAGACCTGCTTCTTTATTAATTTTGTATTCCGCTTCTTTAACTATCTGAGCTATTTCTTTGAATAATTTAAGCTTGTCTGCACCTGAAAGACCAGCATCACTTCTTATATCTTCTCTTTGAATAAAAGCTACATCATTCAACTTTTCAATGTTTTTTTGCGTAGGAATTAAACTAGGACTCGATTTATCAACATTTTTATAAAAAGTTGATAAATTTTGAACATAATCTTTTAATGTTAAATTAGTATTATTTTCTGGATCGTAATCACCAAAATAATTACGGTCCCGAGGTATCGACCAGACTGTTAATGGTCCGTAAAAACTTTTTAAATCGCTAATTAGTTTTTCCTTCTCAACAGATGAGTATAAATTACTATCTTTTTCTACTTGCTGAAGTAGTAAGTCAAATTTTTTTATTCTAGCCATATCAAAAACATATCCTAAAAAGTTAGGCTTCTCACTATCCATAATCATAATGACTTTTTCTAAATCTTGCAAATATAGATAGTTCAAATAATAATCTTTTTTTGAAATATTACTCATATTTTTCTCTGTTATCTCATTCATTTTTTCAACTATAGCATTTTTTAGTTTTAAAATATCACTATCTTGAAAACGAAGTATAGTCCAATCTATATTATCAATTTCTTTTAATAACTTACTCTTAATTTCTTCTGAATGGTCTCTAGCAGCTTTTTCAACATCCAAATTTGTCTTATAAAAACTTTCATTTCTGGAATTCGTATCATTTTCCTGCGCAAAAACTACTTGACTGGTAAAAGTTGGGACTAGTAAAGTCGACAGTCCTAAAGCTACTAAAGCATGTTTCATTTCTTTTTTCATCATTTTCTCCTATTTTCTTAATTTTTAAAGCTATGAATTGGTGCTGGGATTTGTCCCCCACGAGAGATGAAATCAACAGACGAAGCCCCATTGATCTTCATAACAGGTGCAGTTCCTAATAGGCCACCAAACTCAATCATGTCGCCTTCTTTTCCTTTTGGAATGATACGAACAGCTGTTGTTTTCATGTTAATGACACCAATTGCCGCTTCATCTGCAATCATGGCCGCAATGGTTTCAGCAGGTGTATCCTCCGGAATGGCAATCATATCCAAACCAACAGAACAGATAGCCGTCATGGCTTCTAGTTTTTCCAGATTAAGAGAGCCATTTTGCACTGCAGCAATCATTCCTTCATCCTCTGAAACAGGGATAAAAGCACCAGACAAACCACCGACTTGGTTACAGGCCATAACTCCGCCCTTCTTAACTTGGTCATTCAAGAGAGCCAAGGCAGCCGTCGTCCCATGCGTACCAACTGTTTCTAGCCCCATTTCTTCAAGGACACGTGCAACAGAATCTCCAACCGCAGGAGTTGGCGCCAAACTCAAGTCCACAATACCAAACTCCACACCCAGTCTCTCACTGGCCATTTGACCAACCAATTGACCGATACGAGTGATTTTAAAGGCAGTTTTCTTGACTGTTTCGGCTACTACATCAAAGCTCTGTCCACGAACTTTTTCCAGAGCACGCTTCACCACACCAGGACCAGAAACTCCGACATTGATGATAACATCTGCTTCCCCAACACCATGGAAGGCACCCGCCATAAATGGATTGTCCTCAACAGCATTAGCGAATACAACCAACTTGGCTGCTCCCATATCAGATAGAGTTGCCGTTTCCTTGATAACTCGTCCCATATCTGCGACAGCCGTCATATTGATACCAGACTTGGTTGAGCCGATATTGACTGACGAGCAGACCTTGTCCGTTTCAGCCAAAGCACGAGGAATAGAATTGATGAGAATCTCATCTCCCTTTTGGTACCCCTTTTGTACCAAGGCAGAGAAACCACCAATAAAGTCCACACCGATTTCTTTCGCAGCCTTATCAAGCGCTTTTGCCAGAACCACGTAGTCCGTCGCATCTGTCGCAGCCCCAATCAAAGAGATAGGAGTCACCGATACACGCTTATTAACGATTGGAATTCCCAACTCAGCTGCAATTTCATCGCCAACAGCCACTAATTTAGCCGCCTTGGTCCTAATCTTTTGATAAATTTTCTCCGCAGCACGATTGATATCCGGATCGATACAGTCCAAAAGAGAAATCCCCATGGTAATAGTTCTGATATCGAAGTTTTGCTCCTCAATCATGGCGATGGTTTCAGTAACTTGTCTAATATCCATGATAACCTCCTAGATATTATACATAGCTTCGAAAATCGCTGCACTCTGAATATTGATTTTCACATTCAAAGTTTGCCCAAAAGCTTCAAATTCATTACGAAGATAGGTGAAATCTTGCTTTTCATCGCTAGAGACGACAGCCATCATCGTGAAATATTCATCCAAGACAGTTTGAGAGATATCATCAATATTCAAACCCAATTCTGCAATTTTACCAGAAACACCTGCAACAATTCCAGATTTATCTTTACCAACAACAGTTATAATCGCTTTCATAAGCAAACTCCAATTCTTCTTAAAATTAGAAACCTGAACATTAAACAGAATTCTTTTCAAATAGTATAGCATAATTCCAACTAAAATACTCAAAAACGCCTGCTTACGAAGTTGTTCTTAAGAAAAAAACAATTTCGTAAACAAGCGTCTACTATCCCAACTTATGATGAGTGTTCCCGCTAGGACCGAAATCCTAGCGGTAGACCAGAGCTAGACTAAGAGTACAAGACTCCATCATCATAACACTCAACAAAATTGATGATTTTATACTAATTCGATGATCGCCATTGGCGCTGCATCACCACGACGGGGTTCAGTTTTAAGGATACGAGTGTATCCACCGTTACGTTCAGCATAACGAGGTGCGATTTCTGAGAACAATTTTTGAAGTGCTGTAGTAGAAGTGTACTTATCAGTTGCTTCATCATAGTTTTCAGATGCGATTTCATTACGTACGAAAGCAGCTGCTTGACGACGTGCATGCAAATCACCACGTTTACCTAGAGTAATCATTTTTTCAACAGTTTTACGGATTTCTTTAGCACGAGCTTCAGTTGTCACGATTGATTCGTTGATCAAAAGGTCAGTTGTCAAATCACGAAGCATTGCTTTACGTTGTGAGCTAGTGCGTCCTAGTTTACGGTAAGCCATGTATTCCTCCTTTATTTATCTTTTAATCCAAGACCCAAATCAATGAGTTTGAGTTTCACTTCTTCCAAACTCTTGCGTCCAAGATTTCGTACTTTCATCATCTCTGCTTCAGATTTTTCTGTCAAATCATGCACAGTATTGATACCGGCACGTTTCAAACAGTTGTATGAACGCACAGACAAATCCAGTTCCTCAATCGTACGATCCAAAATACGATCGTCAGATTCAGTATCAGCTTCTTTCATCACTTCAGTTGACTTAGCAATCTCAGTAAGATTTGTAAACAAATCAAGATGTTCTGTCAAAATACGTGCTGAAAGCCCTAAAGCATCTTCTGGAATAATTGTTCCATTTGTCAAGATTTCAAGGGTTAATTTGTCAAATCCATCATTGCTACCTACACGAGCAGGTTCCACTTGATAGTTGACTTTTGTAACTGGTGTATAAATAGAATCTACAGCAAGTGTTCCAACTGGTGCATTATCCTTTTTATTTTCATCAGCAGGTACATATCCACGACCACTGTTAACAGTCATAGTCGCTTTTAGGGAAGAACCTTCACCGATTGTAAAGAGATAATGATCTGGATTTACAATTTCAATATCGCTATCTGTCAAAATGTCACCAGCTGTTACTTCAGCAGGACCTTCAACATCTAGTTCGATGATTTTTTCGTCTTCAACGTACGATTTCACTGCAATTCCTTTAATGTTCAGAATGATTTGCATCACGTCTTCACGAACACCTGGAACTGTGTCAAACTCATGTAACACACCATCAATATTGATAGATGTCACAGCTGCTCCTGGTAGAGAAGCTAGAAGTACACGACGAAGAGAGTTACCAAGAGTTGTACCGTAGCCACGTTCAAGTGGTTCAATTACAAACTTGCCATAATCTTTATTTTCATCAATTTTTGTTATATTTGGTTTTTCAAACTCGATCATTTAGTTACTCCCTCTTAAACGAAAAGCAGTGTAATGCGATGATTATACACGGCGACGTTTTGGAGGACGAGCACCATTGTGTGGCACTGGAGTCACATCACGAATTGCTGTTACTTCAAGACCAGCGGCAGCAAGCGCACGAATAGCTGACTCACGACCAGAACCTGGACCTTTCACAGTAACTTCAACTGATTTAAGACCGTGTTCTTGTGCAGATTTAGCAGCAGCTTCAGAAGCCATTTGAGCAGCGAATGGTGTAGATTTACGAGAACCTTTGAAACCAAGAGCACCAGCTGATGACCAAGCAATTGCATTACCATGCACATCAGTAATCATAACAATAGTGTTATTAAATGTAGCGTGAATATGAGCAATACCAGATTCGATATTCTTTTTCACACGACGTTTACGTGTTGGTTTAGCCAAGACTTTTACCTCCTATATTATTTTTTCTTACCAGCAATCGCAACAGCTTTACCTTTACGAGTGCGAGCGTTGTTTTTAGTGTTTTGTCCACGGACAGGAAGTCCACGACGGTGACGGATACCACGGTATGAACCGATTTCCATCAAACGTTTGATGTTCAAGTTTACTTCACGACGAAGGTCACCTTCAACTTTGATTGCATCCACTTCACGACGGATAGCATCTTCTTGATCTGATGTAAGATCACGTACACGAACATCTTCTGAGATTCCAGCAGCAGCCAAAATTTTCTTAGATGTTGCAAGTCCGATACCATAAACATAAGTCAATGAGATTACTACACGTTTGTCATTTGGAATGTCAACTCCAGCAATACGAGCCATGTTTTCTCCTTTCTATCTTATCCTTGACGTTGTTTGTGTTTTGGATTTGCTGGGCAAATTACCATAACACGACCATTACGACGAATAACTTTACAGTATTCGCAAATTGGTTTGACCGATGGTCTTACTTTCATTTCTTATCCCTCCAAGTTTTTCGATTATTTAAAGCGGTAAGTGATACGCCCACGTGTCAAGTCATATGGACTCATTTCGACAGTAACACGATCTCCCGCTAAAATACGAATATAGTTTTTACGAATTTTACCAGAAACTGTTGCTAAAATCTGATGTCCATTTTCAAGTTCAACCGTAAACATTGCATTCGGCATTGTATCAACTACTTTGCCTTCAACTTCAATCACATCGTCTTTTGCCACGCAAAAGCACCTCCATAAATTTCGATTCGATGCCTCTAGACACAGAGACAACAATTATAAGTCAGACTATCTCAGTATAACATTTGTAGCGGATTTTTGCAAGTGTGAAAAGCGCTTTATTTCAAATTTGTCAATACTTTTTCGATATCTGAGAAGACATCATTGATATCTTGATTACCTTCGATGTCATGAACCAAACCTTTGGCACGGTAGTGAGCAATGATTGGTTCTCCTTGAGCAATATTAACGTCCAATCGACGTTTTACTGTCTCAGGTTTATCATCTTCACGTTGGTAGTAATCTTCTTCTTTATAGTCAACTGGTGGGTTAAAGACCTTGTGGAAAGTTTCTCCAGTTACGCGGTGGATGATACGGCCACTCAAACGTTCCAAGAGGCTATCTGGATTCACTTCTATGTTGATGACGCCTTCTAGTTCAATGCCAAGTTCAGCCAATGTTTTGTCCAAGGCATGAGCTTGTTCGATTGTACGTGGGTAACCATCCAACAAGAATCCTGTTTCTTTAATATCATCTTGTGAAAGACGTTCTTTTACGATTCCATTTGTAACTTCATCAGGAACTAATTCACCCTTGTCAATATATGACTTAGCAAGAACACCCATTTCAGTTTGATTTGCCATTGCAGCGCGGAACATATCACCTGTTGAGATATGTGCAACATGGAATTGTTCTACGATTTTTGCTGCTTGAGTTCCCTTACCTGCACCAGGTAAGCCCATAATCAAAAGATTCATGATTTGATCTCCTTATTTTATTTTTAAATAGAAGCAAAAAGTCTTTTCACCCCTATTTAAAAACAAAATAGAAGAGGGGAGATCCAACTCTTACAAATGTCAGAGTTTAAACCTCCACTCCCTCAGCATTTACTGATTCAGTAAATACTTTTATTCTGTTCTGTCCATGAAACCAACATACTTACGTTTCAATAGGTAACCCTCCAATTGCTTGATTCCTTCGATACCTGTAGAGATAATGATCAAGAGACTTGTTCCACCAAAGGCAACAACATCAGAAAGACCAAATACATCTTTAGCTGCAATCGGTAAAATGGAAATCACACCAAGGAAGAGGGAACCAACCGTTGCAAGACGACGAAGAAGTTTAGACATATATTCTTCTGTACCTTTACCAGGACGAACTCCATGGATATAGGCACCGCTCTTTTGTAGGTTCTCTGCCGCTTTTTCAGGATTAATCTGTACAAACGTATAGAAGAATGTAAAGAGAATAATCAACAAAGCATACATGGCAATACCAGTTGGAGAAGTGGTTGCCAACATCTCTTGTGCTACCCTTACCCAAGCCCAATCATGACCTGTGGCGCTCAAAAACTGAAGAATCGCCGCAGGCGCTGCAGTAATGGAGCTGGCAAAGATAACAGGGATAACTCCAGCAGGGTTTACCTTCAATGGAAGGTAAGAGCTAGATGGAGCACCTTGTGCAACCTTAGTATATTGGATTGGAATTTTGTATTCTGCTTGTTGAACATAAGTTGTAAAGTAAATGATCAACAATACAGTAATAATCAAAATGATTACGAAAATGATAGATGAAGTGATCCGGCTACTTGGGACGTTCACAAAGTAGTCCACATAGATGCCCTGAATCATCTCTGGAATTGAGGCAACAATCCCGGCAAAGATAATCATAGAAACACCATTTCCGTATCCCTTATCTGTAATTTGCTCTCCCAACCAAGTGACAATCATACTACCAGCTGTTAAGATGATACCAATCGTCAGAAAAACTTGGGGAGTTAAAGCAGTTTTAATCAATTGAGCTCCAGCCAAGGTATTAAAACCAGCTGTAATCCCGATAGATTGCACAAAGGCTAGACCAAGGGCAATATAACGAGTAGCTTGGTTCAATTTTCTTCGACCTACTTCCCCTTGTTTTCCCCACTCTACAAATTTCGGTAAAATATCCATTTGTAAGAGTTGGACAACGATAGAAGCAGTAATATAGGGACTAACTCCTAGGGCAAAAATCGAAAAGTTTTTTAGGGCATTCCCCGACACCAAGCTCAACATGTTTAAGAAGGATAATCCACTTAAAGCATTCAAGCTATTGGCATTCACACCAGGAACTGTAATGCTAGTTCCGATACGAAAGACCAAAACGATAAAAATTGTAAATAAAATTTTTGATCGAACCTGCTTGACTTTAAGAGCTTCTCTTAATAATTTAAAAAACATAGGTCACCTCTCTTAGATGACTTCTACTGAACCACCTTTAGCAGTGATAGCTTCTTCAGCTGATTTAGAGAATTTAGCTGCTTTCACAGTCAATTTCTTAATCAACTCACCGTTACCAAGAATTTTAATACCTGACTTTTCAGCTTTAACAATTCCTGCTTCGATAAGAACAACTGGAGTTACTTCAGCACCATCTTCAAAGACGTTCAATTGGTCAAGGTTCACAATTGCGTATTCTTTAGCGTTGATGTTAGTGAATCCACGTTTTGGAAGACGACGGAACAATGGAGTTTGTCCACCTTCAAAACCAAGGCGAACTCCGCCACCGCTACGAGCTTTTTGACCTTTTTGACCACGACCAGATGTTTTACCGTTACCTGATGAAGTACCACGACCAACGCGGTTACGTACTTTACGAGAACCTTCTGCAGGTTTCAATTCATGAAGTTTCATTTTTATTTTCTCCTCTTTTGTAAAATGCTAGCGCCGATAAGGGAGAAAAGGTTGTCTCCCCCATCAACTCGCCTATACGACGTCATCATAGATGACTATATCTAGTTTTAGGGGATGGTATAGTGCACATCCCCTAAAAATTCATTAGTTTACTTCTTCAACTGTTACCAAGTGAGATACTGCAGTGATCATACCACGGATAGCAGCGTTATCTTCTTTAATAACAGAGCTGTTCAATTTGCCAAGTCCAAGTGCTACAACAGTTTTACGTTGTGATGGAATGCGTCCGATTGGAGACTTAGTCAAAGTAATTTTAATTTGAGCCATTTTATCCCCTTTCTTATGCCAAATCAGAAACTGAAATACCACGAAGGGCAGCAACTTCTTCAGCGCGTTTCAATTGTTTCAAACCTTCAACAGTTGCACGAACAATGTTGATTGGAGTGTTAGAACCAAGTGATTTAGATGTAATATCTGCCACACCTGCCAATTCCACAACGGCACGAACTGCACCACCAGCGGCAACTCCAGAACCTTCTACAGCAGGTTTCAACAATACTTTAGCTCCACCGAATTCTGAAAGAACTTCGTGTGGGATTGTTGTTCCAACCATAGGAACTTCGATCAAGTTTTTCTTAGCATCATCTACTGCTTTACGGATTGCTTCTGGAACTTCTTGAGCTTTACCAGTACCAAATCCTACGCGACCGTTGTGGTCACCAACAACAACAAGAGCTGCGAAACGAAGACGACGTCCACCTTTAACAACTTTTGTAACACGATTGACAGCAACTACGCGTTCTTCTAATTCAACTGCATTGTCTTTAAATGCCATTTTCTAGTGTCCTCCTATTAGAATTTCAATCCGTTTTCACGAGCTGCATCAGCCAAAGCTTTCACACGTCCGTGATATAGATATCCACCGCGGTCGAACACCACTTCTGAAATACCTTTAGCGTTTGCACGTTCTGCAACGAGTTTACCGACAGCAACAGCTTGTTCAGTTTTAGTTCCTTTTGAAACTTCTTTATCAAGAGTTGAAGCACTTGCGAGCGTTACACCCGCTACGTCATCAATCACTTGAGCGTAGATGCCTGTATTAGAACGGAATACGTTCAAACGTGGGCGATCAGCAGTTCCAGAGAGTTTTCCGCGAACACGACGGTGGCGTTTTTGGCGGAGTTTGTTTTTATCTGGTTTTGAAATCACAGTTTTCACCTCTTTAGTTTTAAATCGTGTGCTATGCACAAAGTTGGAAAATAGGTTGGTGGTTGAGAATCAACCACTCAACATTATTTACCTGTTTTACCTTCTTTACGGCGAACGAATTCACCAACGTAACGGATACCTTTACCTTTATATGGTTCTGGTGAACGAAGGCTACGTACGTAAGCAGCTGTTTGACCAACTACTTCTTTTGAAATTCCGCTAACAACGATTGTTGTTGGGTTTGGAAGTTCAAAAGTAATTCCTTCTGGAGCTTCAACTTCGTCTGGATGAGATTTACCAACAGCCAAAACAAGTTTAGATCCTTGAAGTTGTGCACGGTAACCAACCCCGCGCATTTCAAGTTCTTTCTTGAATCCTTCTGATACACCAACAACCATGTTGTTCAAAAGGGCACGAGTAGTTCCGTGGATAGTTTTCATTTCTTTTGAATCGTTTGGACGGTGAAGAGTTACTTCAGTACCTTCCACACGGATTTCAATATCTTTTGAGAACTCACGAGTAAGTTCTCCTTTAGGTCCTTTTACAGTTACAAGGTTGTCATTGTTAGTGATTTCAACACCAGCAGGCAACACGATAACTTTATTACCAATACGTGACATGTTTATTTTCTCCTGTTAAATTGTCAGGCCAGAACGGCCAGTTTTCACGGGGCTAAATCGATTTCTCGATTTAAAGGAACATTTAGGTTTCAATTTCAAAGTGAATCTAGGCATCGTCTCGCAGGCATAACTTTGTGTTAGGCAAGAGACGATAACGAAGAGTCACAAAGAAATTGGGAACTAAATATTACCAAACGTAAGCGATAACCTCACCACCAACATTCTTTTGGCGTGCTTCTTTATCAGTAAGCAAACCTTCAGAAGTTGAAAGGATAGCAATTCCAAGTCCGTTAAGAACTTTTGGAAGGTCTTCACGTTTTTTGTAGACACGAAGTCCTGGTTTAGAAATACGTTTCAAGTTAGTGATAACTTTTTCACCGTTTGGTCCGTATTTAAGAAATACACGGATGATGCCTTGTTTGTCATCTTCGATGATTTCAACGTTTTTTACAAAACCTTCGCGTTTAAGGATTTCAGCAATCCCTTTTTTGATGTTTGATGCAGGTACTTCAAGTACTTCGTGTTTAGCTTGGTTAGCGTTACGAATACGAGTTAGGAAGTCTGCGATTGGGTCAGTCATAACCATTTTGTTTTTCTCCTCTTACTAGTAGTTTGCAAGTTGCACTTGCTAGTTAATACATGATACAAAGAGCGTAACAGCAAGAGCAAAAATAGGCAATTTGATGCAGGAGCGATGCTCCAAAGAAAATTGGTCTTTTTTTGCCAAAGCTGTAGCTCGTGTTCAAATTGGCTAGCCCAACTGAACCCGGGCTAAACTCTGTGTGAAAAAGATAAACTTTCCTAGAAACCTCAGTTTCTTCGTCAAGTTTCCTATTTTCACTTAGAGTTTTGACGCCCTTGATATCTTAAATTACCAAGATGCTTTTGTTACACCAGGAATTTGACCTTTATGCGCAAGTTCGCGAAAAGCGATACGACTCAGACCAAATTTGCGGTAAACTGAATGTGGGCGCCCCGTAACTCTACAACGATTATGTAAACGAGTCGGTGAGGCGTTGCGAGGTAATTTAGATAAACCTTCATAGTCCCCTGCTGCCTTTAATGCAGCACGTTTTTCAGCATAACGGTCAACAATTTTTTGGCGTTTAGCCTCTCTAGCTACCATTGATTTTTTAGCCATTAGATTTACCTCCTATATTATTTTGCAAAAGGCATTCCAAGGCCTGTAAGCAATGCACGTGACTCTTCGTCAGTGTTAGCAGTTGTTACGATAACAATGTCAAGACCACGAGTTTTGTCAACGTCATCGAAGTTGATTTCTGGGAAAATCAATTGTTCTTTCACACCAAGTGTATAGTTTCCGCGTCCATCAAATGATTTTGTTGGAACACCGTGGAAGTCACGTACACGTGGAAGTGAAACTGAAACCAATTTATCCAAGAATTCGTACATCCGTTCACCACGAAGGGTAACTTTTGCACCGATCGCAACACCTTCACGAAGACGGAAGCCGGCGATTGATTTTTTAGCTTTAGTGATAAGTGGTTTTTGACCTGAGATAAGTGCCAATTCTTCAGCAGCTTTTTCAAGGCTTTTAGCGTTTGATACAGCTTCACCAACACCCATGTTCAAAACGATCTTATCTACTTTAGGCACAGCCATCACTGATGAGTAGTTGAATTGTTCTGTCAAAGCAGGAACTACTTCATTAAGATATTTTTCTTTTAAACGATTTGCCATTATACTTCTCCTTTCCTTCGTGATTAATCAAGCACTTCGCCTGATTTTTTGTTGTAGCGAACTTTTTTACCGTCTACAAATTTGTAACCAACACGACCAGCTACACCATTTTTGTCCAAAACTTGAACGTTTGATACATGGATAGCTGCTTCTTTCTCGATGATACCACCTTGAGGAAGCTCGTTAGTTGGACGTTGGTGTTTCTTAACGATGTTAACACCTTCAACGATAACTTTGTTTACTTTTGGAAGGGCAGTAAGGACAACAGCTTCTGTTCCCTTATCTTTACCAGCGATTACGCGAACTTTGTCGCCTTTTTTTACAAACATTAGGTTTCTCCTTGATTTTTCTTACGCCCATAAGGGCACCCTAGCTTGAAGCTAGGGGACTAGTTTGTTTGTTTTTGCTCTTCGAAAATCAAAGCAATCCTTCGTCAGTTTCAACTCACCTAACTTAAGTTATGCTTTCGTTTTACTTCCTAGACTTGTTTTAATTTTCTTTGAGCAACCAATTAAAGTACTTCTGGAGCAAGTGACACGATCTTCATGAAGCCACCTTCACGCAATTCACGTGCAACTGGGCCAAAGATACGTGTTCCGCGAGGAGTTTTGTCTTCACGGATGATAACTGCTGCGTTTTCGTCAAATTTGATGTATGAACCATCAGCACGACGAGCACCTGATTTAGTACGAACGATAACTGCTTTAACAACGTCACCTTTTTTAACCGCACCACCAGGAGTAGCTTGTTTTACAGATGCCACGATAACATCACCGATGTTTGCAAATTTACGTCCTGAACCACCAAGAACTTTGATAGTCAAGATTTCGCGAGCACCGCTGTTGTCTGCGACTTTCAAACGAGTTTCTGTTTGAATCATTTCAGTTTTCTCCTTTCAGGTTTGATTAGATGATGACCGCTTCTTCAACAACTTCTACAAGACGGAAACGTTTTGTAGCTGAAAGCGGACGAGTTTCCATGATACGTACGATATCGCCTTCTTTGGCAACATTGTTTTCATCATGAGCTTTGTATTTTTTAGAGTAGTTAATACGTTTACCATAGACTGGGTGGTTACGTTTTGTTTCAACTACAACTGTGATTGTCTTGTCCATTTTGTCAGATACAACACGTCCAACAAGAACTTTACGATTATTGCGTTCCATTGAAATTTCTCCTTCCCTAGTCTATTATTTCGCTTCAGATTGAACTGTTTTGATACGAGCGATTTGTTTTTTAACTTCTTTCAAGCGAGCTGTTTGTTCCAATCGACCAGTAGCAGCTTGGAAACGAAGTTCAAACAATTCTTTTTTCAATTCGTTTTCGCGCTTCGCGAGTTCTTCTTGAGAAAGACCACGAAGTTCTTTAACAAATTCTTTTACTTCATTAAGTTTCATGCCTTCTCCTTATTCTGCTTCACGTTTTACGAATTTACATTTAACTGGCAATTTGTGGCTAGCAAGACGAAGCGCTTCGCGTGCGATTTCTTCAGATACACCAGCAATTTCGAACATCACTTTACCACGTTTAACTGGTGCTACCCAACCTTCAGGTGCCCCTTTACCAGATCCCATACGCACACCGATAGCTTTAGCAGTGTATGATTTGTGTGGGAAGATTTTAATCCAAACTTTACCACCACGTTTCATGTAACGAGTCATGGCGATACGAGCAGCTTCGATTTGGCGGTTAGTGATCCAGTGGCTAGTTGTAGCTTGAAGACCGTATTCACCGAATGCTACTTCTTTTCCACCTTTTGCTTCACCGCGCATTTTTCCACGGAATTCACGACGGTGTTTAACACGTTTAGGTACTAACATTGGTTATTTACCTCCTTTAGTGTTTTTGCGAGCTGGAAGAACTTCACCACGGTAAATCCATACTTTAACACCAAGTTTACCGTATGTAGTATCTGCTTCTTCCCAAGCGTAATCGATATCTGCACGAAGTGTGTGAAGTGGAACAGTTCCTTCAGAGTATCCTTCAGCACGGGCGATATCTGCACCGTTCAAGCGACCTGATACTTGAGTTTTAATTCCTTTAGCTCCAGCACGCATTGCACGTTGGATTGCTTGTTTTTGTGCACGACGGAAAGCAACACGTTGCTCCAATTGACGAGCAATTCCTTCACCTACAAGGTGAGCATCCAAATCAGGTTGTTTGATTTCGATGATGTTGATGTGTACTTGTTTTCCAGTCAATTTGTTAAGTTTTGCACGGAGTGCATCAACGTTAGCACCACCTTTACCGATAACCATACCTGGTTTAGCAGTGTGAAGTGAAACGTTAACTTTGTTTACTGCGCGTTCGATTTCGATAGTTGAAACTGCTGCGTCAGCAAGTTCTTTTTGAACGAATTTACGGATTGCAAGATCTTCATGAAGGTAATCCGCGTATTCTTTTTCAGCATACCATTTGGCATCCCAATCACGGATGATGCCGACACGCATACCAATTGGATGTACTTTTTGACCCACGATTTTACCTCCTTATTTTTCTGCAACAGCTACAGTGATGTGAGCTGTACGTTTGTTGATTGGTGAAGCTGAACCTTTCGCACGTGGACGGAAACGTTTCATAGTTGGTCCTTCGTTTGCGAATGCTTCAGAGACTACCAAGTTAGCTTTATCCAAACCAAAGTTGTTTTCAGCGTTAGCTACAGCTGAGTTCAAAACTTTCAAGATGATTTCAGCAGCTTTGTTTGGAGTGAATGTCAAGATTGCGATTGCATCGGCTACGCTTTTACCACGGATGTTATCAAGAACAAGACGTGATTTACGAGGTGAAACACGTACTGTACGAGCCATTGCTTTAGCTGAAGTAATTTCTGCCATTTATGTTCTCCTTATTTTCTACGTGTTTTCTTGTCGTCTGCAGCATGACCTTTGTAAGTACGAGTTGGTGCAAATTCACCAAGTTTGTGACCTACCATGTCTTCTTGGATGTAAACAGGTACGTGTTTACGTCCGTCATAAACTGCAATAGTGTAACCAATGAAACTTGGGAAAATCGTTGAACGACGTGACCAAGTTTTAATAACTTTTTTCTTTTCGTCGTTAGCTTGAGCTTCAACTTTTTTCATCAAATGCTCATCGACGAAAGGTCCTTTTTTAAGACTGCGTCCCATTTTTATATTTTCTCCTTTAAATGTTGTACCACAGCGGCTTGCACTCCTATGGAGCGCTACCGAGCTGGCGGATTTACTAGTTACTTAAGCGACTAGTTTAATATTATTTCTCGTTGCGACGACGAACGATAAGTTTGTCAGATTTCGCTTTCTTGTTACGAGTTTTAAGACCAAGAGCAGGTTTGCCCCATGGAGTAGATGGTGCTTTACGACCAACTGGTGCTTTACCTTCACCACCACCGTGTGGGTGATCGTTAGGGTTCATTACAGAACCACGAACTGTTGGGCGGATACCTTTCCAACGGCTACGTCCTGCTTTACCAAGGTTTACAAGTCCATGTTGTTCGTTTCCAACAACACCAACTGTAGCACGGCAAGTTCCAAGAATCATACGAACTTCACCTGATTGAAGACGAACAAGAACATATTTACCTTCAGAACCCAATACTTGAGCAGATGCACCAGCAGCACGTACCAATTCACCACCACGACCTGGTTTCAACTCGATGTTGTGGATCAAAGTACCAACTGGGATGTTAGCAAGTGGAAGAGCGTTTCCGACTTTGATATCTGCTTCTGGACCTGAAACGATACGTTGACCTACTTCAAGACCTTTTGGAGCGATGATGTATGCTTTCACACCGTCAGTGTAGTGTACAAGAGCGATGTTTGCAGAACGGTTTGGATCGTACTCGATTGTTTTAACAACTGCTTCAACGTTGTCTTTATTACGTTTGAAGTCAACCAAACGGTAAAAACGTTTGTGTCCACCACCTTGGTGACGAACTGTGATACGACCGTTGTTGTTACGACCAGCCTTGCTCTTCAATGCAACAAGCAATGATTTTTCAGGAGTGCTTGTTGTGATTTCAGCGAAATCCAAAGAAGTCATATTACGGCGACCGTTTGTTGTTGGTTTATAAACACGAATTCCCACGATATTTCCTCCTTAGATTATTCAGCTTCAGCAGCAAACAACTCGATTGCTTTAGAATCAGCTGTAAGTGTGATGATAGCTTTTTTAGTTTTGTTAGTAAAACCAGTGTAACGTCCAACACGTTTAGCTTTTGGTTTTACGTTGATTGTGTTAACATTGGCAACTTTAACACCTTCGAAAGCAGCTTCAACAGCTTGCTTGATCAAAAGTTTGTGTGCACGAGTGTCAACTTCAAATACATATTTTCCTGCTTCAAGTTGAGCCATTGAGCTTTCAGTGATGACAGGTTTTTTGATAACATCATACAAATTCATTATGCAAGAACCTCCTCGATTTTAGAGATAGCTGCTTGTGTGACAAGAAGTTTGTCGCTATTTGCGATGTCAAGAACACTTGCAGTTGTAGCAGTTGCAACTTTCACGTTTGGAAGGTTACGAGCTGAAAGAGCTGCGAATTCATTTCCTTCTTCAAGGATAACAAGAACTTTAGAATCGATGCTCAATGCTGCAAGAACTTTTGCAAATTCAGCAGTTTTTGGAGCTGTAAATTCAAGAGAATCAACGGCTACAAATTTATTTTCAGCAACTTTTTCTGAGTAAACAGATTTAAGCGCAAGGCGACGAACTTTTTGAGGAAGTTTGTACGCATAGCTACGTGGAGTTGGTCCGAAGACGATTCCACCACCACGCCATTGTGGAGAGCGGATAGAACCTTGACGAGCACGTCCAGTTCCTTTTTGACGCCATGGTTTGCGTCCGCCACCTGAAACAGCTGAGCGGTTTTTAACTGCGTGAGTTCCTTGACGAAGGCTTGCGCGTTGGCTGATGATTACATCAAACACAACTGATTCATTTGGTTCGATACCAAATACTGCATCGTTAAGAACAACTTCGCCCGCTTGTTTACCAGTTTGGTCGAATAATGTTACATTTGCCATTTTGACTGTATTCCCCTTTCCTTATTATTTACCAGCTTTAACTGCTGATTTGATAGTGATAAGAGATTTCTTAGCACCTGGTACGTTACCTTTGATAAGGATAACGTTCTTTTCTGGAACAACTTGTACAACTTCAAGGTTTTGAATTGTTACGCGGTCGCCACCCATACGTCCTGCAAGGTTTTTACCTTTGAATACGCGGTTAGGTGCAACAGGTCCCATAGAACCTGGACGACGGTGGTAACGAGAACCGTGAGCCATTGGTCCACGTGATTGTCCGTGGCGTTTGATAACACCTTGGAAACCTTTACCTTTAGAAGTACCAGTTACATCAACAACATCTCCAGCTGCGAATGTTTCAACTGTAATTTCAGCACCAACTTCCAAGCCTTCAACGTTTTTGAATTCACGAATGAAGCGCTTAGGAGCCGTGTTAGCTTTCGCTACATGTCCTTTAGCAGGTTTGTTGCTCAATACTTCGCGTTTGTCACCAAAACCAACTTGGATAGCGTTGTATCCGTCTGTTTCAACAGTTTTAACTTGAAGAACAACGTTTGGAGTTGCTTCAATAACTGTTACAGGGATCAATTCGCCAGCTTCAGTGAAGATTTGAGTCATTCCCACTTTTTTCCCTAAGATTCCTTTTGTCATGAGAAAATAGTTCCTTTTCTATATTTTTTATTCAAAAAGTTTTTAACGAGCGTTTTTTATGCTCAGGTCTAAGATACAAAGGGCGTCAAACTCAAAGTGAAAATAGGAAACTGACGCAGTGTCTAGCAGACACTAGGAAGTTTATCTTTTTCACACCGAGTTTAGCCCGTGTTCAATTAGATTGAAACACCAGCCTCTGCTCTTTTATATTTTAGATTAAAGTTTGATTTCTACGTTTACACCACTTGGAAGATCCAATTTCATCAAAGCATCAACTGTTTTTTGAGTTGGGTTAACGATATCGATCAAACGTTTGTGTGTACGCATTTCAAATTGTTCGCGAGAGTCTTTATATTTGTGAGTCGCACGAATGATTGTGTAGAGGCTACGTTCAGTTGGAAGTGGGATTGGACCCGCAACTTGTGCACCTGTACGAGTAGCTGATTCTACGATTTTTGCAGCCGCTGTATCAAGCGTACGGTGTTCGTAAGCTTTCAAACGGATACGGATTTTTTTGTTTGCCATCTTTTTCTCCTTTTCGTCTATTTAAGATAATAGGCTAGCTCCACAAGAAAACCGACGCGGTGTTGCGTGGCAATGCAACCGAGCGTGTCGCAACCTCTTGCATCAAAGCTAAAGCTGTAATTTACAGCACCATAATAGAATAACACAAAGCCCCTGCGATTGCAAGGGATTTGTTGCTGTTTTTTCGTTTTTTTACGATGAAACTGTTTTCCTATTTTTTCTTTTTAAAATTAGGGATTTTCTTCCATATAAGTTAAGTCCTCTTGACATCAAATTTACCTTCTGATTGGTCCACTAGAATGTCCGCCCTTGACTCAGTTTCTTTATAGTATCGCAGATACTGCTCCCGTCTCATCTGATGGCTAGCCAATATAAAGGATGCATCACGATTTCTCACAGTCGTATCTCTAGCAAGGCGTCGCTTTAATTCGGTCTCCTCATCCGTGTAGAAACAGATGGTTTTTTCAAAGAGTTCCTTGGGTAGAAAGCCAACAGACATCCCTTCGACAATCAAAATTGGTTTGACTCCAGACAAGACCTCACTAGCCTTCCAAGGTTCTTCAATTGTCAAGACATCCATACCCGCCTGCAAGGCAAGGATATCTCTCTGCAAACTCTCCAGTTCATGCGCCACTGGCAGACTGGCTGTCACCTTTTGATTCGGCGCGTCCTTGGGTACTACCAGATGGCGTCCTGAGGTGATATAAGGATCTGTCTCTAGCAAATTTACTGTAGTAGAATCTAAAGCTTGGTACAATTCCTGTGCAAAGGTTGATTTACCTGAAGCTCCATGACCGTATATTCCCAGTGTCCTGACTTTCCCCGTCTCGATCTCTGAGACTAGTTGGTCTACTAAGTCCTTTTTCTTCATTCTCTCTTCACCTGTTCATAGCTTTCTTTTCCGTCATTGAGCTTGTCCCAAATCACCACTTGCCCACTTTTGAGCGATTTTTGCACATCGATAATTCGTTGGTTAGACGAACCTCGAAACTGGAGCATAAGATTTCTCTTAGTTCGATCATATCTTCCATCGACAAGAATGTCAATCAGTGACAAGAGTTCCAGTTTATCTGGAGTTTCCAACATCATTTCTTCCCAAGTGTAGCCGGTCCAGGACCAAATGTCCTTGTCTGGCAATTCCTTTCGGATGCGTTTAACTAGAGGCAAGAGAATGCCAGTATTAAGAAAAGGCTCCCCTCCCAGCAAAGTCAAGCCTTGAACATAGGGTTGGGCAAGGTCTGCCATAATCTGCTCTTCTAATTCTGCTGTATAGGGAATGCCAGCATTAAAAGACCAAGTCGCAACATTATAACATCCCTCGCAGTGAAACATACAGCCTGATACATAGAGAGAGTTACGCACGCCTTCGCCATCAACAAAGTTAAAGGCCTTGTAGTCAATGATACGACCTTGACTAAGTTCCTCGCTTTTCCATTCTTGTGGTTTTGGATTATTCATTCGCTACCTCTATCCAATAACGCTCGACTCCATTGTGAGCATCCTCAAATATTCCACCATTTGCTAGAATGACTGCTCTGCTAGCAGGATTATTCACGCTACAGGTCACCAGAGCTTTCTTGATGTTCTTTTCCTTAGCAACTTGCAAGCCCTGACGGAGAGTCTCTTTTGCATAACCCTTGCCTCTTTCAGATGGACGAATGGAGTAGCCAATGTGGCCACCTTCTTCTAGTAGAAAGTTACTGAGGCGCAACCGGAGATTAAGAAATCCAACTGCTTGACCTTTCTCAGAAAAAGCCACTAACTGAATTGCAGGAACCCATCCTTCAGGCAGATTAATCCCCATTTCCTGTTCCTGATTGCTTTCTAACCAGTCTTCATACACAAAGTTCTCTGTATCCCAGAAACCGCCGTCGTGAGGCGACTGAAATTTTTCAAACTCTGTCATCATATCTAAAACAGCTTTCTTATCCGCTAATCTTGGTCTGCGTAATTCCATCCTTACCTCCCACTATGAGAAAAGCGAGAGCTGGCTCTCACTTTTATTTTTTCTTGTTCTTGTTTAAAAATTGTTCTCTGAAGCTAAGCAAGCGTTCTTTCTTACCAGCTCCACCTTTAGAGTGTTTCTCGTGATAACGGGTCACTTGTGCGCGCCCCTTATCGTCTAGTTGATATTTTCCCATTTCATTTCTTTCTAATTTGTTACTTGATGCCCAGCTATTTTAATCGTTGAACCATTCATATGTTTGACACGCGCAGCGATTTCCTTGTGACGCCCGTTGACCATCGGTCTTGCTTGAGGATTACCTAGGTAGCCACAAGTTCGCTTCACCACATCTACTGTTTTAGGATCGCTATTCCCACAGTTTGGACAAGCAAAGCCCCTCTCAGTTGGTTCAAAATCCCCTTCAAAGTCACACTTGTAGCAACGGTCAATCGGAGTATTGGTGCCTAGATAGCCTACACGGTCATAAGCATAATCCCAGACAGCTTCCAAGGCCTTTGGATTTTGCTGAAGGACTGGATACTCACAATAATGGATGAAACCACCTGACGCACCTGCTTCTGGATAGACTTTCTCAAAGTCCAATTTTTCAAACGGTGTTGGATTTTTACGAACATCGTAGTGGAAAGAGTTGGTGTAGTATTCCTTGTCTGTGATATCAGGAATAGAGCCAAACTTGTCTATATCTAGTCGGCAGAAACGGTCTGTCAGACTTTCGGATGGTGTTGAGTAGATAGAGAAATGGTAGCCATATTGGTCTGACCACTCTTCTACACGGCGTTTCATATCGTGAATGATGTCTAGCGTGAATTCCTTAGCATCTGGATTACTTTCCCAGCTGTTACCAAAGAAAACTGTCGCTACTTCATACAAGCCGATATAGCCCAGCGAAACGGTCGCACGACGATTCTTAAAGAGCTGGTCAACACTTTCTTCTTTACCTAGACGATGGCCAAAAGCACCGTACTGATAAAGGATAGGAGCATTCGCTGGTGTCGCCTCTTTAGTGCGTTCGACACGGTAAACAAGAGCATCTTCTGCGATATTCATTCGCTCGTTGAAGATTTCCCAGAACTTATTCATGTCGCCCTCAGACTCAAGAGCAATACGAGGTAGGTTAACTGTCACAACACCAAGGTTCATGCGACCTGAATTGACTTCTACACCATTTTCATCCTTCCATCCTTGAAGGAAGGAGCGGCAACCCATAGGAACCTTGAAAGAACCTGTCAACTCGATAATCTTATCGTAAGACAAGACATCTGGGTACATCCGCTTGGTTGCACACTCAAGAGCCAACTGCTTAATGTCGTAGTTGGGAGTCCCTTCTTCTAAGTTGAGTCCTCTTTTAAGCGTGAAGATAAGTTTAGGGAAGATAGCTGTGCGGTGTTCTGAACCAAGTCCCTTGATTCGGATGTTCAAGATAGCTTTTTGAATTTCCCGCTCAAAACGATTGGTTCCTAGACCAAAACCGAGCGAAGTAAAAGGTGTTTGTCCATTTGAAGTGAAGAGGGTGTTGATTTCATACTCAAGAGATTGCATGGCATCGTAGATGGCCTTTTGCGTTTTCTTCCAAGCGTAATCTTCCCGTTTTTCAGGCAAGACCCACTCTTCTGCATCTTTGAGATGTTTTTGATAGTTCTTCTCTGCATAAGGCGCCAGGATTTCATCGATACGGTCAGCTGAACAGCCACCGTACTGGCTAGAAGCAACGTTGGCGATGATTTGAGAAATCTGTGCTGTCGCAGTCTGGATAGACTTGGGACTTTCTACCTCTGCATTTCCAATCTTAAAACCATTTTCCAACATCCCCTTGAAATCAATCAAACAGCAGTTGGTCATAGGGGTATAGGGACTGTAGTCCAAATCGTGATAGTGAATATCCCCCTTTTGGTGGGCATTGCCTACGTGCTTGGGAAGCATTTGCAGTCCGATTGATTTCCCAACAATGCCTGCTGTCAAATCACGCTGGGTATTAAAGACATCGCTGTCTTTATTGGCATTTTCATTGACAACTGCCTGATCTTTATTAAGAAGCTTATGAATACTAAAGTTGATATCTGTAGCTTTTGATCGCTCAAAATCCCTCTGCGTCCGATAAGTAATATACTCCTCAGCCAGCGCATATTCTTTGGCTTCAAGGAGTTCATGTTCTACGATATTTTGAATTTCATAAATCTTCACTCCCTTTGGAAAGCGACTATGAATTTCTGTGACAATTCGCTCGGTCAGAGCATTTAGGCGCTTTTCGACCAAGGGTGTCACATCCATAACCTTGTCTGCCGCCTTGTGGAGAGCCTTGTCAATCTTGTCCACATCAAATACAACACGTCTCCCATCTCGTTTCTCGACGAAGAGAGTTGGCAAAATTGTAATTTTTTCTTCTAGTGCAATCATATGCATGCTCTTTTCTAAAATGTTCTTTCTAAAAAGTATTATACCACTCTAAAAAGAAAAATCAATATCTTGTGGTAAAAATCCTAAAATTTTTAAAAATACACAAGATATTGATTTAGTTATTTAATTTTATAGACTTTAAACTCTGAGTAATCTGTCTTTACTGGTTGGTAATTTTCTTTCAAAATTGTTTCCACTTCAGACCAGACTGGCACCTTGTCATTTACCACAATCACCTTGGGTTGTTTTTCTTTCAAGTCATTAAGTAACTTATTCCGATTTCCCTCAGTTGCTGTATAGTGCACGGGAGACAAAATCGCCGATGGCGACAAGCGCTCACTCTTACGATAAAGAGTCGTAGTATCATCCCATGCATAGATAGCATCTTCCGTATTTGTCTCCTCTTTTACCAAATCAGCAAGACGATTACGTTCTTGATAAGGTACTGGATAAAGGACAAACTTCATCAAAAAGGGAATAGACAAAAGATAGACAAGGCCTAAAACTGGCAGATATAGATTTCCTTTGAAGAAACGACTCCATAGACTAACTGGCGTTTCTCTTCGTCTTCTTCTAACACTACGCCCCCTCTGTTGACTCTTAATATTGGTTACCAATAAAAGTAGGAAAACAGGGAAGACGACCATCAAATAGGAAGCGTGCAGAGGCTCTTGTGAAAAGAAAAGCAAAATCAAACCTAAAATTGTCACAAGACTTGCAGGAACTGAAATGACGTATAGTTTAGAGGGTTTGGATTGAAAGAGACCTAAAAAGATACAAACCACAAATCCCAAACCAAGGGACAACAAGCCATAAAAAGCCATATTCTCTAAAATTTTAGAAGTGAAATCAAAGCGAATACTGTCAATAGGATAACGAATACCACTAATGGCATCCCCAAAACTTCCTGTTGCAACACTATAGTAGGTAGTGGGATAAAAGACAAGTGAAAAACCTAAAGCCACTGCAAGAAACTGATAAAACCCATGCGCAAAGCGTCTATGCCCAAGGTTAAAGACCAACAAGCCTAAACTCACTACAGCAAGAAACAGGAGCGATGACAAGGGAGCAAAGAAAAATCCGCCTGTCAAAGCCAGCCCAATCCGTACAAAGCCCTTATCATGGCTTGGATTGCTTAGGTAAGCCGCAACTAAACTAAAGGCCGCGAATAAGAAGGGAAGCGCTAAAAGAGTCGCATATCCTCCACCAAAAGCAAGACCTGTAACTAGCATGTAAAAAATAGTCACCACTTGTCCAGCTTGCTCTCCTTGCTCTGTCAAGGTGTCCGCTGATCTAAAAAGGAAAAATCCTCCTGCTACCAAGGCTAACCACTCAAAGATGGCAAAGAAAAATCCGCCCTGAGTCACGTAAGTCAGCAAATAATAAAGCAAACCTTGACTTCCATAATAGTCGCTGTAAATCTTCCCTGTCTGATGAAGCGCCCAACCTGCATAAAAATCCTGCACTTCCTGTGCACTCATTAAATCGAGTAATAGCGGTACTCCTAGAGTTATTCCTGTTACAAGCGTACTCCATAGTAAAATTTTCACCAAAGGAAGACGACTTGATTCACGATGATGCAATTCTTGTTTGATTTGGTATTCTAGAGGTTCACGATTCTCCTGATGAACTTCTTCTACTCTACCATACACACTCATATCGTTTCTCCTATTCAATTTATCTGTCTTAGTATATCAAAAAGTCCTAGGATTGTCAGCTTACGATGGCTGTTTAAGTGATTTTTTACATAGTTTCACAAAGGTTTCAATTTCCCGAAAACGGTGTAAATGTGTCTGTTTGAATGTCAGGATATAATCCAATTCTTTCTGAGTCAGCATCGTCCCTCCCTATATCTTTCTATTCGTAAAAAGCAAGAAAAAGAGGACTCGGTCATTTCCTAAGTCCTAGATTTCTTATAAGATTGGGGCGAATAACTGGGCGATTTCTTTTACAAGTTTTTGATACCAGCTCGTTTTGATAGAATGGGGATAAACTTCCTGAGAATCTGCAAATATATTTTGAAAATCTCGGGCTATTTCCATTATAGAAGGAGTTTTATAGAGTAAGACTGCATTTTCATAATGGTGTACCAAGCTCCGGTAGTCGAGATTGATTGTCCCCACCACCGCAAAATCTTCGTCTACCAACATCTGCTTACTATGAATAAAACCTGGACTATACTCATAAATTCGAACACCAGCAGAAAGAAGGTCTGGATAAGCGCCTCTTGTGACTAACTGAATGAACTTCTTATCTGGTATGTAAGGGGTGACAATCCGAACATCGACCCCTCTCATAGCAGCATTTTTGATTGTCTCCGTTAAATCATAGTCTATGATCAAATAAGGTGTCGTAATATAGACCGATTCCGTTGCTTGATTGATCAAACTCTGATAAACCTTTTTCCCTACCTGCGTTCGAAAAATTGGCTTGGGTCCACTTCCGTATGGAATGGTTAAACCGTCACTTGGGATAGAATGATTTTCTAAATGATATTGATCAAAATCACTAATCTCTCCTCGATTGATGTACCAAGTGGTTAAAAACAAGCGTGTTAGGGCTTTTACTGCTAGTCCGTCTAAGCGAATTCCACTATCCTTCCAATAACCAAATCTCTCGACATGGTTAATGTACTCATCGGCTAAGTTAATGCCTCCTGTATAAGCTATCTGACCATCAATAATCAATATTTTTCTATGATCTCTGTTATTATAGGCCACTGTCAAACGAGGAATAACTTTATTGAATTTATGGGCCTCGATGCCCAGCTGACGAAGTCGATGTGCATAATCTCCTGTTAAAGTAGCCATACAGCCAATATCGTCATAGAGCAGTTTAACTTCAATGCCTTGAGCAACTTTTTGCTCCAAGATTTCTAAAATACGATTCCACATCAAACCTTCTTCTATAATGTAATATTCCAAGAAGATAAATTTCTCAGCCTTTTTGAGATCTTCTACCATCTTTTTCCACATAGCTTCTCCGTTAGAAAAAAATGTAGAGGCAGTTTGATCATAGACATCAGCATTGGTATCCATACTCAATAAGGACTTGATGACACCATATGCCGCCTTGTCACTTTCTTTTAATTCCTCTTTTAGTAGCTGGCTATTTGCTTCTTGGAAATGCATGGAGCCTAGCTTCTTCAGTTGTTTGATTTCTTTTTTGGACAATCGCCTCTCACCAAACATCAGATAGAGCAAGGGGCCAAATACTGGCACAAAGGCTACTAACAACCAGGTTACCTTATTCTCAGGAGTCGTATTACGGTTGACTATCGAAATGATTGTGATGATACTCAGTAGAATGAGGACAGTAATCCATAAAATGGGAGCCATGCGTCCTAAATAAAGAAAGATACCAAAAACAAGACAAAGTTCAAGTAGCATAATCGAAAGACTAAAGCCATACTTGGACATCAATAATTGAAATTTTCTATATTTCATATCCCCTCCTTGATATTTTGAATGCTAAAAACAAGTAATTGATACTAGTATAACCCAGGTATTCGATAGAAGGCAAGTATTTATGATTATTTTTTAAGCGTTGCAGGACAAGTAGACGGAGAGTTTATAGCTCCCATGATTTACAAGAAAAGTATGACGAGCGACTTCTTTGTGGAGTGGTTCAAAACGCAACTCTTGCCTGCTTTGAAGACACCTCATGTCATCGTCATGGACAATGCTAGTTTTCATCCCAAGAACATCTTGGATAAACTTTGCATTCAAGATAAACACTTTTTCTTACCTCTACCGCCTTATTCACCAGATTTGAATCCTATTGAGCAAGATTGGGCTATCTTGAAGAAGAAAGCGACGGATTTATTAAGGAAAGTCCCAAATATTTTTGAAGGTTTAGAGCGCTCTTTTAAAACTAAATGACTATAAAAAGGGACAACACATCTATCATATTCTGAAAACTCACAATCTTGATGTCAGCTCCTCAACAGTCATTATTAAAACCAGTGGAACTTACCCTGACACGGAATTCCACTGGTTTTTACGATTTTTACCAGATTAACCTCCACTTGCACTAACGGTGGAATTTAGTTCGGGAATTTAGCTTTTTCGCTATGAAAATCTTACACTTCATAAGTAAAATATCTAAAGGAAATAACAAAGCATACTACAATCATAAGCACTAGATAAAACGTATAATCCCAAATATCAGATAACACAAAATCACTATAAATTAAACTACTTCTTAACATCGCAATCATGTGTGTTAGAGGATTAACTTTAACTAATGGCTGTAAAAATGTTGGCCAGACATCCGTCGGAAAAAACGCTCCTCCTAAAAATGTTGAAAGTAAATTACCTAAATTTCCAAAAACCGAAGTGTTTTTTACATTCTTAGAAAGAATACTTATAATCAAACCTATCGATGCTAAAGAAATTGAACTAAGTAAAAGAATCATAAAAAGCCATATTATATTAGGAAAACTATATTTTAAGCCTAATTTTAAAATATAATTACAAAAGAATAATACCAATAATGTTTGAAAAAACATCAAAATTATTTGAGTTATTATTAAAGAGAAAACTATCTTTGAAATTTTGACGGGAGTTACTTTTATAAATTTCAAAAATCCGTTTTCTCTATAACTTGATAACATAATAGGAAATGCTATCAAACCTGTCGAGGCATACGACATACCTAAAATACCAGGAAGGATATACGTCATATAGGACATTCCTTCCCTACTCTCAGAAGAGCCTGCCGTTCCCATCAAAATAAGCATTAATATCGGCAAAAAAGTTCCTGTAATCACTGCTTGTTTATTTCGTATTTCCATTAAAAAAAATGATTTAATAAACTTCATGATACTATCCATGTATATTTCCTCCGGTCATAATCAAAAACATATCCTCTAAATCCATTTCCGAAATAGAAATACCTCTCAACTCTTTTTTTTCTTTATTACATACCTGAGATAATATCGTAAGAGCCTTTTCATAATCATAAAAAAAAATAATCAACTCTTCATCCATAAAACGAAATTCGTTTTCACTAAAATATTTAGATATATTAGACTGAAGAAAATCTATATCTACATCAGTCAAACTGTAATCAAATATTATCTTATGAGAATACGGCAAGCCTTTGATTGCGTTCCTAACTGTATCGTCATAAACAATTTTCCCTTGATTAATTATTATTATTCTATCACACACATCAATAATTTCATTTATATAATGTGTCGTTAATAAAATTGTTTTCCCATTCTTTTTATACCCCTTTATAATATTCCAAAGTTCCTTTCTGGTTTGAATATCTAATCCTAAGGTAGGTTCATCCAAAAAGATAATTTCAGGGTTATTTATCATACTTAACGCTAAAGCGATCCTCTGTTGTTGCCCTCCTGATAAGCCAGAAATGTAACTGTTATAAGCATCCTTCAAACTTACTTTGTCTAAAAGCTCACAAATCTCTTTTTTTGATAACGAAACATTATATAAAGCACCTATAAATTCAAACAGCTCACAAATTTTTATTTTGTTAAAAAATTTGTTTGTTTGAAATTGAACTCCTATTTTCATCAATAAATCTGATGTTCTATCTTTAGAATTACTATTGAGAACAATACTTTCTCCACTATAATCTGTGTATATTCCTTGCAAGCAATTAAAAAGTGTAGTTTTCCCAGAACCATTTTTTCCTACAATTGCGACAACTTCTCCTCTATTAACACCAAATGTTATATCGGATAAGATACTTTTACTATCATAAGAATAACCTAATTTATTAACATTAATAATCATAAAACCTCCCTATTTTATTTAAGAATAGCTATCGAAAAGTTTCTACTTGATATTTTATCCAAAAAGTGTGAAATATCTTCTGATGTTATGCTATCTATCAATTCCAGCGTAGATTCTAATACTATATGACTCCGACCAATTTGGTGCTCTTTAGCTAAATAAATAAAAAATATTTTCATGCTTCCAGAATTAACTTGGCAATTAATTATATTAGTAAGCTCTGTTTTACAGGTTTCTAAATATAACTTTGTATATTTACTAAACTCGGATGACCGAAAAATCCCCAATATAAACTCATTTATTTCCGAAACATTCTTTAAGTTATCCTTTGAATCTATATACTGTACTTCAAAAATAGGCGTATCAAAATAATAATACGCTCGAGCAACTATAAAATATAAGTCTGCTAATTTTTTCCTTAAGTTATCAAATAGGAAACCACTTGTCCCATTGACCATTAGTAAACACAAAAGAGATAAAATTATTGACTCTTTTTCACACAAAGCTTCATCGAAAAGATATGATAATGAGACCATGACTCCTGGGTTACTATCAAGAACCTTGCTGTTATTCCCTGTTTTAAAATAATCAACTAAGTTGCTTTGGCAACAGATAGGGCTCTCGTCAATATTCTCTTGATTTAATAACAAACCATCTAATGTATCTTCAATAGACTTATCAGATACTTCACCCGAAAAATAAAGCTTCATATTACTTGGAAGAAAGAGGTTACCCCTAGTTTTTAGAACATCTTCTAATGTTATGTTGGTTAAGTTTTTTCCTAAAATATCAATATTTAACTCTTTTGACCAGATTAAACCATTCAATTCATCTTGATAAACTTTTAACCGATCAAATTTTCTTGAAATCTTTTCTTTATGAATGATACGCTTCTCTTTGAAAAGTTCAACTTCAGAAATTGATCCAAGTATTAAGTATTCAAAAATTTCCCGAAAATTATCAGCAATCTTCCCTAAAGGTGAAACTAGATAGATGTACATACTATCCAAACCAGTCCTCATTTCTAGCTTGATATTTTTTTGGGATAAAAAATCAGAAAAATATATACCCTTATAAGAAATATTAGAAATCAAATGTTCCGTTAAATGCACAACTCCATGAAAATCTTTTTTTTCATTCATAGCACCAATATTGAACCATATTAATAGTTCGTCTAAATTTGTTCCTCTAACTTTAAAAATATCTATGTTATTAGACTCTGATTGACAAAAAGTTATTGACATTAAATCACCTAACTTTCATCTTTATGACCAATGAAGAACTCATAAACGATTCCTTCTGTAACACCATCAATATTAAGTAAGCTATTAATTTCATCGTCAAAAAATCCTCCTATAGCTAACGCACCAATATCAATACTCTCAGCAGATAAATAAATATTTTGTCCTAAATGCCCTGCATCTAAATGTACAAACCTATATGAACGTTCTCCATATTTATAAGATAATCTTGGAAAAACTGCAGTAATAAATATTACACACGCTGATTGTTTCGCAATACTAGAATAAGATGTAAACTCAGATAAATCAAGTTCCCCTTTTTGCAAAACAGATAGGTTATGTTCTGAAGGGTTATAATGATAAATCCCCTTCTCTAACCCCTCAATCTTATTAGCATAAAAATATATTTCTAGGGGATATAATCCCCCCGCAGAAGGAGAAGTTCTCAACTCTTGATAATATTCTTTTTCTAAATTTTCAAGTGTTCCACTAATTCCATAACTAGAATTTAAAATATAACTTACCTCACTTAAAGTTAAACTTTTTGACGAAAATTTACGAATACTTCTTCTGGAAAATAAAACCTTTCTAAATCCCTCAGTTTGTTTTTCATAATCAGTAAAATCAGAAGGTAAATTTATCTTAGGATGGGTTACAAATGAATGTGATGAATTTACCGCTCCTTCAATGAAAACAGGGTTAGAGATAATTTGAGAGATATTTTTCCCTAAAATTTTTTCTCTTAGAGTATTTAATTTAGTTATTTCATGAAATGTTTGAAAATCATATTTTTTTGTAACGCAATTTTCAAATGCATTTTTAGATAGTATCTCAATTGAAGATATTTTACTCATAATAACGGTACTCCTTATGATTACGGAAATGGATGAGGAATTTTATTAAACTCTTCTACTGATTTGGGTCTATTTAAAAGTCCCAATGTTACCGGAACATCATGTAGGCGTTTTCCCCCAATTCTAGGATATAAATGGTCATTTGTAATTTCTATAAAACCAGGTATTACTACTTTATATACTCTATAATCTAAATTATAGACATCACTTGTTGTTAAGTTCTTATAAAAAATATCATACCCTAAATTTGAAATTTTTTCATATAAAATTTTAAGCTGCTCATCGTATGTTAAAGTTTTCTCCTCTTGAATTTTCACAGTATAATCTTGATTAAGCAGAAAATCAAAATGTGGCTTCATCGATTTCTGGGTAAATAGCATAACTCGACTATGGAAGTCTCGAATATCAGAAAAATCATCACTGTATTGTTCCTTACTTCCCCGAACAAAATCTTCTTTCCAGCTAATACGGCCTTGCGATAACTCTATAAAAGTTTTTATTACTGCCTCTTTTAATGTTAGTCTAGTCGCTGCTGCAATTAAAATTCCTCCTCGCTCATCCTCTAGAATCCCTAAAACACTAGGAATTTTTGTATCAAGTGTCATATCAATTAAAGTATATTTACAGCCAGGTATTTCAAATCTTTCTTTATATAATTGGTAAACTTCTTCATTGGATGTTATATCAATTTTAGGCAGGGAAAGTTCGTTATACCATAGAATACTAAAAGCATCACGCTCAACTACTTCAAAAATCCCTTTAACAATAGCCTCCTCATCATTAGAAGCACATGACAACCCCGTTGAAATAGGATACCAAATCAACTTCTCATCTTCATTTGGATAATATGGCAAATAGGTAACTGCTGCTGGAATTAAGTAATCTTCGTTCTTTCCTAACCTTTTGCAAAAAGTCCAATTGACTATTGTTGATTCATCAAAAATACTAAAAGGAAAATTTGATTCTAGATACTGATGTTTGTTATAAAAAGCAAATTTTTTCGGAGAAATGCAGCGATATTTATTTAATAATTCTTTATACGAGCCAAGCACTAAATCCGAAGGTTGTATAAACGCCGAGCAATATCTTTCTACAGTTTCTCCTATTGCAGCATTAGCTGCAGACTCAAACGTAAGACCAGCACCACTATTAAAAGATGTTGAAGTCTCAATTCCCATTCTTGAAAAGTTTTGAGCAATAGCTGCTACAAGAAATACCCTAGCATCATCATGTTCAGGCAACCAATAAAATAAATCTTTTACAATACCTAATTTATTGTTAACAAGTCTATTAGATGCCAAAGGATAGATACTTGTCAAATTGGTCGATAAATACTTCATAATCTTGCCTTTCTTTATATATTAGTGAACCCCAAATCGATACTTTATTCTTGATATTTATATGTTTTTGTCCAAAACTTGTTAGTTACTTTTAAATCTGGAGATTGACCACAAACTTCACATATCGGTGATTTGATAAGGGAGTCATAATTGAAATTAACATTATAACCATCTATTTCAATAATTCCTTCAATAGTTTTCGGAAAATTCCAAGTATCTTCTTTCAAGAAAAATTGTAATATTTGACCTACCATAATATTAAACCCAATCCGAAATGTTGTAGAATCAACCGAATAAGCCCTTTGAATCGCCCCCTTCAGATTAGTTTCTAAAAACTTTTCTACTTTTATATGTTCAGAATAATGCGTGAGATTATTATACTTTCTAGTCCTGTAACATTCTAAACAAGCGGTATATGGTGGGATACACATTGGACCAATTTCCGCTATAAAACCAGACGTTTTAAGAAGTATGACAGGTTTTTGCCACTTAAAGCACAAAGAATTAATTCTTTTCTCAAAAAAATCATTTGTTTCGGTTTCAATCAATACTATAAAATCATTATTAGATATGATCTCCAAAACATCTGGAAAGTTCATCTCATTCTGAAACTGTTCTACTTCTATCATATTCACCGTTAAAAAAGGTATATCATCAATTATAACTGGTAATCTTCTATCTAAATTAATAATACCTACTTTTTTATCTTTAAAAATTTCCAAAATTCTTTCTGTTTTTAAACCAGTTGAAAAATAATTTTGGAGATCATTAAATGTGTCATTTACTACGCTTTTATTATCAATCCAACCTTTGCTTATTAATTGCTCTAATACACTAGATAATTTACTTCTAAACTCTAAATCTACACTTTGTGATAACTCCGAATAACTTGCACCTGTATTAAGTAATGGCAATATAGGAAGTAAGATATTCTCAACATCCTCCCCATTTAAATTAAAGTATCTATCGTTGAATCTTACAATCACAGATTGACCATCTGGAACTATAACTACACCAGAATTAATCTTGAATTTCACATTATCTTTCATTTTTTAAATACCTTTCTCCTACTTTACCTAAAAATAAGTAAGGCGGTAAGAATAACAATTCTCACCGCCTTCAAATTAGATTATTTTTATCTACCTGTTGAAGTACAAAAATAGCAGCAACAACAGTATATAACCTCTGCTGACGTTTGAGAATCAAATACTCTGTTTTGTTCTACCAATTCTACAATAAACATATCTCCTCCTACTGACCTGTCGAAGTACAAAAATAACAACAGCAACACCAAACAACATCAGCTGTTGCAGGAACATCTAGAAAACGAGAGTTTTCAATTAATTCTGAAATAATCATTCTTTCTCCTTGCAAATACTGTAAACTCAATTATCTAATTCTTACAAATAAATTTTCTGTAAAAATCAGACTCATTAGCTAACTAGCAGATTCTTTCCCAGAAACCTACCTTTAACCGTTACAAGCAACTATTAACTCAACGCTCAACCAAATATCATTGAGAGTTGAGCATAAACCTATTCTTATACCTAAAATTATTGCAATAATTAATAGACCTCCTTTTTTATATATTGTATATACCAATTGTTGTTTGAATACTAATCTACTTTCTCAATATCAAATCCATTAAATTTCTGTTGTGATTGTACTCGAATTTCTAATTGTCTATTTTCTGAACAAAATGCTTATAAAAAGGCGTAGTACTAAATGTAAATGCACCTAACGATACCAATGCAATCGTTTTATGAAATCGGTTTCTTTTTCTGATTTTATTGTAACACATCTATAATGATTAGTCAAATATTTTTATACTTTTTAGAACTTTTTTATTACAGGTACAATAAAAGGCTGAAAAATCCAGCCCTTCCTACTTGCATAGTCTTATTTAGTTAAAACGATTTGGTCCGATGGGTCTCTATCCATATCATCTACGATGATTTGATTACCGTTTACAGTGTAAATTTTGACATCATCGCCAATAATCATGCGTTGATTTGCTGCATCAAATGTGACCTGTTTGACTTTCTGATCCCCGTCAGATTCGAGCTCAGTCCATGTACCAGTCGTTCCAGTGACCACTAAAGTGATACGGTCTCCGTCATCTTGGCCTGTATAAGTCCCATCAATATCAGTCGGTTGAGCCTCAGGTGCATTTTATGAAGAACTTGTTGCTACCTGGTTTGTATTTTCTGTAGACGATGAAGCAGTAGGTTGTGATTGCTGAGTTTGTTGTGTTTGCGCTTGAGCTGCTGGTTGTTGAATCTGTTGAGCTCTTTGTGAACAAGCTACTAAGAGACTAAGACTTGCTAAAGAAGCAAGAGAACGTGTGAATCTTGTTAATTTCATGATGGATTTCCTTTCTGCTACCAATTTAGAGAAATTTTCTCTAACCAGCAATTCCCCTAGTATAACAAGTTCAAAAAAGGTGGTCAATTTATCTGTTCATGCCCCAGCAGGTAGCTCCGTACTTCTGAGATAAAATAGAGAGACCCTGTAATGAATAACAAGTCCTGCGTATCGGCTTTTTCTTCGAAACTGCTGATAAATTCTCGGTAAGAAGAAACTATATCGTAACCTGTTACATCTGTCTCATCCAAAGAACCTTGATAGTCAAAGCCAGTCACCTTGAGTTCCACCTGAGGTAAATTTTCAGTCAGATAACCCAACATCCCTTGATAATCCTTCCGTTTCAAGGCTCCAAATAGGATTTGAGGACGATAGGCTTCCTGCTCTTTTTCTTTGATAAACTCAACCAAGCGAGTCAAGGCAGGGAGGTTATGAGCACCATCCAAGTAAATCTGTGGGCGAATACGCTCCAAACGTCCAGCCCAATGGGTCTTCTCCAAAGCCTGTCTTACAACCTGCTCATAAACAACTTCCTTTCCTTCTCCCATAAAGAGAAGAAATGCTTGCAACGCCAAGGCCGCATTTTCCTGCTGATAAGCTCCTTCTAAGCCTATGTTCAGCTGTGAAAGATTTAGTAAAGAGCTTGAAAAATTACCATTCAGCATTGAAAAATCTTGACCTGCCTGATAAAGATCAACAGCTAAAGAGTCTGCTTTTTTCTGACAGACAAGCCTAGCTTCTGGAGGCAATTTCGCAATCACTGCCTTCTTACCAGCCTTGAAAATACCAGCTTTCTGCTCTGCGATTGCTTCCAGACTATCACCCAAGGTTTCCTGATGGTCAAGCCCAATGGAGGTGATAACAGCAAGCTCTCCAGTTACCACATTGGTCGTGTCAAGTAAGCCGCCAATTCCCACTTCTAGTAAAACCAAATCCACTTCTTGCTCTCTAAAATAAAGAAAAGCAATCAAGGTCAGCAGTTCAAAAAAGGACAACTGATCATGGGTTTGCAGAAGCGTTTTCTCCATCTCCTTGACCTGCTCAGCCAAACGGATAAAGTCTGTGTCTGCTATAGATTGCCCATTAATGCAGATTCGATCATTGATAGAGACGATATGAGGGGAGGTAAAGGTCGCGACTTTTTTGCCATGCCCCATAAATAACTCCCTCATAAAAGCAATGGTAGATCCTTTCCCATTAGTCCCTGTTACATGGATAATAGGATAAGACTTCTCTGGATTCCCTAACAAATCCACCGCTTGCTGTATTCGGCCTAAACCTGATCGAAAATTCAAACCAATCCGACTATAAAGCCATTCTCCTACTTCAAACATACACATCTCCTTGACAAAAGTCTAATCAATTATCTAGCAAAATTCCGTAGATAACAAAAAATGAGGTCAGGATTTTCGTCCCGACCTCTCACCTGGTTAGCTAATCACTAACAACTATGAATATTAACTTGGGCTAAAACATCCACAGGACGTTCCAACTCTTCCCCATTTCTGGGAGTTGGGCTGATACAGTCTCCCAGACTACCTGCGTTTCTAATTTCTAGCGCAGGGCTAAAAACGTCCCCCGGACGTTTTTACTCCTCCATAAAGCTGTTGAAGACTTCTTCAATCATGTTCCATTCGTCTTCTGAGTCTTCTGGGATTGGTTGCAATTCGCCTTCTGTTCCATCTTCGTTTTCGATGAATGAGTAAGCTTGGATTTCAACTTGTCCGTCTTCGTCTTCTTCTGCGTTAACTGGTACTAGAAGAACATAGTTTTTACCAAATTCTTCTTTTCCATCAATTGTCAAAAGGATTTCAAACAAGGTTTCATTTCCTTGCTCATCTACTAGTGTGATTAGTTCACGTTCTTCGTGGTCGTGGTTATGATCGTGTGACATATCCTCTCCTTTATATTAAAATTTTCTATCTAAATAATTTTGTAAAATCAGCTGAGCTGCTAACTTATCAATGACTTTCTTGCGCTTATTGCGACTGATATCTGCTTGTTCAATCAACATACGCTCAGCAGCCACTGTTGTCAAGCGTTCATCCTGATAGTCTACTGGTAAACCAAAAAACTCTTCTAGCTTTGCTCCGTAGGCTTGACTAGCTTCTACGCGCGGTCCGCTTGTATTGTTCATGTTTTTAGGCAGGCCCACTACAAATCGTTCCACCTTGTAAGTATCAACCAGCTCCTTAACGCGGTCAAAACCAAATTGGCCTTGCTCCTCATTGATTTGGATGATTTCAAGCCCTTGAGCTGTAAAACCGAGCGGATCGCTAATGGCCACCCCTACCGTTTTTGAACCGACGTCCAATCCCATAATTCTCATAGGTTACAGATCGACTCCTTGTCCTTTAAGGTAGTAGCGAACCAATTCCTCAACGATTTCATCACGCTCATACTTACGGATTTGATTTCGTGCATTATTATAACGAGGAACGTAGGCAGGGTCTCCACTCAATACGTAACCTACGATTTGGTTAATTGGGTTGTAGCCCTTATCGTTCAACGAAGCATAAACATCTGTCAAAGTTTCGCTAATTTCTTTTTTATTGGAATCGTCCAATTTAAAACGTACGGTTTCTTCAGTAAATCCCATTCTAACACCCTCTTTCCTTAGAATAGTACCATTATAGCATAATTCCTTACCTTCTACAATTCAGGCAGTTTATTTATTTGGATTTTCTATTGTTCTGTCGCACCATTTGCCAATCTGTCTGAAATATATTTGCTTGGTTCATTCTTCAAAAGATTTTCTAAGCCAATATTCTTCAAATATTCTAACTGAGAAGCCTTCTTGACATCCAAAACTTGAAAATCAAAACCAGTCGTTGTTTGAAGTTCTGTTGCACTCAATAGTTTTGTTTCAAGCTTAAATCCTGCTAATTTACGAGCTTCTATGATGGAGTCGTCTTTCTCTTCCGCCTCGAGAAGAGCTTTTTGAGTTTCCTCCACTCCATGTTGGTCAATGTAGGTCTTCAGCTCATCTGAGACTGGACGCTTTTGTTGGATAGTTAGACTCAAAAAAATCTTGTCTTTGTAAGTAATGGTTTGGATCTGCTGGCTACCATCATCTGACTTGGGCAAGACCAAAGTCTTGGTTACAACTGTATTCTTCTCAGCATTTTCAATAACTGGCAATGCCGACTGAAGCGTATCTTTTTCTGTTTTTGTAGCTGGTCCAGTTTCTTTTTTCTGTCCGCAACCAACCAGGACAAAAAGGAAAGCTAGACTAACAAGAACTATTTTTTTCATTTCTTTCTTCTTTCTTTTTGAAATTAAAATAGAATAAGACTGGGAATTGCTCCCAGCCTTGATGTTTATAGAGCTGCACGCAAACGTGCTTCTGCATTTTCTACATTACGGACAGAGCGTGGTAGGAAGGCACGAATATCGTCTTCCTTATAGCCAACTTGCAGGCGTTTTTCATCTACAAGGATTGGGCTCTTTAAAATTCTAGGTGTTTCCATAATCAGATTGAGGACTTCGTTAACACTCAAATCTTCAATATCCACTCCAAGGGCTTTGGCATAGCGATTTTTAGATGAGACGATACTGGCTATTCCGTTATCTGTTTTGGTTAGAATATCCAGTAATTCTTCTCGCGTAATTCCTTCTTTACCAAGGTTTTGTTCTTTATAACTTAACTGGTGGGCATTAAGCCAGGTTTTTGCTTTTTTACAGCTAGTACAACTTGAGACTGTATAAATTTTAATCATGTACCTACCCCTTTCGCTACATGTTACTATCAGTTTAGTCTATTATACCATAAAAAACATCCGACTTGCGACCTATTTTTAATTTTTTTTGACTTTTTTCGTCATTTTCGTACTTTTTTCTTGACAAACAACTAAATGACTATCAACTCTTTTGGAGCTAGGGTCAATAATTCACAACCTGTCTCTGTAATCAGGATATCATCCTCGATACGAACGCCATATTTGCCTTCGATATAGATACCTGGTTCATCGGTCAAGGCCATACCTGCCTTAATAGTTTCTGTAGAAGTTTGGCTAAAGTAAGGCTCTTCATGGATATCCAGTCCAATACCGTGTCCGATACCGTGGGTAAAGTAGTCACCATAGCCTGCCTCGATGATAATATCACGAGGAATTTTGTCAAAGTCACGGAAACCTAAGCCAGCCTTAGCCTGTTCAATCAAGGCTTGGTTAGCTTTTAGAACTGTATTGTAAATCTCTGCTTGCTCGTCGCTGACATGCCCCAGATAGATAGTCCGTGTCATATCACTGACATAGTGGTCGTAGAGGCAACCGAAGTCCATGGTAATAGCTTCTCCTAGCTCCACTGGTTTGTGCATAGGATGGGCATGGGGTTTGGAAGAGTTGATACCGCTAGCTAGGATAGTGTCAAAAGATAAGCCAGATGCTCCCAACTCACGCATACGGAAGTCAAGGAAGTTGGCTATTTCAATCTCTGTCTTTCCTGGTTTGATAAAGTCAAGCGCATCGCGGAAAGCTTGGTCTGAGATAGAACAAGCCTTACGAATAGCTGCAATCTCCGCTTCATCCTTAATCATTCGAAGACCTTCGACAAACTGAGTTTGTGGAAGCAAGTCAATTCCTTCAAAGGCGGCCTGCATACGATGATAATAAGAGACTGAAATCTCATCTTCAAAACCGATTCGAGATAAGCCCATGTCCTTAACAATTCCTGTAATGACAGCCAATTCATCACGGTCAGCCACAATCTCAAAACCACTGGTTTCTTGCTTGGCTGCAATGATATAGCGAGAGTCTGTCACCAAGACCTGACGGTCACGGCTGATAAAGACTGTTCCGTTTGAGCCCCAAAAACCAGTCAGGTAATAGACGTTTTTAAGGTTATTGATGATGATACCATCTAGTTCTTTTTCTTGCATTTTAGCTAGAAATGCTTGTACACGTTTATTCATGATGTAACTTTCCTTTCAAATACTGTCCTGTGTAGCTGGCTTCATTGGTCGCTACTTCTTCTGGAGTTCCTGTTGCGATGATGGTTCCACCACCGACACCGCCCTCAGGTCCCAAGTCAATAATATGGTCTGCAGTCTTAATAACATCCAGATTGTGCTCAATAACAAGGACTGTATTACCGTCGTCTACAAAGCGAGCTAAAACCTTAAGCAAGCGAGCAATATCCTCGGTATGAAGACCTGTCGTCGGCTCATCCAGAATATAGAAAGATTTTCCTGTCGATCGTTTGTGAAGTTCACTAGCCAACTTCATACGCTGGGCTTCTCCTCCAGAAAGGGTGGTAGCTGGTTGCCCTAGCGTCACATATCCCAGTCCCACATCCTTGATGGTCTGAAGTTTGCGCTGAATCTTTGGAATGTGTTGGAAGAATTCTACCGCATCGTTGACGGTCATATCCAAGACCTGCGAGATATTTTTTTCCTTGTAGTGGACTTCTAGGGTTTCACTGTTGTAACGGGTTCCGTGGCAAACTTCACAAGCCACATAAACATCTGGCAAGAAGTGCATCTCAATCTTGATGATCCCATCGCCTGAACAGGCTTCACAGCGACCACCCTTGACGTTGAAACTGAAACGACCCTTCTTGTAGCCTCGAATCTTGGCTTCGTTTGTCTGGGCAAAAAGGTCACGTATATCGTCAAAAACTCCTGTATAGGTAGCAGGGTTAGACCTTGGCGTTCGTCCGATAGGGCTCTGGTCAATGTCAATCAATCGGTCTACATGCTCAATCCCTGTAATAGTCTTAAATTTACCAGGCTTGTCTGAATTACGGTTGAGCTTCTGGGCAATGGCTTTTTTGAGGATGCTGTTGATCAAGGTAGACTTGCCTGAGCCCGACACCCCTGTCACTGCGATGAATTTTCCTAGTGGGAAGCGAGCAGTAACATTTTGCAAGTTGTTCTCTCGCGCTCCTGTCACTTCGATAAAACGACCATTTCCGACACGTCGCTCTTCTGGTACTGGAATGGCACGTTTGCCTGACAAGTACTGGCCTGTGATAGACTTACTGTTGCGAGCCACCTGTTTGGGCGTACCTGCGGCAACAATCTCCCCACCAAAAACACCGGCACCGGGACCAACGTCAATCAGATAATCAGCCTCACGCATGGTATCTTCGTCGTGTTCCACCACGATGAGAGTATTGCCCAAGTCACGCATCTTTTTGAGACTGGCAATGAGACGGTCATTATCCCTCTGGTGGAGACCGATTGACGGCTCATCCAATATATAGAGGACGCCTGATAGGTTAGAACCAATCTGGGTTGCCAAGCGAATACGCTGGCTTTCCCCACCTGAAAGAGTTCCTGCTGAACGTGACAGAGTCAGATAGTTAAGACCCACATTATTAAGGAAGGTCAAACGATCCTTGATTTCCTTGAGAATGGGACGAGCAATGATGGCTTCATTTTCAGACAAGGTCAGCTGGCTCACCAAGTCCAAGTGGTCAGCGATAGACAGGTCTGAGATTTCTCCAATATGTGGCCCTTGCTGGCCGCCCACACGGACAGACAAGGCCTGGTCATTGAGACGATAGCCTTGACAGGTTCCGCAGGTCAGCTCATTCATGTAGAGACGCATCTGAGTGCGAGTGTAATCGCTATTGGTTTCATGGTAACGACGTTTGATATTATTGATAACTCCCTCAAACGGAATGTCGATATCGCGCACGCCACCAAATTCATTCTCATAGTGGAAATGGAATTCCTTGCCATCTGAGCCGTATAGAATCAAGTTTTTATCTTCTTCTGACAAGTCCTCAAAAGGCTTATCCATATCCACTCCAAAGGTCGTCATAGCCTGCTCTAGCATGTTTGGATAGTAGTTGGATGAGATAGGATTCCAAGGTGCTAGCGCTCCCTCACGTAAGGTCTTGCTGGCGTCTGGCACTACCAAATCAGTATCCACCTCCAACTTGATGCCCAAACCGTCACACTCACTACAAGAGCCAAAAGGAGCATTGAAGGAGAAGAGACGTGGCTCTAACTCTGGAACAGTAAATCCACAAACTGGGCAGGCATAATGCTCAGAGAAGAGCAACTCCGAATCGTCCATAGTGTCGATAATGACATAGCCTTCTGCGATACGAAGGGCAGCCTCAATGGAATCAAAGAGACGACTACGAATGCCCTCCTTGATGACAATACGGTCAACCACGACATCGATATTGTGTTGCTTGCTCTTGGACAAGTCTGGCACTTCGGTCACATCATAGACTTCCCCATCCACACGGACACGGACATACCCATCTTTCTGAACCTTCTCGATAACACTCTTATGTTGACCTTTTTTCTTGCGGATGACAGGAGCCAAGATCTGCAAGCGCTGGCGTTCAGGTAACTCCAAAACCTTATCAACGATTTGCTCCACAGAAGAAGCCTTGATAGCTCCATGTCCGTTGATACAGTAAGGCGTCCCCACACGTGCGTAGAGGAGACGCAGATAGTCATTGATTTCAGTCGTCGTTCCCACCGTCGAGCGAGGATTTTTACTAGTCGTTTTCTGGTCGATGGAAATAGCTGGGCTGAGACCATCAATGGCATCTACATCTGGTTTTTCCATATTTCCCAAGAACTGACGAGCGTAGGCGGACAAACTCTCTACATAGCGACGTTGTCCCTCCGCATAGAGGGTATCAAAAGCCAGACTGGACTTCCCTGAACCTGACAAGCCAGTCACGACAACCAACTTGTCTCGCGGAATCTCCACATCAATATTTTTTAAATTATGGGCACGCGCCCCATGAATGACAATTTTATCTTGCATCTTTGTTCTTTCTAGTCCATTATTGCTTACCATTATACCAAAAAAAGTGAGATTCTATTACCCAAAAGGCCGATTTTGTAGTATAATCAAAAACTGCTTATTTTATGTTTCCTTAGGGCTTCCTAACCCATATATCACGCGCTTTTTAACAAAAATCACTAATATTACTTTTTACTACTTGCTCCCCCAAAGTACGCAAAAAGGGGAGCAAAAAAGCCCCACAAAAGGGCTAAGATTTGACGAGTTCAGCAGGCAAGAAACTAGCACGGTCAAACGTGCTTTTTTATTGCTGGTTGCTGATAGGTATATTATACCATGAAGCGCGTGCTTTATATGATTATGACCTCACAAAAGCCCCCAGATTCGTTTCTGAGGGCTTGTAGTTTATCCATGGTGTTTTGAAACAAAGCAAAATAGGGGGCAAATATGAAGCCTCAGCCTACATTTGCCAACATTTACGCTTCTAATTCTCCGTTCCGGTGGAATATGTAGGAACTTTTCAGACCCAGAGAGCATTTTTAAGCTGTTCAACGACTGGTAGAATATGTTCATAATTGTTCATGTTCTCTCGCTTAAATTTCAACATTTCTCAACAAAACACCACCACGATAGCTTTTAGCAAAGTCTAGCAGTATCTCAGCTTTGAGGCGCTCATATTGAGCCTTATCGATGTCCAGAACCTCGTATAATTGCCATAGCTTTAACCTCTCTCCTGCTCGTCTTGTAAAGAGATTGGCGAATATCTCACGCCTTACATCGTCCAGATTGTCCCTGTAAGCCTCAATCATGCCCACTATCTCCACCGCTTTGACTTCAAACGCTCCATCTTGACCGTCTAGGCTCAATTTAACCAATGAGTGATAGCTTTTCAGAAATCTGTAGGCCTGCTTTGTTGTCTTTTCTTTATCGATTGGCATTTTTCACCTTGGCCAAGTTCTCAATGGCTTTTTTCTTAATTCTGTAAATTTGAATCTTGCTAAAATCCAAATCCTTACAAACCTGAGCCATAGGTAAGTTGTTCACATATAACATTACCAAAACCAAATTTTCAACTACATCATCTAACTGATTGATCATGTTCAAAACTTCAAATCGTTCATCCATAATAGCTTGCATTTGCTCCACTATCTCATCTTTAAGTTCCAAGGTTTCCAATATCTTATCCTCGGTGGTATTGGTTTTGCTAGTTTTTACCCTTGTAGTGAATTGATTGGATCCTGATAATAGCCCATTGTCTAAGCTCTGGTACTTTAGTTGCAATCTCTGGATAAGGTCGTTTCCTTTCTTTACTCTTTTTAGTTGTTCCTCTATTTCTTTAATGGTCAAGTTGATACTCCTTCATGGTATAATAATTTTAAGGAATAATTTATAAAGGAGTCAGCCCCGTGCTGGCTTTTTTCTTTTGCTCATGGTTCAAGACTTAATCTGTTCCCGTGAGAAAAAATGTACAATGACGGGTGAAGCTCATAGAAGCGCGTGGGTGGGGGGATAGCCCCCGTATCTCCTTATGGTTTGATAAGCAATTAAGGGATGTTTTTATCTCTCTTATTTCCTTGTCATTCTGCAAGGAGTAGATCCGAAATAAGAGGGCTAAAAACTTCGCTTATCTGCTTGTCGTTTCTCAGGGAGTTAAGGAGGGTTATTATTGGTCTTATCTGCTTGATAAATGATAGGGGGATATATCCACTTTCTCGGCGTTCGCTCGGAGTTCAACACATAACCCTGCCGTTTGTCAGGCATATTTACTGCCACTACCTAAGTAAAACCTAAGTATTTCCTGTTTCCTTTTCCTAAACGAATAATTTTTTTATCAAAACACGCGCTCCATTTATCGCACCCTTTTTTTGGAACGCTCTGCTTACTTAAACCCTTGATATATCTAGCTTTTTTAACATTCAAACCGTCTAATATGTAGTATTTGTTTGTTTTGTAAATTGCACACTACTTCATATCGTCCTACAATCTCAAACCATTCAGCCAAAATCTATCCCCTTTTTCCATATACTTCAAAAACTTCTTGTAGTGCTTATGATACCTGTCACGTTTCATATACCTTGGTCTTTCAGGGAAACCATCAAACATATATCTACCACGTCTAGGACTCCACCCTGGTTCTACCTTTCTGGCTTCTTTTAGTGCAAGCTCCCAGTAGTATTGGCAATCCGTTTTACTGCGGTTCAGGGTACTCTTGTGGATATCTAGACAAGTACCGCAACTAAAATACAAATACCGTTTATAAAGCAACCTGCACCGTCTCCCACAATCAGGGCAAAGAAAGAAATATCGATTACCTCCCTTAGTTCCTGCTATTCTGTCTAATTCAAATGACTCTCCACCAAAATCAATCATTAAACTGTCCAAATCAATCTCTAAACGTTGACCGTCCAACTCGGCTATACCCTTAGATATTCCTCTCAGCTTCATTGGTTTAGTGATTGCTTCTATTGCTAACTGCTTCATTATTTCCCCCTATATGGAAAAACCCAAAACTATTGACTTGATAGCAAAAAGGGGATTGCTCCCCTGTGTTCTACTTCAAATGCTCTGTATAACCAGCAAGGCCTTTATATTCGCCCTCTACGTCCAACTTTTGGAGTAGGCTAATACTTTCATCGCCTAGCTTTTCCAACGTACCAAAAGCGGTCATAGAGTCCATAGGGATAGGCGTATCAGAAAGCAAGCGATCAGCATAGTCTAATAGTTCCAGCTCGTAGTCTGTGACCTTTTCCAGCAAACTCTCAAAATCCTCTGACTCTTTGAGTTGAAGCACGCGCTCCCGTTTGTAACGTTCTTCAAATGCTTCATCGTTCACTGGTTGGTTGTAGTAATCTTTAAAACTGTCACAAATACGCTTGAAGGTCTTGTTTAGTTTGCTATCCTCCACATACTCGGCGACAAGCGTTCCCTTATCCTTGTGAGTTATTGAAATAGATGGTACTTCATAAGTTCCAGTCATATATTCCAGTAGCGCGTGACCTGCTACCATAGCAGTATCTAGGTCTTTAAATTCGTAAGTGAAAGTAAATGTTTTTGCTTTATCTGAAAATGTTTTTAGTGTCATGTTGTTTTTCCTCTTTCTGTTTTAAGGGTGTCACTAGTAGTTACACCATTGCAAGGGGGTCGGTACTATCTACCCCATTTTGTTATCTGTATAATACTAGCAAACCAGCAATCGCACCCATACCATCACTATCTCCTACGGTTGCGGTTGAATGTTTTACATCAATTACCTGCACGGTCGCCATAAAATCATTTACTTCCTGTTCAAAATTTTCTAGTGATTGTTGCCATTTGTAATAAAAAAATAGTTTAATTTTCATGTTTTTTACTCCTTTTGTACTTAATTGATTTTTCTGTCCCCTTTTTTATACGCTTCTTACAAATTTTATACACTTGTTTTTAAAAGTGTATAAAAAATAAAGTCAGTAATGCCAAGGGTTTTGCTATTGTTTTATACACTTTATACGCTTTATACATTAAAATAAAAACATATATAGGGATAATAGGGACCCCATTTTTAAAACATAATATAAGGAAATTTTTTTATTTCCGTGTTTTTCGTATAAAGTGTATAAAACCCTTGATATGACAACGTTTTTAAGTGTATAAAACTTTTGCCCTACTGTGTAAAGTGTATAAAATTCTTATTTTCTTTTCCTTCTCTTTTTGTACTCTGGCCAATGGTTGTAATACCCGCGTTCATTCTTTGGCTTTTTCTGCTTTTCGGGTGTTGCCCTACCATTAGCATAGGCTACGCTTGCAAACGGCGGTAGGTCTTCTTTAGGATAAAAACCTTTATGGATCTGTTGCCCTGCAGGGATAACCTTCTGGCCAACTGCGAAACCTTCAGGCAGGTTGCTTTTGATTTCTCGATGTAAGCCCATTTCTGACCTGTTTTCTTTAATACCATAGTATTCTAGGAAACCTTTCCAAACGTGATAGACAAAACTATTAGGAATAAACTCACTTGTCAATTCATCAGTAAAAAACTTAGAAACAAAATCAATAACGGGGTTCATGTCCTTATGGTGTTCTTCAAGTATTTCAATAGACTTCGTAGGGTTAATGTCAGCGATTGGTGTTTCAATAGCCAACTTAACCAGGTACTCCAGCACTTCTTTGCGGTTAATGTAATCGTCTTTGATAGCCTTGTTAGGATTACCTTTGAATATTTTGGTAAAAGGTAAAATTCTAAATCGCCTATCAATAGCTGATTTATCCCCGTTCATTCTTGGTAAACCATTAGAAGATTGTACTACCGTCATATTAAGGCGTATGCTATAAGGGCGTTTCCCTTTGTCCTCTATGGTCATTATGTCGCCTGTTGCTAAGCTAAACATATCTGAAGTGTCTCTAATTACTGCGTCCTTTTGTACATCATCACCGATTACAAGCGACTTTCCCAATAATATAGACGTTGAAAATTGACTTTTTGTTAAACCAGTGATCTTCAAACTTGCCACATTTTCCATACCAACTAGGTTTATAAGTAACTGCTGAAAAGTTCCTTTTCCTGTTCCACCTTCACCGAAAAGCCAAAAGATTTTTTGCAAAGACTGCCCTGTGACGCTTGCTTTTATAATCTGGATAGCAAGGTTATAAAGCTCCTTGTCACCGTCAAACAACTCTAAAAGCCAAGCTGTCGGCTTCCAGCCGTTAATTATAGGCTCTTCTGCTCCAGGGCTATAACCTGTTTTTATCTTTCTTGTTGCTGTAATCTCTGGTGTCGTTTCTTCAAAAATGCCTGTCTTAGCATTGTATAGCTGTTTCCCAATTACAGTATAATTGCCTTGGATTTCCCTCATTTGGCTCTGTCTAGCTATTTTATAAAGCGTATCAAATGCCTGTTTTTCCGTTGCGTTTGGATAAATGACAGAAATAAGATCTTGCAAAAATTCATTATCCTCTAACCAGATACCAAAATCAGGATTATAGAAATATAATGGGGCTTTTTGCCCTTGTGCCTCTGGCTTAATTCTAATAAATCGGACGTACTTTTTTAACATAATAGCAACTCCCAGCGGATTAGTTGGTAAGGCCTTACTGCTCTTTTCCTCGCCTTTCTGCTGGGCTAGTTCTTCATGCTGGGCCTCGGTCAACCTGCCTGCCTTTACATTTTCAAGGTGTTTGCTGTCTGCCATAACTTCTTCATAAGCTTGCTGATAAGCCTTGTCCTTGATTTCTTGACACTCTTTGATAAGCTGTCCCCTAACACCTTTGAAAGTCTTAAAGTGCTTATCTTCGCTTTCACGCGCCTCTAAGATTTCACTTTCTAGGTTTCCTAATTCTTCTAGTTCTATGGTTCTATCCTCTCTTTCTATATTCAGCCCGTGCTATACTGCTAAAAGTGCGGTCTAACTCTTCAATAGGCAATGGTTCAACTGTCACGCTGTTGGCTATCTTTGTTAGTTCATAGGCTGTCTCTAGGTCACAATCAACCCACTTATTGAAGAGTAAGCCTACAAAGCGTGTCAGTGCTACGTTGCGCCCTCCCTCATCTCCAAATCCGTTGAAAAGCGTGTCAATAATCCTCATGGTCATAGATTTCTGACCGCTTGGCCTTGGAGTGTATGGAAGGCTTGTAGCATTCCGTTTGACTGGTTCAGCCGTAGTCTGTGGTACTGGATAATCTAGGCCATGCTCTACGATTTTTTGATAGTCTGCTGGGTTGCCTGTTGTTACTGGTAGCCCTTGGAGTTGTGACCATGTAAGGCTGGCCATATCAAAGGGTAGTCCAATCTTGTCAGCAATCTCTTTCACTACCTGCTTATAGGTTGCCTCATTCATCACGTTATCAGGCTTCACTACAAGGCGAAAACGGGGCTTTTCTAAGCTATGTTTGATAGTCGGGTATAAGATGTAAGAGTAGCCAAATAAAGCGCTAGAAACGGTCTTTATAAAGCCCTCAGTCGTCCCCTGTATATCATCATAATCAAGGAAAATCAAATCCCGATAGATTAGACTGGAGTTGTTTCGCTTGTAACTGCCATGCTTTTCTGGCGTCACTTTCCCACTGATACAGTAAGGCGCTTGTGTACGTTTAAATTCTTCAATGTTTGCCCCTTCAGGGACTACCAAAGGCTTAAAGCGTTCAATGTACTGGAACGGCTCAATTTTATCAAATGGATAGACAAGATTACCCTGAAAGCCTCTAGCCTCGTAAATCGTCATATCAGCTCCCTTTCCGACGTTTCTTCCTCAGTTTCTTCAGTTGTTTCCGTTCTTTGAGTTGCTTCAACTTTGGGCGTCTGACCTTGGTTTTATCTTCCTTGGCTAACTTCATACCAGCATAAGCTGGCTCTGTCATGTATCTACCCATTTTCTACCCCCAGAAACTTCCAGATGTCAGTTATTTTATAGTAAACCTTTCTTGTATCTTCAAGCGGTGGATGGTATCGCCTTAGCCCTGCTTTTTCCCACTTTTGGAGTGTCAGATATTTTATATCTAACTCGCCCATGACTTCCTGGGCTGAGATTAAACCTGTCAGTCGTGGTTTGACTGTATCACGCGCTTCCAGGTATCTTTCCACTACTTCCAGAATGCCATGCGCTAGGTCTTGCTCGCTTTCTCGGCTTAGGCTAAACATATCCGCCCACCTCCTTCAAGGTTTCTTTGTAGCTTTCTAGGTCGCTGTTCATCAACACCGCTAGGCGCTTTTCTTCTTCTCGTATCTGATTGTAAAATGTTTTTGCTCCGTCCAGTAGCTCCTCTTTGTTAGCTGGGATAAAATATCCTCTAAATGTCCCATGGCGAACCCCAACAATAGGAACGCTATGGCGCGTGATTAGACGACTGATAATATCTTGCACGGTTCTTTCTGCTAGTTTGGTGAGTAGGCTGATTTCTGCCCCTGTTATGGAGTTCTCAGCACCTACCTTGATTAGTCTTAGTACTCGTTTGTCATTCTCTGATAGACTCATTCAGTTCCTCCTCTTCTTTGCTTTTATTCAAAAAGGTTATTTGTCCGCTTGCTACCCCTTGCAAAATATCTTTTTGAGTTTCTATGATTGTATCCAAGGTTTTCAAAATAGCTGTCTTAGTCTCTAAATCAAACGCTTGTTTTGTCAACAAGCCCATAGTTACAGCTAACTTTGTTGCATTGTCCATACACGTAGCTAGAAAAATATCTTTAGTAAAATAAGGTTCATCTGGTATTTTTTCACTATCAAGGTATATCTTCACTATGTAACTCATTTCATCCCTCCGTAAACTCTTACCCCTGCAAGCTGAATATAACGCCCATATTCAGGGTTTAAATCCTCGCTAGGTGTTTCTATCGTCTGTTGGTTTTCTCGCTCAAATTGGGCGCTTTTTTTGCGGTCTCGGTGGTTTAGATAAAGCAGTAAGCCAATCAGTACCACGGTAACAAAAATCGCCTGTGTGTTGCTCAAATCTAACTCATTCATGTCATACCCTCGCTTTGTAATTCTTAATATATTCCACTTGTTCAGCTCGCTCCATATTCAACAAGTCGTCCACCTCTTCGGGTGTTACCTTTCTATCTAAAAAATCAGTGATGAATTGAAAGAGGTTCGGATTTCTCTCCTTGATTTCAGCCATTTGTTTATCAAATTCTGCTTGTGTCATGTTTTCTAGGTCTAGTGTCATTGCATTGCCTCCTAATCAATCATCATTCCACGAGTATATAGGGGTGAGTCTGTCCATGAATCCAAAACGTTCTTTTTCCCTCGTTTTTTTCTTGCGATATCAACCGCTATAACTTCCCATACATAATTAAATACTTGGTCTGGAGTCATAGGGTAGTCATTCTCTTTAGTTATTTCAGCTAGGTAAGTGTTTAAGAAAAGAAATCCATCAAAGTTGGAAAGTAGCTTTATAAACTTAGTATCACCCCAATAATTTCTGTAATAAGACTCTTCTCGTTCTTCTAGTTCTCCTATTACTTCAGCAACTACTCTCTGTTTCATCCTTTCCGTCTGTTCCTTAAGTGTTTCCTGTTGTTCACGGTATTCTGTGCTAGTTAGTTCATTGTAGACATCATCCAAGTCGTTCAATACCCTGCTGATTTCTCTTTTAGCTAATGCAGTTCCATCTCCTACAAGAATTTCTTGTATTTCTTCTAAATTTGTTGAAATAGCTTCTAATTGATCTGCTATCATGTTTTTCCTCCGTTGGCCTTTTAATTGTCGTTTACTATCCAGGATATCCTCACACTCAAAGTTGGGCGATGGCGAGTGTGGGGATTTTGAATGGTTGTTTCTTATACAGTTTTTCTTGCAATGAAGTTCCTCACGCTCAGAAGTTTGCCGACCGAGAGCGTGGGGCTTTTTGAGTTGTTTCTTATAGACGATTTCCTCACGCTCAGAGTCGCCAAATTGAAAGCGTGAGAAAGTACCAGTTTTAAGAGTTGGCGCTCTCCGTATGGTCAAATTGCCCTAAATATGCTATAATCTAGGTATAAATCTTTACTAAAACCTCTTTGATAATAGCTTGCCTGCTTTTTGTTAAATTCGTTTTAGTGTTAGTGTGAAAGGCTCTGCGGTGTGGTTATTGCTAAGCCTTTTTTGTTGCTCTCACGCGCTTCTTTGGCGTGTTTTTTTATTTCTGAATGCCATAGCTTTGATTTCCTGATAACTCATATTCAAGCCAATCATGGCTATTACCATATCCTCAAATGCTTGATATTGCTCCAGCTCGTCACTGGTCAAGCTATCGATGCCATTGTAGCCCCCACGTTCTTCCCTTAACTGTTTAGCATTCCTGTCGGTTACTGCCTTCAGTAGCAGGTTGTTCATGGTGCTATGCGCGTGCTTGGGTTTTGCCTCCCAGTTCTCAATACTGTCATGCAGTGTTTTTCTTTTTGGCTTTTCTAGCGCCCTCTGCATACGAAACTTAGAAAGTTCCTCACGCATTTCAAAGAAGGCTTTGACTAGGTTCTTTTTAAACCCCTTGACGGGTTCTGTATTCCGTAAGTAAGTGATCAGCAATGTTGCTTGTTGCTCATTCAAAATATAGTCCCGTACATTTTGCCCACTCTCTGAAGGTGAAATTTTAAATTGCACCTTTCCAAAGCTTTCAAAGTCCTCTCGGTGCTTATTCAGCAAAATCTTCAAATGTCTGTGCTTAACTTCTGCACACTCTGCCACAATACTGCTCAGCGTATACGGCTCTTTCTTGCCGTCCATGTAGACTAATTCCATTGTGGTTCTACCTCCTGCATGAATCGGGTTAGCTTGCTTGTCAGACGGCTCTTCTCGTCCATATTCTGAGCCTCTGCAATAGCTTTGGCTAGTGTATCGATATAATACCGCTCTGCCTCTGCCAACGTGTCAGGGGCTTTTATAGTGGTCTGTGGTTCTTCCACCAGTTCCCCAGCCATGTAGTAGCCATTTAGTCGGATTTCTTTCAGAATGTGCTTGACCACTTTTTTAAACTCTTTTGCTAGTGGTTTGCGTGACTGCGATAATACTTCATAGACTCCGAACTCTGTCAGCATATTCATTTCTCTTTTTTGACCTGCCCTATATATTACATAGGTCAGCTTTTCATCATCATCTACCCGTTTTAGTAAATCTGTGGTGTTTTGGATTTCAATCATCTCAGCAACCTCTACCGCTACAAATAACGGATTTTGAATGTCTCCATAAACATCAAAGTGTTTAGATCCAAATCGTTGAGTTGTCACAACTTCCAAAACTTCCTTTTTGTTGTGTGGTTCTCCTTTGGGAAAGAAGTTCCCAAAAAAATCACATAAATCTTTTTGCTGTGTTGTCATGTCTTGCTTAACCTCTCTGTATAACTTGTTTAGTCTTTTTCTGCTTTCCTTGTTGGGCTTATGTTTGCCCTGTGCCCACTTGCCAACTGTTCGGGGGTCTATGCCTATCCGTTGGCCAATAGCTACCAAGTTCAGCCCGTGAGTGGTTCGCATTTCATCGATGACCCTTGTATAGTTCCTCTTCATTGCTTGCCTGCCTTTCTTAATCTTCTGGTGTTAGTAGTTCATCAATAGAAACACCTAGATAGTTAGCAATCTTTAGCAAGGTTTCAATATCTGGGCGCTTTGTGCGTTCATAGTATAGTGATATGAGTGCGCTTTTTGATATGCCTGTTGCCTTGTGAACGTCACTAACTTTTTTACGTTGTTTTGCTAATATGACACGAAAATTATTGTTCATATCGTCAACCCCTCTCGTTATTATTCTATGCAATAATTATCGCATAGAATAATAATAACCAATAAAAAATAAATTGTCAACAAAAAAATTATTCTTTGCGATAATTTTTTATTGTGTATTTCAGAAGATAATTGTAAAATGTATCTAAGGAGGGATGATTGTGATAAAAAATAATTTAGCAAATATCTTGAAGACAAAAGAAAAAACAGCTGCATGGCTATCAGTTAAAACTGGAATAACTCCAGCAGCCTTGTCTAAAATTGTTAATAACAGCAGTACAAAAATAGATTACATAACATTAAATAAAATTTGTTTGGCGCTAAAAATAGAACCAAAGGATTTTTTTGACTTTTTACCCTATGATTACGAAGTAGAAAGTATATACGATAATAAAGATATAAAAGTTTCTCTAAAATCATTTGAATTAGATGAAAAGCCTAACAGTTCTCAAATAGAGAGTTTGGATTTTTATCAGCATCAAGCAGATAATATAGATATTGAAGTTAGTTGTGATTTTGGGTTAGAAGTTAATTTTATGAATACCCCAATGGGAGATAATTTTAGTATCTGGTATATTTCAGCTTACTTTTATGATTTGGATTATAATTCATTTACTGTTAGCATAGATATTGATGATGATAGTATAGGCTTTCTAAAAAAATACATTGCACCATATGATAAGGGCGAATTATTTAAAATAATTAAGCGTGAAATAATTTCAAAAATTCAATCCAATTATTTCGATTGGTTCGAAAATCAATATGGAAAAGTTAGTAAAGAAGAATATGGATTTTTAAAATCATTAAATTGGTGGATTGGTGAAGGTACTCAGGATTACAAAGTGAATGATGAAGATATTCAAATAATGATTGATATTGAAAAGAAAGACTAACCCACGCGCCACAATGTTCAACAATCCTGAAGCGCGTGGATTCTCGTGCTTCGCTCAAGCTTCAAGCCTATATAAGCCCCATATCTACTAATTTTATTGATGTCAACAAATGTCAACCACTTACAATATTTTAGAAAGGATCTCATGAACGAATTACAATTCTTAATCTATACCGCTGATAACGATAGCGAAACAGCTAGTGTCATCATCAAAGGCGAAACTATCTGGACTAGTCAGAAAGAAATGGCTAGACTTTTTGACGTCGGTGTTCCTGCAATTAGTAAACACCTAAAAAATATCTTTGAAGAGGGCGAATTAGAAGAAGATTCAGTTATTTCCAAAATGGAAACAACTGCTACCGATGGGAAGAATTACTTAATTACTTACTACAACCTTGACGCCATCATTTCAGTTGGTTACCGTGTCAATTCCCAAAAAGCTACGAGATTTAGACAGTGGGCTACTTCGGTACTTCGTGAGTACATGATAAAAGGGTTCGCCATGGATGACAACCGTCTGAAACAAGGCGAAAACTTGCTGGAAAAAGACTATTTCCGTGAGCTCTTGGAGCGCGTGCGCTCTATCCGAGCTAGTGAGCGTCGTATATGGTTGCAGATTACAGATATTTTTGCAGAAATTTCTATTGACTATGATCCACAAAGTACGTTGACTAAGCAATTCTATGCTGATGTACAGAATAAGTTTCATTATGCAATCACTGGCCAAACTGCTGCGGAAATTATCTACACGAAAGCTGACCATACAAAAGACAACATGGGACTTACAACATGGAAAAACTCCCCTAATGGTCGCATACTGCAAGCAGATACCCAAATAGCAAAGAATTACCTTTCAGAAACAGAAATCCGTTCCCTTGAAAGAGGAATATCTAGCTATTTTGATTATCTGGAAAGACAGATAGAACAGCGAAAAGCTCAGACAATGCAACAACTAGCCCAAAGCATTGACCGCTTTTTGACTTTCCAAGAATACGATATTTTAGAAGGTCATGGGAAAATCACTTCCAAGGTTGCGAAAGATAAAGCAAAAGCAGAATACCAACTATTCAACAAAACTCAAAAGATAAACTCGGACTTTGAAAAAACTTTAAAACAGCTAACTGACGATTAAAAACTTTAAATATAGGCCTGTTTACTATAAACAAGCCCATATTAGCCCCATATCCGCCTTGTTTCCAACTCTGGTATTATTTATCGTCTGACTATTTAAAATCGAATACAGGGCAAACTATGAAGCCCTAGCATGATATAAAACCTTTTTGATAATAGCTTGCCTGCTGATGTATTTTAGAAAGGTTTATCATCATGAAAATAACTGAAGTTATAAAAAAAGACGGTAGTAAAGTCTATCGTGCTAATGTATATCTAGGAGTTGACCAGGTAACAGGAAAGAAAGTCAAAACCAAGGTAACAGGTCGGACACAAAAGGAATTAAAACAGAAAGCTACTCAAGAAAAAATTGCTTTTCAGAAAGCAGGATCTACTAGACAAAAGGCTAGCACCATAAAAAACTATCAAGAATTAGCCAATCTCTGGTTGGAAAGTTATAAGAATACAGTTAAGCCAAACACTCAAGGCAATGTTAAAAAGCTAATCGATAATCATATATTGCCTATTTTGGGGGCTTACAAGCTCGATAAGCTCACTACTCCACTTATCCAGTCCATTATCAACGAACTTGCTGACAAGACTAATAGAGGGGAAAAAGGGGCTTTTCTACATTATGACAAGATACACGCTTTAAACAAACGTATCTTACAGTATGGCGTAACCATGCAAGCGATACCGTCCAATCCTGCCCGTGATGTTGTTTTACCTCGTAACACTCAGAAAGCAAAACGACAAAAAGTAAAGCACTTTGAAAATCCAGAATTAAAAAAGTTTCTTGTTTATCTCGATAATTTAGATAGCGATAGATATCGTTATTACTATGAGGCAACGCTCTATAAGTTCCTATTGGCTACTGGTTGTCGCATCAATGAAGCTTTGGCCCTTTCCTGGTCTGATATAGATTTAGATAATGCCGTTGTGCATATTACCAAAACACTAAATCGGGATCTAGAAATCAATAGCCCAAAATCTAAGGCTAGTTATCGGGGTATAGATATAGATCAAGCGACTGTTAGCATGCTGAAACAGTACAAACTACGCCAAACTAAAGAGGCTTGGAAGATAGGGCAAAGTGAAAGTGTAGTATTTTCTGACTTCATTCATGAATATCCTTGCAGTTCAAAACTTAAAAGAAGATTGCTAACACATTTTAAGCGTGCTGATGTTCCTAACATTGGCTTTCACGGATTCCGTCACACTCACGCTAGTTTATTGCTTAACTCTGGTATTCCTTACAAAGAACTTCAGCACCGTTTAGGTCATTCTACTTTATCCATGACCATGGACATTTATAGCCACCTCTCAAAAGAGAACGCAAAAAAAGCAGTCTCATTCTACGAAACTGCACTAAAAGCACTATAAGGGGAGCAAAAAGGGGAGCAAATTCCAAAATCAACGTTTCAAAACAAAGTGAAAAGCCAATAACAACGGTATTTTGATAAGATTTTATTTGAAAAAAGCCGATTTTGTAGTATAATAGTACAGTGTGAAAAAATCTGAGAAAGGATAAGGGATATGAAACAAGTTTTTCTCTCTACAACAACTGAATTTAAAGAGATCGATACGCTTGAACCGGGTACTTGGATCAATCTCGTCAATCCGACTCAAAATGAATCACTCGAAATCGCCAACACCTTCGATATTGATATTGCCGACCTTCGAGCACCGCTCGATGCGGAAGAAATGTCTCGTATTACCATTGAAGACGAGTATACCCTGATTATCGTAGACGTGCCGGTCACGGAGGAAAGAAATAACCGCACCTACTACGTAACCATCCCGCTTGGTATTATCATCACTGAGGAAACCATTATCACTACGTGTTTGGAACCACTACCTGTCCTTGATGTCTTTATCAACCGTCGATTGCGTAATTTCTATACCTTCATGCGTTCACGTTTTATCTTTCAAATTCTTTATCGCAATGCAGAGCTTTACCTAACAGCCCTTCGTTCAATCGACCGTAAGAGTGAACAAATCGAAAGTCAACTGCATCAATCAACTCGTAATGAAGAATTGATTGAGCTCATGGAATTGGAAAAAACTATCGTCTATTTCAAGGCCTCCCTCAAAACAAATGAGCGCGTGATTAAGAAATTGACCAGTTCAACCAGCAATATCAAGAAATACCTTGAGGACGAAGACCTGCTTGAAGACACCCTGATTGAAACCCAACAGGCCATCGAGATGGCAGATATTTATGGAAACGTCTTGCATTCTATGACAGAGACCTTTGCCTCTATCATTTCTAACAACCAGAACAACATCATGAAAACCTTGGCCCTTGTGACCATCGTCATGTCCATCCCAACCATGGTCTTTTCTGCCTACGGGATGAACTTTAAGGATAATGAAATTCCCCTAAACGGAGAGCCAAATGCCTTCTGGTTAATCGTCTTTATCGCCTTTGCTATGAGTGTCTCGCTCACTCTCTATCTCATCCATAAAAAATGGTTCTAAGAGGAGTTCCTATGTCTCAGATTGATCTACAAAAATTAACTAAGAAAAACCAAGAGTTTGTCCACATTGCTACCCAACAATTCATCAAAGATGGGAAAACAGACGCTGAAATCCAGACTATTTTTGAGGAAGTCATTCCCCAAATCCTTGAGGAGCAATCTAAAGGTACAACTGCCCGTTCCCTATACGGCGCACCAACTCATTGGGCTCATAGCTTCACTGTCAAAGAGCAGTACGAAAAAGAGCATCCAAAAGAAAATGATGATCCAAAACTGATGATTATGGACTCAGCTCTTTTCATCACTAGCCTCTTTGCCCTTGTCAGCGCCCTCACAACCTTCTTTGCGGCAGATCAAGCTTTCGGCTATGGATTGATTACTCTTCTATTAGTTGGACTGGTTGGTGGATTTGCCTTCTACTTGATGTACTACTTTGTTTACCAATACTATGGACCAGATATGGATCGCAGTCAACGTCCACCTTTCTGGAAATCTGTACTAGTTATCCTAGCTTCTATGTTCCTTTGGTTGCTTGTCTTCTTTGCAACAAGCTTCCTACCAGCTAGCCTTAACCCAGTACTGGATCCATTGCCACTAGCTATTATTGGAGCAGCCCTCCTAGCCCTTCGCTTCTATCTCAAGAAACGCTTGAATATCCGTAGTGCAAGTGCAGGACCAACACGCTATCAAGAATAAGAAAACGATAAAAGCAACTGCAGGTGCGGTTGCTTTTTCACTTACTTTTTTGAGTTATACTCAATGAAAATCAAAGAGCAAACTAGGAAGCTAGCTGCAGGTTGCTCAAAGCACAGCTTTGAGGTTGCAAATAAAACTGACGTGGTTTGAAGAGATTTTCGAAGAGTATTAAAAGTATTCTTCTGAAATCCCACATAGCTTTCTCTTATATTTTGTGATAAAATAGGCTCAATCTATTTCTAGGAGGATGAGATATGGTTTCTACTATTGGTATTGTTAGTTTATCTAGTGGCATTATCGGAGAGGATTTTGTCAAACACGAAGTGGACTTGGGTATCCAACGTCTCAAGGTTCTGGGACTCAATCCCATCTTTTTGCCCCATTCGTTAAAAGGATTAGACTTTATCAAGGACCATCCTGAAGCTCGTGCAGAGGATTTGATTCATGCCTTTTCTGATGATAGCATCGACATGATCCTATGTGCCATCGGTGGAGACGATACCTATCGCTTGCTACCTTATCTTTTTGAAAATGACCAACTCCAAAAGGTTATCAAACAAAAAATTTTTCTTGGCTTCTCGGATACAACCATGAACCACCTCATGTTGCATAAATTAGGAATCAAGACTTTTTATGGTCAATCCTTTTTAGCAGACATTTGTGAATTAGACAAAGAAATGCTAGCCTATAGCCTTCACTACTTTAAAGAATTGATTGAGACGGGAAGAATTTCAGAAATCCGCCCTAGTGACGTTTGGTATGAGGAACGAACTGATTTTAGTCCCACGGCCCTGGAAACACCTCGTGTCAGTCATACAAATACAGGTTTTGACTTGTTGCAAGGAAGTGCTCAGTTCGAGGGGAAAATCCTCGGTGGTTGCCTCGAATCCCTCTACGATATCTTTGACAACTCTCGATACGCAGATAGCACGGAGCTCTGCCAAAAATACAAACTTTTCCCTGACTTGTCAGACTGGGAAGGGAAAATCCTCTTGCTCGAAACAAGCGAAGAAAAGCCTAAGCCAGAAGACTTCAAAAAGATGTTGCTAACTTTAAAGGACACTGGCATATTCGCGGTCATCAATGGACTCTTGGTCGGAAAACCTATGGATGAAACTTTCCATGACGACTATAAAGAGGCACTATTGGATATCATTGACAGCAATATCCCGATTGTCTATAATCTGAATGTCGGCCACGCAACTCCAAGAGCCATTGTTCCCTTTGGCGTTCACGCCTATGTAGATGCACAGGAACAAGTCATTCGCTTTGACTATAACAAAAAATAAATAGTTTCTCTATTTTTGTGCTTTTGTATTGGTTTTCGTTACAATTTGTATCTGAATTTATTGCATTTCGCTAATTTCTATGGTATCCTTTTGAAGGAGGTGTATATGACAAAACAAAAAATTAATCGAATCGTAGGTTCTATTGGTGCCTTTATTGGAATTATAGTATTTATTGCCTACATACCTCAAATTATCGCTAATTTACAAGGAAATAAAGCTCAACCATTTCAACCTTTATCAGCTGCTATATCTTGCTTAATCTGGGTTATTTATGGATGGACAAAGGAACCTAAGAAGGATTGGATACTAATCATTCCAAATTCAGCTGGTGTTATTTTAGGTGGAATCACTTTTTTGACTTCACTCTAACAAATCTAATAGTATATATAAAAAGCTGGGAAAAATTTCTCAGCTTTTTTCTATATTCTCAGATATGCTAGTTACCTGTACACACTAATTCCTGCTTTTCCATTCACAATCATTCTCGTGGTCATCAACTAGCCCTGCAGCCTGTAGAAAAGACAAGACAGCGACTGGTCCTGTGAACTTGAAGCCTCGTTTTTTGAGATCTTTGGCTAATTTCTCAGACAAAGGTGTTTTAGCTGGGGCTTGGCGGTAATCGGGAACATCGTTAACAATCGTTTTCCCCTCAACAAAAGACCAAAGATAGGCATCAAAAGAGCCATGGTCTTCCTGTAGTCGTAGAAAGGCTTGGGCGTTAGCGCGTGTAGCAAAAATCTTGGCTCTATTTCGGATGATGGCTGGATTATCCAGCAAGTCTTCCAATTCAGTATCGGTCATTTCTGCGACCGCTTGAATTTGATAGCCATAAAATGCTTCTCGGAAAGCTTGACGTTTGTTGAGCACCGTTTCCCAAGACAGACCATGTTGAGGCGGTAAGTTTGCTAGTCAAGGAGTAAAACGACGAAGATTAGCATTTACTTCCGCCCATGCGATAGCTGTCCGTGATTGACAAGTGCTAGCACGCAGACAGAACGGAGATAGCGAACCGCTGAGTGTGTCGCTCTGCTCGTAAAAGCTTAGAAACCTTTGAACGAAAGGGATAATGAAAGCCTTGATTGCAAGGCTTTTTGCTTTATGGTGGGTAAGTATCAGAGTGAGAAAATTTTTGGAATGAGTAGAAGTGATAGCTAGAAATTATCAGTTTCTATTTCCATTTACCCTGTGGGTACGTGTTTGTTTCCATTGACAAGGAGTTTGTGGGAATAGAAATGTACCCACCTTGTTTGAATCAAGTGAAGTGTAGTTGAAGGAAATCTGTTGAAAGCAATACTTCATTTTACCGAATAAGTAATAATTTAGGCAACTTCAAATCGATTAAAAAAAACTATTTTAAAGGTTAAGAGTAGACAAAAATTGTCCACTCTTTTTTGCAAACTCAATTTATCAATAAATGAAATGAGGGAATGTAAAATGAAATATTTTGAGGTTGAGTTAGAAAATCCTGATGAATTTTTAAAACTACAAACAGAAGATTTTGTGAAAGCTAATCGCTTGCTACTAAGGAAGATAATCCAGAGCGTTACAGTCTATGAAGAAAACTTCGTCATATCCTTTAAATCTGGCATCGAATTGGAAGTATGAGTCTCATTCCATAACTTTTATATTGAACATATCATTTTGTTGTGTTATACTATAAATTGATATAAACAAAGATGTAGGAGGAACCGAAACTATGACAGCCTCAATGCGTTTAAGATAAGCTGGCAATAAAAAAAGCAGAATCTATACCCGATGATAGGCTTTTTTGTTGTGCTTATTTATACGATATTGAGCATTCATTAGTTACGGTGAGGATATTGGTTATTTAACTATACCTTTATTTAACTATGTCTTTAATATGAATGTTTCCAAATTGTATGTATGCAGACCAAAAGCCACATTGTGGGGTTTGGCCTGCATTTTTTATTGCCTAGAATGCTATTCAAAATAGAAATTCAAGCAAAATAATATGCAGGAGATAATATAAATGGAAAAATACAACAATTGGAAACGAAAATTTTATGCAATATGGGCAGGGCAAGCAGTATCATTAATCACTAGTGCCATCCTGCAAATGGCGATTATTTTTTACCTTACAGAAAAAACAGGATCTGCGATGGTCTTGTCTATGGCTTCATTAGTAGGTTTTTTACCCTATGCGATTTTGGGACCTGCCATTGGTGTGCTAGTGGATCGTCATGATAGGAAGAAGATAATGATTGGTGCCGATTTAATTATCGCAGCAGCTGGTGCAGTGCTTGCTATTGTTGCATTCTGTATGGAGCTACCTGTCTGGATGATTATGATAGTATTGTTTATCCGTAGCATTGGAACAGCTTTTCATACCCCAGCACTCAATGCGGTTACACCACTTTTAGTACCAGAAGAACAGCTAACGAAATGCGCAGGCTATAGTCAGTCTTTGCAGTCTATAAGCTATATTGTTAGTCCGGCAGTTGCAGCACTCTTATACTCCGTTTGGGATTTAAATGCTATTATTGCCATCGACGTATTGGGTGCTGTGATTGCATCTATTACGGTAGCAATTGTACGTATACCTAAGCTGGGTAATCAAGTGCAAAGTTTAGAACCAAATTTCATAAGGGAGATGAAAGAAGGAGTTGTGGTTCTGAGACAAAACAAAGGATTGTTTGCCTTATTACTCTTAGGAACACTATATACTTTTGTTTATATGCCAATCAATGCACTATTTCCTTTAATAAGCATGGAACACTTTAATGGAACGCCTGTGCATATTTCTATTACGGAAATTTCCTTTGCATTTGGGATGCTAGCAGGAGGCTTATTATTAGGAAGATTAGGGGGCTTCGAAAAGCATGTATTACTAATAACAAGTTCATTTTTTATAATGGGGACCAGTTTAGCCGTTTCGGGAATACTTCCTCCAAATGGATTTGTAATATTCGTAGTTTGCTGTGCAATAATGGGGCTTTCGGTGCCATTTTATAGCGGTGTGCAAACAGCTCTTTTTCAGGAGAAAATTAAGCCTGAATATTTAGGACGTGTATTTTCTTTGATCGGAAGTATCATGTCACTTGCTATGCCAATTGGGTTAATTCTTTCTGGATTCTTTGCTGATAAAATCGGTGTAAATCATTGGTTTTTACTATCAGGTATTTTAATTATTGGCATTGCTATAGTTTGCCAAATGATAACTGAGGTTAGAAAATTAGATTTAAAATAAACAATATTGGAGGAAATGTTATGGAATTAATATTAAAAGCAAAAGACATTCGTGTGGAATTCAAAGGACGCGATGTTTTAGATATAAATGAATTAGAAGTATATGATTATGACCGTATTGGTTTAGTAGGAGCAAATGGTGCTGGAAAAAGCACTTTACTCAGGGTACTTTTAGGAGAATTAACTCCCCCAGGATGTAAAATGAATCGTCTGGGTGAACTTGCCTATATTCCCCAGTTGGACGAAGTAACTCTGCAGGAGGAAAAAGATTTTGCACTTGTAGGCAAGCTAGGTGTTGAGCAATTAAATATACAGACTATGAGCGGTGGTGAAGAAACAAGGCTTAAAATAGCACAGGCCTTATCGGCACAGGTTCATGGTATTTTAGCGGATGAACCTACGAGCCATTTAGACCGTGAAGGAATTGATTTTCTAATAGGACAGCTAAAATATTTTACAGGTGCACTGTTAGTTATTAGCCATGACCGCTATTTTCTTGATGAAATAGTAGATAAAATATGGGAACTGAAAGATGGCAAAATCACTGAGTATTGGGGAAACTATTCTGATTATCTTCGTCAGAAAGAGGAAGAACGTAAGAGCCAAGCTGCAGAATACGAACAATTTATTGCGGAACGTGCCCGATTGGAAAGGGCTGCGGAGGAAAAGCGAAAACAGGCTCGTAAAATAGAACAGAAGGCAAAAGGTTCTTCAAAGAAAAAAAGTACTGAAGACGGAGGGCGTTTAGCTCATCAAAAATCAATAGGAAGTAAGGAAAAAAAGATGTATAATGCTGCTAAAACCCTAGAGCACAGGATTGCGGCCTTAGGAAAAGTAGAAGCTCCGGAAGGCATTCGCAGAATTCGTTTCAGGCAAAGTAAAGCATTGGAGCTCCATAATCCATACCCTATAGTCGGTGCAGAAATTAATAAAGTATTTGGGGATAAGGCTCTGTTTGAAAATGCATCTTTTCAAATTCCGTTAGGAGCAAAAGTGGCGTTAACTGGTGGTAATGGAATCGGAAAAACAACTTTAATCCAAATGATCTTAAACCATGAAGAAGGAATTTCTATTTCGCCTAAGGCAAAAATAGGTTACTTTGCACAGAATGGTTACAAGTACAACAGTAATCAGAATGTTATGGAGTTTATGCAGAAGGATTGTGACTACAATATATCAGAAATTCGTTCAGTGCTAGCATCTATGGGGTTCAAACAGAACGATATTGGAAAAAGTTTATCTGTTTTAAGCGGTGGAGAAATTATAAAATTGTTGCTTGCTAAAATGCTCATGGGTAGATATAACATCCTAATAATGGATGAACCCAGTAACTTCCTTGACATACCAAGTTTAGAGGCTTTGGAAATACTAATGAAGGAGTACACCGGAACTATCGTGTTTATCACCCACGATAAACGATTACTCGAAAATGTAGCAGATGTAGTTTATGAAATTAGAGATAAGAAAATAAATCTGAAACATTAAATTTAAGGTAGTCGCTGGTCAGTATAGTCTGTTCTGGTTGGCGACTCCATTGTTAAAGAGTATAAAGACTTTAGATTTTATGAATATTAAAAATAGGAACAGTCAATTGAACTGCTCCTATTTTTCTGCTAAATATATTGTAGTTTTCTTATATGTATAATGATAGATTAGCGGATTCTCATCTACGGTACTTACTTCAAATATGAAGAAGTGATCGCGGTTATCTCTGGACTTTTCCTTATTGAGGACAAAGTAATTCTTACGTGAAGTCGCCATTGTTTTTAGGATATCATCAGTTAGGAAGGTCAATGGAATATTCATGTTAGAGTAGCGGTAGAAGTCACGTTCAAAATCTTGGTAGCTCTCGCTATAATAGTCCATTTGTAGGTGATTACGCTGAAACTCAAGCTGATTCATAGAGCACCTCCTCGACAAGTTCAATACTAATAATGTCTTTTAATTTCAAATTGATGTGACCTGTTGTAGTTTTTATCAAAATGAAATCTTTGGTCAGACTTGGTATTGTTCCAGTGTAGGAAACACGCTTGTTTTTTTCAATCACTTGAATGCGTGTGCGTAGCTGCCCGGCGTATACTTGACTGAGGAGTAATAATTTCTTCTCTAGTGATAAGTCAGACATGTACGTTACTTTGTTTGTATCATCAGAGAGTGCTGATGCATGTTCAGATAGGAAAAAGCCCATCCATTTTTGCATCTTTGTATCCTGGTACTCTCTTGCTGATTGAAATGGTAAATATGAACGGTCAATCATATCAAATCCTTTCTATGCAGAGGCAAGGGTATTTTTATCAAATTGAATCGTAAAACCTTGAATTCCCCCACCTGTGTAACATTCTTTAAAGCGATTGATTACCTCAGTATAGATTATCACAGATGAGCTTGTTGGCTTAATGCTAAATGTAAATTCCAATGGTAATCGGTTTTCAGATTTAGCATGTACTAGTCGTATCGATATTTCAGTTGTTTTGAGTTTTCTCTGACGAAGTTTTGAAGTTGCTGTTTCAACGATTCCATGTAAAAATCTTTCAAGCATTTCAATATCATTACATCCTTTGCTACGGATTTCTGAAAATTGTACTGTATTTTTTTCTTGTTTCATTTTAATCCCTCCAATCCACCCGCGGAATGACCACCGATAAGTTTACTGCGTTCAATATTTCTGGAACCTTCAGTTAGGACGGTTCCTTTTTGTATGGCTAAAAAACCAAACTGTTCTCTGACAACATCAATAGCTGTCTGAAGTCTATTATCTTTTTCAATTTGTTCTACATCATCAAAGAGTGATAGTAGAGTATAGCTTTCATCTACGAAGCCACTATAAGATACACCAATTTGTCTCACTGCACCAGAGGTGTATTTTTTCGGAATAATACAAGTACATGACTCACCATTGTTTTGGGGAGATTTGCGGGTTCAATTTTATTCTGAGCATTTATAGATTTTTTCATCTCAGTCCTAGAATAGCCAATATGAATAGAAACGACAGTAGTCAATACTAGGGCTACTGTTCCGTTCCACAGTATCATTTAAAAATCATTTTCACACCCTTTCGTCTATTAGTATAGAAGAAAGCTCTCAGCACAGCCTGATAGGTTTCCATACACAACAACTCAAACAATGCTTGGTCATCATGGAGGGGTTGACCCCACTCCTCATCATGATAGGCAATGTAGAGCGGATTGGTCACCTTGACCCACGAACAACGTTTTGTCATGCTCTGCTCCTATTTGACCAACATTTTAAGGGCCGACTTGATATAGTTCTCAGCTGTATCTGTCGTTCCTTCAAAGAATTTCTTGATTTTCTTGAGTTCGGTCGCCTTGTATCCCAGTGCCAACATGGCTTCCATGGCTTCTTCCAATTCTTGGTTTTCAGCGCTTGCTTGCACTGCGACCTTAGCAGGAAGGTCATCTCCAGCAACTACTACCTTGCCTTCCAAGTCCAGCACCATCTGCTGGGCTGTTTTCTTGCCAATTTTAGGGAACTTGGTCAAGTAGGTAATATTCTTGGTTTCGATGGCTTGAACCAAGCCAGCATTGTCATCAGCAGCGATAATAGCAAGAGCTGATACAGGACCAATCCCAGAGACCGAAATCAGACTGAGAAAGAGCTTTTTCTCGTCTTCTGAGCGAAATCCATAAAGCAGATGAGCGTCCTCACGCACGACTTGATGCACATAAATTTGAGTTTCTTGGTTGACCTGTCCTGAGTAAGCATAGGGATTAGCCACATGCAGGATATAACCGATACCATTGATTTCAATAACAATGTATTTGGCAGTGATTTTGGTAATGATTCCTTTTAAATATTCGTACATAGTGTTCCTTCTCTCTTATTTCGTTTATCTAGTATATCATATTTTCTTTATCCGAGGAGCGAGAATCGATTATCACAAATACAGTATATCAAAAACAATCGGTATTTATCTGTTGACATATTCAAAATTAAGTACTATAATCATCTGTAATTGAATAACTATCTTCAGGGCAGGGTGCAATTCCCTACCGGTGGTATAGCCCACGAGCCGAAAGGCATGATTTGGTGAAATTCCAAAGCCGACAGTATAGTCTGGATGAAAGAAGATAAAAGTATATTTGTGCTTTTTGCGTGCTCTGAAATGATTACTTGTCATTTCAGAGCATTTTTGTTAATCGCATAAGTTTTCTTTTGTATGCCTTGAGTAGTCCCCTATTCAAGGTATATTTTTTTGGAGGTAGTGAGATGAGCGATTCAAAATATATGAAATTAGCAATAAAACTGGCACAAAAAGGGGCTGGTTACGTCAATCCCAATCCTATGGTTGGCGCAATTATTGTAAAAGATAATCACATTATCGGACAAGGTTATCATGAGTTTTTTGGTGGCCCACATGCTGAGAGAAATGCTCTTAAAAACTGTAGAAAATCCCCTGTCGGAGCGACGCTTTATGTAACACTTGAACCCTGTTGTCACTTCGGGAAAACACCTCCCTGTATAGATGCTATAATCGATAGTGGTATTACAAGAGTAGTCATTGGAAGCCTAGACTGTAATCCTATTGTATCTGGAAAAGGAGTAAAGATACTTGAGGAAAATAATCTTCAAGTTACTGTTGGAATTTTAGAAAATGAGTGTCTTAACTTAATAAAAAGTTTTAGAAAGTATATTACCCAGCATGTACCCTATGTTTTTATGAAATATGCAATGTCAATGGATGGAAAAATAGCCACTAAAACAAATCAATCCAAATGGATTACTGAAGAAGAAGCAAGAAAGCATGTGCATCAATTACGACACCATGTTAGTGCAATTATGGTGGGAGTCAATACTGTTATTCAAGACGATCCTTTGCTGACATGTAGATTGGAGGAAGGGAAAAATCCTATCCGTATCATATGCGATACACATTTACGAACTCCTCTTACCTCTAAAATCGTAAAAACAGCAAATGATATTAAAACTTACATTGCCACTTCCTCTGAAGACAAAAATAAAATGAAGCTATATCAAAATCATGGCTGTGAAATACTTTCCATAAAGAAAAAAGGCAATCATATAGACTTATCGAGTTTAATGCAACATCTAGGAAACATGCAGATTGATAGCCTAGTTCTAGAAGGGGGCAGTCTAATGAATTGGAGTGCTTTGGAACAACAAATTGTTGATGAGCTGAAAATATATATTGCACCAAAAATTTTTGGAGGCAGTGCCAAGTTTCCTGTCGGAGGTGAAGGCATTTCTTTGCCAAATGACGCTATTAGATTGAAACCTTATGCTTTTTCTCAAATAGGAAATGACTATCTCATAGAAAGTGAAGTGATTTATCCATGTTCACAGGAATAATTGAAGAAATCGGAAAAGTTGAAAGAATACAGAAAGACTCTCGTAATTGTAAACTATCAATTAAAGCCTCAAAAATATTAACGGATATCCATTTAGGCGATAGTATAGCAGTAAATGGTATCTGTCTTACAGTTACTCATTTCAATCATCAATCCTTTACAGTTGATGTAATGAATGAAACATGGAGTCGAACAGCTCTTACTCTATTAAAACATGGAAGTGAGGTGAATCTAGAAAGAGCCTTATCTGTCAACGGTCGACTTGGGGGTCACGTCGTTACAGGACACATTGATGGTACAGGAAAAATCTCGTCAATAAAAAAAGATAATAATGCTGTATGGTATCAAATCAACACACAAAAAGAAATTTTAGATTTAATAGTTGAAAAAGGATCTATTACAATTGACGGCATTAGTCTGACTGTCGCTAAAGTCTCCAAAGTAAACTTTTCAGTATCTGTTATCCCTCATACCTTGGAACAAACCATTCTTAAGAGTAAACAAGTCGGGAGTACAGTAAATCTTGAAAATGATATCTTAGGTAAATATGTGCAAAAACTGATGGATAATTCTCCAAAATCAGAAATATCTAAGGAACTATTATATCAAAATGGATTTTAGCAGAAAGGATAATCAGTCAATGGAATATCGAAAAATACAAGAAGCATTAGAAGCATTGCAGAAGGGACGACTTGTTCTTGTTATAGACGATAAGGATAGAGAAAATGAAGGAGACTTAATTTGTTCTGCACAAGCAGCTACAACAGAAAATGTTAATTTTATGGCTACTTATGCCAAAGGATTAATTTGTATGCCTATGAGCGAAAGTTTAGCTAATCAATTAATGCTTTCACCTATGGTTGAAAACAATACAGATAATCATAAGACTGCTTTTACAGTTTCAATTGATTATAAAGAAACGACCACAGGTATTTCTGCCGAGGAAAGAGGACTGACCGCACGTATGTGTGTAGCTGAAGATATAATACCCTCTGATTTTCGCAGGCCAGGACACATGTTTCCTTTAATTGCAAAAAAAGGTGGTGTTCTAGAAAGAAATGGACACACAGAAGCAACTGTTGATTTATTAAAATTAGCTGGACTAAAAGAGTGTGGCCTATGTTGTGAAATAATGAATCATGATGGCAAAATGATGAGAACAGATGATTTAATTCAGTTCTCGAAGAAACACAAGATTCCACTAATTACCATCAAAGAATTACAAGAATATAGAAAAGTATATGATCAGCTGGTAGAACGAGTTTCAACTGTCAATATGCCTACTAGATACGGTAATTTCAAAGCAATTAGCTATATAGATAAACTAAATGGGGAACATCATCTTGCTCTTATTATGGGAAACATAGAGGATGAAGCCAATGTATTATGTCGGGTCCACTCCGAATGTTTAACAGGAGATGTTTTAGGCTCTTTACGTTGCGATTGTGGACAGCAATTCGATAAAGCTATGAAAATGATTGTTGAGAATGGTTCGGGTGTCTTACTTTACTTGCGACAGGAGGGACGAGGAATTGGACTTATCAATAAATTAAAAGCCTATCATTTACAAGATCAAGGCATGGATACGCTTGATGCCAATCTTGCATTAGGCTTTGAAGGTGATTTAAGAGAATATCATATTGGAGCACAAATGCTTAAAGACCTAGGACTACAGTCACTACATTTACTGACAAATAATCCTGACAAAGTTGAACAGTTAGAAAAATATGGAATTACCATTTCCAGTAGAATACCAATCGAAATAGAAGCCAATCCTTACGATAGTTTTTATTTAGAAACAAAGAAAAATCGAATGGGTCACATTTTAAATATGGAGGAAAAATAAATGAACACTTATGAAGGTAATTTAGTAGCGAACGATATTAAAATCGGTATTGTTGTAGCGAGATTTAATGAATTTATAACTTCAAAATTATTATCTGGAGCACTGGATAATCTCAAAAGAGAGAATGTAAACGAGAAAGATATCGAGGTGGCCTGGGTTCCAGGAGCTTTTGAAATACCTCTGATTGCATCAAAAATGGCAAAAAGTAAAAAATATGATGCAATTATCTGCTTAGGAGCTGTCATTAGAGGGAATACAAGTCATTATGATTATGTATGTAGCGAGGTATCTAAGGGAATCGCCCAAATCAGTTTAAATAGCGAAATCCCAGTTATGTTTGGTGTGCTAACGACAGATACAATTGAACAAGCCATAGAACGAGCTGGCACTAAAGCAGGAAATAAGGGTTCTGAGTGTGCACAAGGCGCTATTGAAATGGTCAACCTAATTCGTACATTAGACGCATAGAACAGACTCTACTTTTAGACGAATAAAGAAACTTGGCAAAATCGCAATTTAATACTCTGTGAAAATCATAGAGCAAACTAGGAAACCAGTCGCAGAGTGGTAAAACACAACTTCGATGTTACAGACAAAACTAGCAAAATTAGCTCAAAACACTGTTTTGAGATTACTGATAAAACTGACCTGGTTTGAAGAGATTTTCGAAAAGAATTAGGAAAAAATGAAGTAAATATTTCTATGATAAAACGCATAAAATCAAGGTTTTTGAACACCTGATTTTATGCGTTTTTCTGATTTTGAACATTTTTCCCAGACTTTTTTATACTTTTAATATTTCCCCAACTCACGGAGACTGGTGTGATTTTCCTGAATACGTCGGAACATCTTTTCCATATCCGACTTGGTAAAATGCACCAAAACAGGACGTCCGTGAGGACAGTTATAGGGATTGTCACATTGAGAAAGCTGATAGAGGAGTTGTCTAGCTGAATGATCATCAATACGATGATTGGCCTTGATAGATCGCTTGCAAGACATCATGATAGCCAGCTCTGCTCGGTATTTCTTGATAGAAACTTCCTTGGTCAAAAGGAGCATGTCGCACATCTCATAGATGCCTGATTCAATCTCTTCTTCTGCCATCCAAATAGGATGTTCACGTAGAATAAATTGATTTTCTCCGTACTCTGCTAGAAAGACGCCCACTTCCTCTAAGAGAGGCATTCTTTCCTTGAGACGCAGGGCATCATCCGCAGGAAATTCAAAGATATAGGGCACTAGGAGTTGCTGCTGGCTCTGGTCAACATTGCCAATGCTTTCACGGTACTCCTCGTACTTGACCCGTTCCTGAGCAGCGTGCTGATCTATGATGTAAAGTCCATCTCGCCCTTGGGCAAAGAGATAAGTCCCGTGCATTTGTCCGAAAAACTCCAACTCTGGGAAGCTGGATGCTTCTTCTCGCTCCAGTTTGTCATAAGCCTTATCGATGCTAGCAAGATCTAACTCTGGATGGTCTAGCTGGTCGTAGTTAGCAGGCTTTCTCTCTGCAAAATGCAGTTTTGCTGGCTTGGTCAATCGGTCCAAGGTTTCCTTGGCAAACAGGGTCAAATCCTGCCCTTCATCAGTCAATTCTACCTGATAATCAGCTACTTCAGTTTGACTAGGTCTTGACGGCTCAGTTTTCTCATAGTAGAGCGTATTTTCTTTGAGTGGGAGAATAGTTTGCTCCACCTTCTCACGATTGCGCACGGTCGATTTGGCAAGATTTTCCAAGGCATCTGGAATCAAGGTTTGTTCCTTGAGACTATTTGTAATAGCTTCTGAGACCAAGGTCATCAGTTCTTTTTCCTTGGAAATCCGCACCTCTTGCTTGGTTGGATGCACATTGACATCCGCTAGATAAGGGTCGATATGAATGTGAACGACAGCCAGTGGAAAACGCCCCACCATGAGCTTACTGCCATAGCCGTCAAGAATTGCACGATTGAGCAGGAAGTTCTTGATATAACGGCCATTGATGAAGAGGCTGATATAATTGCGGTTAGCCCGAGTCAACTCAGGCAAGGACACAAAACCTGAAATTTCGAAATCTAGGTCAGAGTTCTCAATTTCAATCATCTTCTTGGCACTCGCCAAACCGTAAATTCCTGCGATTGCTTGGCGCAATTGACCAGTCCCTGCTGTCCGCGTCATTTCCTTGCCATCACTAATCAAGCTAAAAGAAATCTCAGGATGGGCCAAGCCCAGACGGTTGACGATATCAATGATATGAGACAACTCTGCTTGCTGGCTCTTCATATACTTGAGACGGGCAGGCGTGTTGAAAAAGAGATCCTCCACACAAACCTTGGTTCCCACAGGACTAGTCGCTGGGATGACTTCCTCAACTTCACCCCCACGCGCGACGAGCTTGGTTCCGTGACTTGCGCCCTCAACTGCTGTCAAAAGAGTTAAAACGCTGACGGACGCAATAGAAGGCAAGGCTTCACCACGAAAACCAAGCGTCCGAATCCGAAAGAGGTCTGCTTGATTTTTTATCTTACTAGTCGCATGACGACGCAGAGCCAGCTCCACCTCATCGTGGGCAATTCCATGACCATTATCTGTGATTTGGATTTTCTTGAGACCAGCTTCCTCAATCTCAATGATAATCTGACTAGAGCCCGCATCAATGGCATTTTCTACCAGCTCCTTAACAACGCTAGCTGGACGCTCGATAACCTCTCCAGCTGCAATCTGGTTTGCCAGCACCTCTGGCAATTCAATAATATGAGACATCTTTCAGCCCCTTTCTGTATCTGTTTTCCTAGAAATTGATTAGTGCTATTATACCATATTTCAGATAGGACAGAAAAACTCCACCACATAGGAGCCAAATCCCTCCACATAGACAAAGTCCCTTGCAAGGGGCTGAAAAATAGTGTTTAATAAAGGTGTACAAGAAGTGATCACAATTTTGTATGAAAAACAAGGAGAGAAATTTATGAAAGTAGAACTACAGATTAGTGAAACTTACGAAGAGGAAAAGCTGATTGTCCAAGCACCTCAAGAGACCGAAAAAGTCCAAAAAGTCATCGAGTTCGCAGAAAATCTTGACCGAACAGAAAAAATCAAAGGAAAAATCGATGATCAGGTCTATCTAGTTGAGATTGGCAAGATTCAGCGCTTCTATATTGAGAATCGGAAGGTTCTAGCAGAAACGGCGAGTCAGACCTACACCATTGACTTACGACTCTATCAGATCCTTGAACTCTTGCCAAGCAATTTTATCCAAATTTCCCAATCAGAAATCATCAATATCGACTCCATCTCTCACCTCAAGCTTACGCCCAACGGCCTAGTAGAAATTTTCTTGAAAAACGAAAGCTTCACCTACTCTTCACGCCGTTATCTAAAAACCATCAAGGAGAAATTAGAACTATGAAAAAACAAATCTTCCACGACGCAGCTACTGGTGTCCTCATCGGCCTCATCCTCTCTATCATCTTTTCACTCATTTATGCACCAAATACCTACGCACCACTAAATCCCTACTCTCTCATCGGCCAAGTGATGGCTCAACATCAGGTTCACGGTGCCCTGGTCTTGCTCTACTGTACTCTTATCTGGGCAGCCATCGGTATTCTCTTCAACTTTGGCAACCGATTATTCAGCCGTGACTGGAGCATGCTTCGTGCCACTCTGACTCATTTTTTCCTCATGCTAGTAGGCTTTGTCCCACTAGCAACCCTAGCAGGTTGGTTCCCCTTCCACTGGATTTTCTACCTCCAGCTCATTATCGAGTTTGCGATTGTCTACCTCATCATTTGGACTATTTCCTATAAAAGAGCATCAAAAAAAGTAGACCATATCAATCAACTCTTGGAGCATAGAAAATAGGAACCTCATAATAAGCAAATCCGAGAAAGAAACTTCTCGGTTTTTCTTTATCCTGCTGCACCTTATACTCAATGAAAATCAAAGAGCAAACTAGGAAGCTAGCCGCAGGTTGCTCAAAACATTGTTTTGAGGTTGCAGATAAGNNGTCAGTAACCATACCTACGGTAAGGCGACGCTGACGTGGTTTGAAGAGATTTTCGAAGAGTATTACTATCATAGCAGTTATTTTCAGATCTTCTTTGTAAATTTTCTGTAATTTTCTATCTTTTTTCAAAACATTCTTGCATTTTTCCAAAATTTTTTGTAGAATATAGGTTACATATCCAGATTATTCTGAAAATTCAAAAAGGAGTATTTATCATGTCGCAAGCTATTTCCTTAAATCAATCAACCTGGGCAAGCAAGCTAAAAGCAATGGGACCTGGAATCCTAATGGCAACTGCCGCTGTTGGAGGTTCCCACATTGTATCTTCCACTCAAGCTGGCGGTTCTTACGGTTGGTCTCTACTTCTCTTGGTCATCTTAGCCAATGTCTTTAAATATCCATTTTTCCGTTTTGGTGCTGAATACACAGCTGATACTGGAAAGACTTTGGTTGAAGGTTATGCCGAAAAAGGAAAACTCTATCTCTGGATTTTCTTTATCCTAAATGTCTTTTCGGCTATGGTCAACACGGCTGGTGTTGCCATTCTGTGCTCAGCTATCATCGCCAGTGCCTTCCCAATGATTGGACTTAGCATTACTCAGTGGTCCCTCATTCTCGTTGCAATCATTTGGGCTATGCTACTCTTTGGAGGCTACAAACTTTTAGACGGCATGGTCAAATGGATTATGTCTGCTTTGACCATTGCGACTGTTCTTGCAGTTATCATTGCGGCGGTCAAGCATCCCGAATACAGTTCTGATTTTGTCGAGAAGACACCTTGGCAAATGGCAGCTCTGCCCTTCATCGTCTCCCTCCTAGGATGGATGCCGGCTCCTATTGAAATTTCAGCTATCAATTCACTTTGGTCAGCTGAAAAGAGAAAGACCGTCAACTTTAACACAGAAGACGCTCTGTTTGACTTTAACACTGGTTATATTGGAACAGCTATCCTAGCCGTCTTCTTTGTGGCACTGGGAGCACTGATTCAGTATCCTACAGGGCAGGCGGTTGAAGCTGCTTCAGCCAAATACATCTCTCAATTCGTGGGCATGTATGCCTCTGTTCTTGGCGAATGGTCCCGTTACTTGATTACCTTTATTGCCTTCCTCTGTATCTTTGGAACAGTTATCACTGTTATTGATGGCTATTCTCGCGTCAATCAGGAATCTCTCCGACTGCTAATCAGTCAAAAAGAAGACAATCGTAAATCTTTGAACATCTGGATGACCATCACTGCTATCATCGGTATCGTCATTATCAAGTTCTTCGCTGGTCAGGTTTCAACCATGCTCCGCTTTGCTATGATTGGTTCTTTCCTGACAACACCATTCTTCGCTCTTTTAAACTACGCCTTGGTAACGCGTGAAAACAAAAATCTTCCTTCTTGGCTCAAACACCTTGCCATTGCAGGATTGATTTTCCTCTTTGGCTTCGCCATCTTCTTTATCTACGCACTCGCAATCGGAAAAGCAGGGTAAGGGACAAGCGCGAGATGAAGATAATACTCTTCGCAAATCAAATTCAAACCACGTCAACGTCGCCTTGCCGTACTCAAGTACAGCCTGCGGCTAGTTTCCTAGTTTGCTCTTTGATTTTCATTGAGTATAAGGTTTCATTTCAAGAGACCATTCAGCAAATATTTCTATGATAAAAAGCATAAGAACAAGGTTTTAAAGACCTGAACTTATGCTTTTTTGCGTTCTCAAAGACTGTTTATACTCAAAAAAACAGTTGAAAAATCCCAAGTGCCTCTTATATTGACTTTAATTCTCCTTTTCCAACTCATACAAATCTGCGATAATAGCTGCGACATGTTTGATATCTTCCAGCATGCCTCGCATTTCAAAGTCAGCCAAGACAGGGAAACCAAAACGTTGACTGTATTGCTTAGCTGTCAGGCAGTATTGGTTATTAAAGTTACGATTTCCTGAACCAACCACGCCAAAACACTTACTAGCATTGTCACCATAGGCGATAAAATCCCCAACGGGTGTCGTCAAGATCTCGACATCTCCGTTATCAACGCCATTCCCACCTTCGAGATAGGTCGGCAAAAAAGCGACATAGGGATGGTCCATTTCATAGAAATCGCGACCTTCCTTGACCAAATCCTTGATATGAATCTTTTGAACCTCAATCCCTTTGTACTGGGACAAGAGATAGTCTTTCAAGCGCGTCACAAAACTTTCAGTGTTGCCACTCAAACTAATATAAACTAAAGAAATTGTCTTCATATGTACCTCCATGATTTTATTTTTAATCGAAAAAGAACTACCAAGATTGTATCTTGATAGTTCTTTTTTGTCAATACTTAGGCAAGATTTTCTGCTTCCTCTTCTTCTGCCAAGGCTTTCTGCTGACGCCACATCTTATAGAAGACAAGGGCTAGGAAGAGAACATTGATGACGATATAGAAAATGCTGACAGCTTTTGAACCAATACTCATTGTCAAACGCATGCTCTCATCTTGAACCAACTGCACAGCGTCCTGTAAACCAACATAGCCATAAATCGAACCGATAATAGCTAACAAAACATAGCCAACGTAAGTATAGTTTGCATATTGCAAATTCTTACGAATAAGGAAGACAATCGCTACGACCACTAAAATAGCAGATAGCACAATCAAGGCCATATTAAAAATAGAATGATACGCTTCTGCTACTCCATAGTTGTAATTAAGCTGGTCTTCTAATTGCTGAGCACTGACCCCTGCAACTTGTTTCTGAGCGGCACGAAGAGCTTCTTTGCTAGGTAAGGGACTCAACATTCCAAACAGAGACATTGCTGAAATAAGAGCAGACAAGATTAGCAAGACCCATAGATAAATCGGTTTCTTTTTCATGATAGAACCTCCTAATAATATTATTCATATTATAGCACATTTTGTAAAGGAATACAAATCTTACAGTATCGTTTCTACCTGTTTTCGGTAGGCTTTTGGCGATTTTCCGCACAATTTTCGGAACACTTTATAGAAATATCCAAGGTTACTGTAACCAACAGCATAACAAATATCTTCGATACTGTCACTGGTTGAAAGCAAGAGCTGCTGAGCAGCCTTAATACGTTGTTTGTTTAGTAATTCTGCAAAGGTCGAATCGGTTTCTCGCTTAATCAACTGACCTAGATAGACAGGATTGATAAAGAGGGCCTTACTGATATCCTTGAGGGAAAGCTCTTTTTGGTAATCACGACCAATGACTTCCAGCACACTGACCACATTTTCATTCATGCGGTATTGACCGAAAAAGCTGGTCAGAGTTTCCTTGATATAAGAAACCAATTCATCGAAGGATTGAATAGCATGAATGGTTTTGACAATGTCCGTCATATCATCAGCTTTGAGATGTTCAAACAAGTGAAAGACATCCATGACAAACTGGATAAAAAGCTGTTTGGTAATCGGAACACGAGGTGTATTTTCAAGAACCACCTTCTCCAAGAGGTTCAACTCTTCTACGATTTGATTGAGATTCCCCTGAATGATAACCCTATAAATCGGTTCGTAGTAGGCAAAGAGACTCTGAGACTGCTGTAGATTTACAGAGCCGTAAAAGAGGGCTTTCTCAGCATTCAGCTTCCAGCGTTCAAAGTGTTCTTGATAAGGAGCTTCAAAAGGTGTAACGACCAAACCATCTAGGGGTTGGTCAGAAATGAAAATCTGCCAATCTTGACCCAAGACATAGTAGGGAATGGTGAAGGAACCTTGTTTTTCCTTGGATAGACCTATCCACCAATTCTCCTTATCCCCTAAATAACTAACAAATCCAGTCTCGTCTAAATCTTGACTGAGGGTCTGGCTTTTCTTCCCTCTCTCGCCGAGCTGACCTGCAATCTTCTCCAGCAGATTTCCTAACTCTACCTTATCAACAGGCTTGACCAAATAGTCCACCACACTAAGATTCATGGCTCTTTTGACATAATCAAACTCCTGATAACCTGAAAGCAGGATATAGGCGGCATCTGGTAAGATCTCTTTCATTTCCCGAATCATATCAAGCCCTGTTTTGTCGGGCATATTGACATCTGAAATGATGACATCGAGGGGATTTTCCTGAACATATTCTAGGGCTTCATCGGCATGACTGGCTGTTGCGACGACCTCCATATCCCACTTATCAAAGGGAATCAAACGCTTCAGACCTTCTGTCACCATGTACTCATCATCTACTAATAATACTTTATACATTTTCTCCCTTTCTACTCATCTTGAATTGTAATACGATACTGAACACCTGCTTGCTCCGCAGACTCTATCGTAATGGCATAGCGGTCCCCAAAATAGAGCACAAACCGCTCATGGACATTGACAATCCCGATAGACTGCCTTTGATCACTGTAACTGGCTTGGTGTTCAAAATGTCTCTGACTTAATTTTTCTCGAATACTTGTCAATTTTTCAACCGACATTCCACGGCCATTATCTACCACTAAAATTTCCACAAAACCATCCTGTTTAAGCGCCTTGATGCTAATCACATTATCTGTCCGTCTGTGGTCAACACCATGCGCGAAATAATTTTCTACCAGCGGTTGCAAGGTAAACTTGGGAATCTTCATATTCTCTAACTCTGGGTCTATCTTGAAACCATAGGCAATGGACTTGGGATAGCGAACCATGCAGAGATAGCTGTATTTACGGCAAAATTCTAATTCCTGTTTGAGAAGAGTTTCTCTTTCGTCAGAAATATTGTTACGCAAGAGACTACTGAATTCATAAATGATATCTGCCAACTCATCTTGACTCTGCATAACTGCATACATGCGCAAGAACTCCAGCGTATTATACATAAAATGAGGATTGATTTGCGCCTGCAAGGCTCGCATATTGGCATCTTTTTGACTAAGTTCTAACTGGTAAATATCATGGATGTTCTTTTCCAATCGATCCAACATATCATTGGTCGTCTCCGCGATTAGGAGCAATTCCTGGTCCTTTTCAAGCGTATCGATGCGAAGACCTTCTTCCCCTTGGGCAATAGCCTGAATAGAATCCACCAAATCCACTACCTGCTTTTGGTAATTAGCAAAGGTCTGCCTCAAAGTCAGATAGAGAATAACAATAAAGAGAAGGCTCAAGCTCACAATCAAAGCAGAACTGGTCACCGTTCCTTGTAAAACAAAGTTTTTGGGAACTGCCACCTGAACCTGATAACCATGAGAAGTTAAGCCAACAAGCCAATTTTCACTCTCCTTATCAACTGTTTCACCAATATGAAAAATCTCCGTATCAAAAGGTGAGGTCACTGTTACTGCCATCGGAGTATGACCTCTAGTATTATCAATGGCATGGTATAAAACAGCAGGATCCAAGGAGATGTAAATCACTCCTAAATCTTGATCTGACACTGGATCTGACACCGGAATGGCAAAACTATTTCCTGCTGGTTTGAAATCCTCAGCCCTGATTTTTTCTCCACTACGTTTGTCTTTAGTAGAAACATAGACTTCCTTGTAATCTTGAAAAGCAATGGCCACTCCAGTTACAAAATCATTTCGAACATAGAGGTCATCAACATTTTCATGCAGAGAGACTGATACATAAGGCGAAGCTTTCCGCTCTAATTGCCAGTAAAAATAGTCTGGCATGCTAAGGCTAAAGTATTTATAGATTCCCTCAATACGAGCTTGATTTTCAACTAAAGCCTGAGCTATCTGGGTTGACTCTCTATGGTAATATTCAATTTCACTCACTGTTCTAGCAGTTACACGCTGGGCTACTCTCTGGGCTTCCTTTTCCCGTGAATCCCAGTCAGCGTAAGAGAGTAAGATTGCAAAACTCGCAATAATAATGATCATAACTGAACTGTAGGTTCGCAGAAGCGTATGTAGCCAAAACTGCTTCATCCTACTTTGTCGCCAATTTTTCATGGATACTTTCATAGACCGGTTCCAACATATCACTGATAAAGAAATGCCACATCCCAATTCCTACAAAGAAAAGCAGAGCAGGCATATAGTAACCAATTGCTACAAGTAGCACGGTCCCAAGGAGAACCTTGGCCACAGCCGCTAAGCTCATAAAGATGCCAATCAAGGATAGTTTGAGACTATTTCGATAAGACAAGTCAAAATAAACTTGTAATTTCAAAGATACTGTATAAACCAAAAACAGCAGGGCAACTACTAGAACATTCAAAAAGGTCGCAATCAAATGAATAATAGTCTGATGAGGCAATTGTACCAAGAGATACAAGCCATAGACCAAAACTAAATCCACTCCTAGAAAGCTATAGAAAATCAGATTGCTTGAGACAAAATTTTGCTTATAAAGAGACCAAGCCTCCTTCAAACTGTATTCCCGAAAGCTATAACCATGTTCTGCATACAAGCTCATCAAGGTGGCACTAGCCGGCGCTAGACCAAGGATAATTCCTCCTGCCAAGGTTAATAGCCAAAAGAAGGCTGTCGCAACCATCCCTAAAAAGAAACGATTAAAGACAAAGTCTAAAAATCTACCCATGATATCCTCCTAAAATTAACTATGAAACTATTATATCATATTTCAAGCGTTTTCAAAAACTTCTAGTATCCATTTACAATCCCACCAAACCATGGTAAAATGAGAATTGTGAAAAAATTATCAGGAGACAATTCATGAAAAAAACTATCTTAACTACACTGCTTTTTGCAGTTCTTTACTTCCTCTGCATGGGGATTGGTGTCCTTTTGGGCAATCCCCTTGACCAAACTGGGAATATGTTTTATGCGCCTGCCTTTACTGCCCTTGTCGGCGGTAGCGTCTATATGATCCTAGTCGCAAAAGTTCCGCGCTTTGGAGCCATTACCACTATCGGCCTTGTCATGGCCCTCTTTTTCTTGGGATCTAAACACGGTGCTGGTGCCTTCCTTCCTGGAATTATCTGTGGCCTCCTAGCAGATGGAATAGCTCATTTAGGAAAATACAAGGACCAAACAAAGAATTTCCTTTCTTTCATACTCTTTGCCTTTAGCACATCAGGACCAATTCTACTCATGTGGATTACGCCCAAAGCCTATATGGCAACCCTTCTAGCAAGAGGAAAATCGCAAGAATATATCGACCGTATCATGGTCGCGCCAAATCCTGGAACCATCCTTCTATTTGTTGCAAGTGTAGTCATCGGAGCCCTAGTGGGTGCCTTGATTGGACAAGTCTTGAGCAAAAAATTGGCACAGAAAATCTGATAAATAAAAAAGAGCCGCACGGCTCTTTTTTATTTATGGCTCAAGACTTAGTCAAGAAGTCTCCCAAGAATTGGATTGCAAAGATAATCAAAATGATAATGATTGTTGCCAAGATGGTCACATCGTGATTGTAGCGGTTAAATCCATACGCGATGGCTACGTTACCGATACCACCAGCACCAACCGCACCAGCCATAGCTGTTTCCCCAACAAGGGAAATCAAGGTCACAGTCGTCACACGAATCAAATCTGGAAGATCTTCTAGTAAGCCTTAGCTTCCTAGGTTAACATTTTTTACCCGAAAAACTTCTTTTTTCTAGTGATAAAATCAGCCCTATCACACTCACTACCAAAAACACCCACCAACAAAGCCTGATATCTTGTAAAGCTAAGAAGGAAAATATAGACATCCCCAAGGGTAATGTTAGGGAAAAAATCATACTCAAGAGATTATTACTTCTAGCTAATACATCCGCGCTCAAGTTAGACAGTAACAGAGTATCTAATTTAGGCATTGATTTCGACATCAAATACATGACAAAGGCTAAGCAAACAACACCTACTAGAGGAGAAAAATCTAAAATATTAGCAGTAGCAAGTAATACAAACAGAATTGCATTGAGCGATAGCAAACTTGAAAACGACAATTTTCCAAAATAATCATGGGGAGTTAGGCTACCAAGAATAGCTCCTCCCAAGCTGACACATTCAATTAAAAATAGAGCTTGAGCATAGCTGAGATGATAGATAGTATGGTCTAATAAGTAAAAGTGATAAATACCTCCAACAGCTCCTCCCAAAGTATTCATTACTAAAATAACAAGAATAATTTTAAACAAAGATTTACTTTCTCTCTGTCTAAATATATTATCCATGTCCGCATAGATTACCTTAACTTGTTGAAGTAAACTAATCGACTTATCCTCTACACTTACAGACAAATACGTCAATTCTCTTCTATTTTTGAACAAAATAAGAGAAGATAGTAAAAAGAAGCCAGCATTCACAATTGCAACAAAAGAAAAATTTTGATTGCTGGTTGTGAGTAGCCACACTCCTAAGGCTTGACCTCCTAGATTTGATAAATAGGAGACAAACTGAGTAAAGGAATAAGCTTCATAGAGCTTATCTTCCGAAATATTATGCTGGATAATCGGCATACGAAGGCCTGCTGTATAATCCGATAAAATATCTGAACAGATATTAACCATACAGATAAAAGCAAACGTTACGAAGTTCTGATCATGAATCACACTAGCAATCAAAAGAAATAGGAGACTTTGCACACAACCAACCCAGATAATTGTCCCTGCTTTATTCCGAGTATGATCAGCTTTAATCCCAACATAAAAAGTAAATAGGAAAGGTAAAATCGTAATCATATTCGCCATAAATACAGCTATATTTTTAAAGGGTAGACTCGCAGCATAAACGATAAATACCAGATTATAAATATAAGCTCCACTTGAGCTTAAAAACCTTGATAAGGTCAGTATTCTAAATAAATGATGTCTTAAGAATAGTTTCATAACAAGCCTTTCTCACATTTCAAAGAGTATTCTATTGAAACCAGTCTAACAAAAAAAGCGGGACTCCCCACTTTTTTGTAATATATTTTTTCTGAAAATAGAAACTCTAGCGCCTAGAAATTGCTAATTATCACTCCATCTACAAGCCTATTTATTTTTCATCAGTCGATGTAACGAGAATATATTACAAATCTTTATTTGAAAGCTGATTTGCAAAATAGTTTTCATAGTATCTTGCACCATCTATATACTCTAAATCTTGTAAGATTGTAATGCCTCTCTGGATTTTTTCAAGACCCTTATTTTTTCAAAGAAAAATAGCATAAAAATCTAGTTATCCGCATAAAAACTGGACTTATCACACTTTATCAAGGTCAAAACCACTCAATTTACTACTAATTTACTACTTATGAATGAGCTTTGATACGACGATTTATCCTTGAAAAGTGAAGATATAAAGATACTTCCAATAAAATTTGAATATTTAATAGGTAGACACTTCAAAAAATGAGGTGTCTATTTTTTTACCCGATTTTGAAAGGAAGTGAACTTATGAAAACAAAAAATCAAGAATCAAAAGGTCGTTCCCCACTCTTTAAGACCATCAAACATTCATTCAGCCAATAAAAAAGAAAGGATAGGTAAAAATATGGAACTTAAATTTGTGATTCCCAACATGGAAAAAACATTCGGCAATTTAGAATTTGCTGGCGAGGATAAAGTCGTTCAGCGAAGAATCAACGGACGGCTAACTGTCTTATCAAGAAGCTATAATCTCTATTCTGATGTTCAAAGAGCAGATGATATTGTGGTGGTGCTTCCTGCTGAAGCTGGCGAAAAACATTTCGGCTTTGAGGAACGTGTGAAGTTAGTCAATCCACGTATTACCGCAGAGGGCTACAAAATCGGCACTCGTGGTTTTACAAATTACCTTTTACATGCTGACGACATGATAAAAGAATAAAGAAAGAGAGGAAAAATGATGAGATTAGCAAATGGCATTGTATTAGATAAAGACACGACTTTTGGAGAATTGAAATTCTCTGCTCTACGTCGTGAAGTGAGAATCCAAAATGAAGACGGGTCGGTTTCAGATGAAATCAAGGAACGTACCTATGACTTAAAATCCAAAGGACAAGGACGCATGATTCAAGTAAGTATTCCTGCCAGCGTGCCTTTGAAAGAGTTTGATTATAACGCACGGGTGGAACTTATCAATCCCATTGCGGACACCGTTGCTACTGCCACCTATCAAGGAGCAGATGTTGACTGGTATATCAAGGCAGACGATATTGTGCTGACAAAGGATTCTAGTTCATTCAAAGCTCAACCACAAGCAAAGAAAGAACCGACACAAGACAAATAGTCGCTAGGTAGAAAGGAGACTTTTTCGCATGAAACAGCGTGGTAAAAGGATTCGCCCATCTGGTAAAGATTTAGTCTTTCATTTTACGATAGCGTCACTCCTGCCTGTTTTCCTGCTGGTTGTCGGACTGTTTCATGTGAAGACAATCCAGCAGATCAACTGGCAGGATTTTAACCTATCACAAGCAGATAAGATTGACATTCCCTATTTAATTATCAGTTTCAGTGTCGCAATTCTTATCTGCTTGCTGGTAGCGTTTGTATTCAAACGGGTTCGCTATGATACGGTTAAACAACTTTACCACCGTCAAAAACTGGCAAAGATGATACTTGAAAACAAGTGGTATGAATCTGAACAGGTCAAAACAGAGGGTTTCTTTAAAGATAGTGCTGGTCGTACAAAGGAAAAGATAACCTACTTCCCTAAAATGTATTATCGACTTAAAAATGGCTTGATACAGATACGGGTGGAAATCACGCTGGGAAAATATCAAGACCAACTCTTACACTTGGAAAAGAAATTAGAGAGTGGCTTGTACTGTGAGCTGACGGATAAAGAGTTAAAGGATTCCTATGTGGAATATACTTTGCTCTATGACACCATAGCCAGTCGTATTTCTATTGATGAAGTAGAAGCTAAAGATGGTAAACTTCGCTTAATGAAAAACGTATGGTGGGAATATGATAAGCTCCCTCATATGTTGATTGCTGGTGGTACAGGTGGCGGTAAAACTTACTTTATACTGACACTGATTGAAGCCTTGCTTCATACAGATTCAAAACTGTATATTCTTGACCCGAAAAATGCTGACCTTGCGGACTTAGGTTCTGTGATGGCAAATGTCTACTATAGAAAAGAAGACTTGCTTTCTTGCATTGAAACATTCTATGAAGAAATGATGAAACGTAGTGAGGAAATGAAGCAGATGAAGAACTATAAGACTGGCAAAAATTATGCTTACTTAGGTCTCCCGGCACACTTCTTAATCTTTGATGAATACGTCGCTTTCATGGAAATGCTGGGAACAAAAGAAAACACCGCAGTTATGAATAAGCTGAAACAGATTGTCATGTTAGGTCGTCAAGCTGGCTTCTTTCTAATACTGGCTTGTCAACGTCCAGACGCAAAATATTTAGGCGACGGAATCCGTGATCAGTTTAATTTCAGAGTGGCTTTAGGTCGTATGTCTGAAATGGGCTATGGCATGATGTTTGGCAGTGACGTACAAAAGGATTTCTTCTTAAAGCGAATCAAAGGTCGTGGCTATGTTGATGTAGGAACAAGTGTCATATCAGAGTTTTATACTCCCCTTGTACCAAAAGGATATGATTTCTTGGAGGAAATTAAAAAGTTATCCAACAGCAGACAGTCCACGCAGGCGACGTGCGAAGCGGAAGTCGCAGGTGTGGACTGATCTTGCTGGCTGGTGTGGCAATAGCCACGCCAGCACTTAACCCCCCGTATCTAACAGGGGGTACAAATCGACAGGAAACAGTCAAAAAAACATTAGAAAATCCTTTGGTTACAAGGGATTTACAAAATTTCAGCGTATGTCAAATGGGCTTTAAAAGTTGACATACGCCTTTTTGATTGGAGGGATTTTTACTGAATGAACAAACTTGGTTACAGCATTTAAAAGAAAAACGCTTGGCTTATGGACTATCTCAAAACCGTTTAGCTGTTGCGACTGGTATTACAAGGCAGTATCTAAGCGATATTGAAACAGGAAAAGTCAAGCCATCAGAGGATTTACAGCAGTCCCTTTGGGAAGCTCTGGAACGCTTCAATCCCGACGCTCCCCTTGAAATGCTGTTTGATTATGTAAGGATTCGCTTTCCGACAACAGACGTACAGCAGGTGGTCGAAAACATCTTACAACTGAAACTGTCCTATTTTCTTCATGAGGACTATGGTTTCTATTCTTATTCAGAGCATTATGCTTTAGGCGACATATTCGTCCTTTGCTCCCATGAACTGGACAAAGGAGTTCTGGTGGAATTGAAAGGTCGTGGGTGCAGACAATTTGAAAGCTATCTTCTGGCACAACAAAGAAGCTGGTATGAGTTCTTTATGGACGTTTTGGTGGCTGGCGGTGTGATGAAACGCCTTGACCTTGCCATTAACGATAAGACAGGGATTTTGAATATCCCTGTACTCACTGAAAAGTGCCAACAGGAAGAATGTATCTCCGTCTTCCGCAGTTTTAAAAGCTATCGCAGTGGCGAACTGGTACGCAAAGAGGAAAAGGAATGTATGGGAAACACCCTCTATATCGGTTCATTACAAAGTGAAGTTTATTTCTGTATCTATGAAAAGGACTACGAGCAGTACAAGAAAAATGATATTCCCATTGAAGACGCAGAAGTAAAAAACCGTTTTGAGATTCGATTGAAAAATGAGCGTGCCTATTATGCAGTCCGTGATTTACTCGTCTATGACAATCCAGAGCATACCGCCTTTAAAATTATCAATCGGTATATCCGTTTTGTAGATAAAGACGATTCCAAACCTCGTTCTGATTGGAAACTGAATGAAGAATGGGCTTGGTTTATTGGGAACAATCGTGAACGATTAAAACTAACCACAAAACCAGAGCCTTACTCCTTCCAAAGGACGCTGAACTGGCTATCTCATCAAGTTGCCCCGACCTTAAAGGTTGCGATTAAACTTGATGAAATCAACCAGACGCAGGTTGTAAAAGACATTCTCGACCATGCGAAACTGACAGACCGACACAAGCAGATTTTGAAGCAACAGTCAGTAAAAGAACAGGACGTGATAACAACAAAAAAATAACTCAAATACAAATTCATTGAATATAGAGAGGAGAACATTTTTATGAATTTTGGACAAAACCTTTATAACTGGTTTCTATCAAACGCTCAATCACTGGTGCTTTTAGCAATCGTTGTGATTGGCTTGTATCTTGGCTTCAAGCGTGAGTTTAGCAAACTGATTGGCTTTTTAATTATTGCGATTATTGCGGTTGGCTTAGTCTTCAACGCTGCTGGAGTAAAAGACATTTTACTAGAGCTATTCAATCGCATTATTGGTGCTTAAATAAAACCGTTCTTTTGTGGAATATAAGTGGTTTTCTTATGTTCCGCAAAGGAATGGTACACCAAACGAAGTGCGGTAGGGATTTTTGAATCTCTACAAAGAAAGGACGTGAATATATGGACGATATGCAAGTCTATATTGCGAATTTAGGCAAATACAATGAGGGCGAATTGGTCGGTGCGTGGTTTACCTTTCCCATTGACTTTGAGGAAGTCAAAGAGAAAATCGGCTTGAATGATGAATATGAGGAATACGCCATTCATGACTACGAGTTACCCTTTACGGTTGACGAATACACTTCCATTGGCGAACTCAATCGACTATGGGAAATGGTATCGGAATTACCCGAAGAATTACAATCGGAGCTATCTGCTCTGCTCACTCATTTTTCAAGCATTGAAGAACTAAGCGAACATCAAGAGGATATTATCATTCATTCCGATTGTGATGATATGTATGACGTGGCACGCTACTACATTGAAGAAACGGGTGCTTTAGGCGAAGTACCAGCTAGTCTTCAAAACTATATTGATTATCAAGCCTATGGTCGGGATTTAGACCTTTCAGGAACGTTTATCTCAACCAATCATGGGATTTTTGAAATCGTCTATTAAATCTGTCGGTACATTACTACTGGCAGATTTTCTATTTTACGGGGTGGCTCAATCAGCTACCCCTATTTTTTATGAAAGGATTGATTACATGAAGAAAATACGAAGCTATACCAGTATCTGGTCTGTGGAAAAGGTACTGTATTCTATCAATGATTTTAGACTTCCGTTTCCCATAACCTTTACGCAAATGACATGGTTTGTCGTGTCACTCTTTGCAGTGATGATACTTGGCAACTTGCCCCCTCTTTCCATGATAGAGGGAGCATTTCTCAAATACTTTGGGATTCCTGTGGCTTTCACATGGTTTATGTCTACAAAAACTTTTGATGGTAAAAAGCCTTATGGATTTTTGAAGTCTGTCATTGCTTATGCACTGCGACCAAAGCTGACCTATGCAGGAAAAAAAGTAACGCTTGGCAGAAACCAGCCACAAGAAGCCATTACAGCAGTTAGGAGTGAATTTTATGGCATATCCAATTAAATACATTGAAAACAATCTCGTCTGGAATAAAGACGGGGAATGTTATGCTTACTATGAGCTTGTTCCTTACAATTACTCATTTCTAAGTCCAGAACAGAAAATACAAGTGCATGATTCTTTCAGACAGCTTATCGCACAAAATCGTGATGGCAAAATTCATGCTTTACAAATCAGTACAGAATCCAGCATACGTTCTGCACAAGAGCGTTCCAAAAATGAAGTCACTGGCAAGCTCAAAGCGGTTGCCTATGACAAAATCGACCAACAGACAGACGCTTTAATATCCATGATTGGCGAAAATCAAGTGAACTACCGTTTCTTTATCGGCTTTAAGTTGCTTCTCAACGATCAGGAGTTTTCTATGAAAAGTCTTACCGTTGAAGCAAAAAATGCTTTGTCTGATTTTGTCTATGATGTGAACCATAAGCTGATGGGCGATTTTGTTAGTATGAGTAATGATGAAATCCTGCGTTTTCAGAAGATGGAAAAGCTCTTAGAAAATAAAATCTCTCGTCGTTTCAAAATCCGCAGGTTAGATAAGGACGACTTCGGCTATCTGATTGAACACCTTTACGGACAGACAGGCACTGCCTATGAAGAGTATGAGTACCATCTATCAAAGAAAAAGCTGGATAATGAAACGCTGATTAAATACTATGACTTGATTAAGCCTACTCGCTGTTTGGTGGAAGAAAAACAGCGATATTTGAAAATCCAGCAGGAAGATGAAACCGTCTATGTAGCTTACTTTACCATTAACAGCATTGTCGGAGAACTGGACTTCCCGTCCTCTGAAATCTTCTACTACCAGCAACAGCAATTTACATTCCCGATTGATACGTCAATGAATGTGGAAATTGTAGCGAATCGTAAAGCCCTATCTACTGTCCGCAATAAAAAGAAAGAACTGAAAGACTTGGATAACCACGCTTGGCAAAGTGATAATGAAACCAGCTCCAATGTGGCGGAAGCTCTGGAAAGTGTGAATGAGCTGGAAACCAATTTAGACCAAAGCAAGGAATCTATGTACAAGCTGTCTTATGTGGTAAGGGTATCAGCAAATGATCTTGACGAACTCAAACGTCGTTGTAATGAAGTGAAAGATTTTTATGACGATTTAAGCGTAAAACTGGTACGACCATTTGGGGATATGCTCGGCTTACATGAAGAATTTTTACCTGCCAGCAAGCGTTATATGAATGATTATATTCAATACGTGACCTCTGATTTCCTCGCTGGTTTAGGTTTTGGTGCTACTCAAATGCTGGGGGAAAATGAGGGGATTTATGTTGGCTACAGCTTAGATACTGGACGCAATGTCTATCTGAAACCTGCTCTTGCCAGTCAAGGGGTTAAGGGTTCAGTAACCAATGCGTTAGCGTCGGCTTTTGTTGGTTCGCTGGGTGGTGGTAAATCCTTTGCGAATAACCTTATCGTCTATTATGCGGTGCTTTATGGGGCACAAGCAGTGATTGTAGACCCAAAAGCAGAACGTGGCAGATGGAAAGAAACCTTGCCAGAGATTTCCCATGAAATCAATATCGTCACTCTGACTTCTGATGAGAAAAACAAAGGCTTACTTGACCCTTATGTGATTATGAAAAATCCCAAAGATTCTGAATCACTGGCTATTGATATTCTGACATTCCTTACGGGGATTTCCTCTCGTGATGGGGAACGCTTCCCAATCCTTAGAAAAGCCATTCGTGCAGTAACCAATAGTGAAGTACGAGGGTTGATGAAAGTGATTGAGGAATTACGGGTTGAGAATACGCCACTAAGTACCAGTATAGCCGACCATATCGAAAGTTTTACAGACTATGACTTTGCACATTTATTATTCAGTAATGGTTATGTGGAGCAGTCTATCAGCTTAGAAAAACAACTGAACATTATACAGGTTGCGGACTTGGTACTTCCCGACAAGGAAACTTCCTTTGAGGAATATACCACTATGGAGCTTTTATCCGTTGCTATGCTGATTGTCATTAGTACCTTTGCTTTAGACTTTATCCATACAGACCGAAGCATTTTCAAGATTGTAGATTTAGACGAAGCATGGAGCTTTTTACAGGTAGCACAAGGAAAAACACTATCTATGAAGCTGGTTCGGGCTGGTCGTGCTATGAACGCTGGGGTATATTTCGTGACCCAAAATACAGACGACCTCTTAGATGAAAAACTGAAAAATAACCTCGGCTTAAAATTTGCATTTCGTTCCACTGACCTTAACGAGATTAAAAAGACCTTAGCCTTTTTTGGTGTAGACCCAGAGGACGAAAACAATCAGAAGCGATTGCGTGATTTGGAAAACGGGCAATGCCTTATCAGTGATTTATATGGTCGTGTCGGTGTGATACAGTTCCACCCTGTATTTGAAGAACTGCTCCATGCCTTTGATACCAGACCACCTGTGCGAAAAGAGGTGTAAATGTGAAACCATCAATAGTAAACAGAATAAAATCAAACTGGACGCTGAAACGTCTAGGTAAAGTGGCAATGACAGTGGCTTTCACACTTGTGATTGCCATTTTTCTTTTAGCCATGCTGGGAACGGTGGTTCAAGCTGCGGGCTTGGTAGATGATACGGTCAATGTGGCAAATGAATACAGCCGATACCCACTTGAAAACTATCAACTGGATTTTTATGTGGATAATAGCTGGGGCTGGCTTCCGTGGAACTGGTCGGACGGGATTGGAAAACAGGTCATGTATGGACTATATGCCATTACCAATTTTATTTGGACAATCAGTTTGTATGTTTCCAATGCGACAGGTTACTTAGTACAGGAAGCCTATTCCTTAGACTTCATTTCCGCTACAGCAGATTCCATTGGTAAGAATATGCAGACCTTAGCTGGTGTGAGTGCAAACGGATTTTCAACAGAGGGTTTCTATGTTGGATTCCTCTTACTCTTGATTTTGGTTCTTGGGGTTTATGTTGCCTATACGGGACTGATAAAGAGAGAAACCACAAAGGCAATTCATGCCATTATGAATTTTGTGCTGGTGTTTATCCTATCGGCTTCCTTTATTGCCTACGCTCCCGACTACATTAAAAAAATCAATGACTTTTCATCAGACATCAGTAATGCCAGTTTATCACTTGGCACGAAGATTGTCATGCCCCATTCCGATAGTCAAGGCAAGGACAGCGTGGACTTAATCAGAGATAGCCTGTTTTCCATACAGGTTCAGCAACCGTGGCTACTGCTTCAATACAACAGTTCAGACATTGAAAGTATCGGTATTGACCGTGTGGAAAGCCTGCTCTCCACCAGCCCAGATTCCAACAATGGCGAAGACAGAGAAAAAATTGTTGCGGAAGAAATTGAAGACAGAAGCAATACCAATCTAACCATTACAAAGACCATTAACCGTTTAGGTACAGTCTTCTTCCTATTTGTCTTCAATATTGGGATTTCCATATTTGTATTCCTATTAACAGGAATCATGATTTTCTCGCAGGTACTTTTTATCATCTATGCTATGTTTCTGCCTGTGAGCTTTATTTTAAGCATGATTCCATCATTTGATGGTATGTCAAAACGAGCCATAACAAAGCTCTTTAATACCATTTTGACACGAGCTGGAATCACATTGATTATTACGACAGCATTTAGTATTTCAACCATGCTCTATACCTTATCGGCTGGTTATCCGTTCTTTTTGATTGCTTTTCTACAGATTGTGACCTTTGCAGGAATCTACTTCAAGCTGGGCGATTTAATGAGTATGTTTTCTCTACAGAGTAACGATTCTCAAAGTGTGGGAAGTCGTGTGATGAGAAAACCTCGTATGCTTATGCACGCTCACATGCACCGTCTACAGCGGAAACTTGGACGTTCCATGACTACTCTAGGGGCTGGGTCTGCCATTGTTACAGGTAAAAAAGGACAGTCGGGTTCGGGGAGTTCTGCAAGGACACAAGCAGATCACTCCCGACCAGACGGAAAGGAAAAATCAACACTTGGAAAACGTATCGGTCAAACCATCGGTACAGTAGCTGATACCAAAGACAGAATGGTAGACACTGCTAGTGGTTTGAAAGAACAGGTTAAAGATTTGCCGACCAATGCAAGATATGCAGTATATCAAGGAAAATCCAAAGTAAAAGAGAATGTCCGTGATTTAACCAGTAGTATTTCTCAAACCAAAGCGGACAGAGCCAGTGGACGCAAGGAACAGCAGGAACAAAGGCGAAAAACCATTGCGAAGCGTCGCTCTGAAATGGAACAGGTCAAACAGAAAAAACAGCCTGCTTCTTCTGTTCATGAAAGACCGACTACAAGACAAGAACAATATCATGATGAACAGACCTCAAAACAGTCTAATATTCAGACTTCATATAAGGAATCTCAACAAGCCAAACAAGAGCGTCCAGCAGTTAAGTCCGATTTTTCAAGTCCAAAAGTGGAACGCCAAGGCAATACCGTTCAAGAAAAAACCGTTCAAAAGCCAGCAACTTCAACCACTACAGCAGATAGAACTTCACAACGTCCAATCACAAAAGAACGTCCGTCTACTGTTCAAAGAGTACCACTACAAAATACAAGAAGTAGACCACCAATCAAAACCGCCACCATTAAGAAAGTCGGTAAGAAACCATGAAGTTGAAAACTTTAGTGATTGGTGGTTCTGGATTATTCTTGATGGTCTTCTCACTGCTTCTGTTTGTTGCCATTTTATTTTCAGATGAACAGGACAGCGGAATTTCCAATATTCATTATGGAGGTGTGAATGTTTCCGCAGAAGTGCTGGCTCATAAGCCTATGGTAGAAAAATATGCCAAAGAATATGGCGTTGAAGAATATGTCAACATACTTCTTGCGATTATACAGGTGGAATCGGGCGGTACTGCGGAAGATGTTATGCAGTCCTCGGAATCCCTCGGTCTTCCACCTAATTCATTGAGTACAGAAGAATCCATTAAGCAAGGTGTGAAGTATTTCAGTGAATTATTAGCCAGTAGCGAAAGGCTCAGTGTAGATTTAGAATCGGTTATCCAGTCCTACAATTATGGTGGTGGTTTCTTAGGGTATGTGGCTAATCGTGGAAATAAATATACCTTTGAACTGGCTCAAAGTTTCTCAAAAGAGTATTCAGGTGGCGAAAAAGTGTCTTACCCCAATCCCATAGCCATACCTATCAATGGGGGCTGGCGATACAACTATGGCAATATGTTTTATGTGCAACTGGTAACGCAGTATCTTGTCACAACAGAGTTTGATGATGATACGGTACAAGCCATCATGGACGAAGCACTGAAATATGAGGGCTGGCGATACGTTTACGGTGGAGCTTCCCCGACTACTTCTTTTGATTGTAGCGGACTGACACAATGGACGTATGGAAAAGCTGGAATTAACTTACCACGAACCGCACAACAGCAATATGATGTGACCCAGCATATCCCACTATCGGAAGCACAAGCTGGCGATTTGGTTTTCTTTCATTCTACCTATAACGCTGGCTCTTATATTACTCATGTTGGGATATACCTTGGCAATAACCGTATGTTTCATGCAGGCGACCCAATCGGTTATGCCGACTTAACAAGCCCCTACTGGCAACAGCATTTAGTGGGAGCAGGACGAATCAAACAATGAGAAAGGAAGATTTAATGATGAAATTTAGAAAAAATCAGAATAAAGAAAAACAGATACCAAAGGAAAAGAAACCTCGTGTCTACTATAAGGTCAATCCTCATAAAAAGGTTGTGATTGCCTTGTGGGTACTTTTAGGGCTTAGTTTCAGCTTTGCGATATTCAAGCACTTTACAGCTATAGATACTCATACTATTCACGAAACAACTATCATAGAAAAGGAATACGTTGATACTCATCATGTAGAAAATTTTGTAGAGAACTTTGCGAAAGTCTACTATTCATGGGAGCAATCCGATAAGTCCATTGATAATCGAATGGAAAGTCTAAAAGGCTATCTGACAGATGAACTTCAAGCTCTCAATGTTGATACAGTACGCAAAGATATTCCTGTATCGTCTTCTGTAAGAGGATTTCAGATATGGACGGTAGAGCCAACTGGCGACAATGAGTTTAATGTAACCTACAGTGTAGACCAGCTCATTACAGAGGGAGAAAATACAAAGACCGTCCACTCTGCTTATATAGTGAGTGTCTATGTAGATGGTTCTGGAAATATGGTACTGGTTAAGAATCCGACCATTACCAACATACCTAAGAAATCAAGTTATAAACCAAAAGCCATTGAAAGTGAGGGGACGGTTGATTCCATTACAACCAATGAAATCAATGAGTTTTTAACGACGTTCTTCAAGCTCTATCCTACAGCGACAGCCAGTGAACTTTCCTACTATGTGAATGACGGGATATTAAAACCAATCGGAAAAGAGTACATCTTTCAAGAACTGGTAAATCCTATTCACAATCGTAAGGATAATCAAGTCACGGTATCGCTGACAGTGGAGTATATCGACCAGCAGACCAAAGCAACGCAGGTATCTCAATTTGATTTGGTACTTGAAAAGAACGGGAGTAATTGGAAGATTATAGAATAACAAATATTGGTACATTATTACAGCTATTTTGTAATCACGTACTCTCTTTGATAAAAAATTGGAGATTCCTTTACAAATATGCTCTTACGTGCTATAATTTAAGTATCTATTTAAAAGGAGTTAATAAATATGCGGCAAGGTATTCTTAAATAAACTGTCAATTTGATAGTGGGAACAAATAATTGGATGTCCTTTTTTAGGAGGGCTTAGTTTTTTGTACCCAGTTTAAGAATACCTTTATCATGTGATTCTAAAGTATCCGGAGAATATCTGTATGCTTTGTATACCTATGGTTATGCATAAAAATCCCAGTGATAAAAGTATTTATCACTGGGATTTTTATGCCCTTTTGGGTTTTTGAATGGAGGAAAATCACATGAAAATTATTAATATTGGAGTTTTAGCTCATGTTGATGCAGGAAAAACTACCTTAACAGAAAGCTTATTATATAACAGTGGAGCGATTACAGAATTAGGAAGCGTGGACAAAGGTACAACGAGGACGGATAATACGCTTTTAGAACGTCAGAGAGGAATTACAATTCAGACAGGAATAACCTCTTTTCAGTGGGAAAATACGAAGGTGAACATCATAGACACGCCAGGACATATGGATTTCTTAGCAGAAGTATATCGTTCATTATCAGTATTAGATGGGGCAATTCTACTGATTTCTGCAAAAGATGGCGTACAAGCACAAACTCGTATATTATTTCATGCACTTAGGAAAATGGGGATTCCCACAATCTTTTTTATCAATAAGATTGACCAAAATGGAATTGATTTATCAACGGTTTATCAGGATATTAAAGAGAAACTTTCTGCCGAAATTGTAATCAAACAGAAGGTAGAACTGTATCCTAATATGTGTGTGACGAACTTTACCGAATCTGAACAATGGGATACGGTAATAGAGGGAAACGATGACCTTTTAGAGAAATATATGTCCGGTAAATCATTAGAAGCATTGGAACTCGAACAAGAGGAAAGCATAAGATTTCATAATTGTTCCCTGTTCCCTGTTTATCACGGAAGTGCAAAAAACAATATAGGGATTGATAACCTTATAGAAGTGATTACGAATAAATTTTATTCATCAACACATCGAGGTCCGTCTGAACTTTGCGGAAATGTTTTCAAAATTGAGTATTCGGAAAAAAGACAGCGTCTTGCATATATACGTCTTTATAGTGGCGTACTGCATTTGCGAGATTCGGTTAGAATATCGGAAAAGGAAAAAATAAAAATTACAGAAATGTATACTTCAATAAATGGTGAATTATGTAAAATCGATAAGGCTTATTCCGGGGAAATTGTTATTTTGCAGAATGAGTTTTTGAAGTTAAATAGTGTTCTTGGAGATACAAAGCTATTGCCACAGAGAGAGAGAATTGAAAATCCCCTCCCTCTGCTGCAAACGACTGTTGAACCGAGCAAACCTCAACAAAGGGAAATGTTACTTGATGCACTTTTAGAAATCTCCGACAGTGACCCGCTTCTGCGATATTATGTGGATTCTGCGACACATGAAATCATACTTTCTTTCTTAGGGAAAGTACAAATGGAAGTGACTTGTGCTCTGCTGCAAGAAAAGTATCATGTGGAGATAGAAATAAAAGAGCCTACAGTCATTTATATGGAAAGACCGTTAAAAAAAGCAGAGTATACCATTCACATCGAAGTTCCACCGAATCCTTTCTGGGCTTCCATTGGTCTATCTGTAGCACAGCTTCCATTAGGGAGCGGAGTACAGTATGAGAGCTCGGTTTCTCTTGGATACTTAAATCAATCGTTTCAAAATGCAGTTATGGAGGGGATACGCTATGGCTGTGAACAAGGATTGTATGGTTGGAATGTGACGGACTGTAAAATCTGTTTTAAGTATGGCTTATACTATAGCCCTGTTAGTACCCCAGCAGATTTTCGGATGCTTGCTCCTATTGTATTGGAACAAGTCTTAAAAAAAGCTGGAACAGAATTGTTAGAGCCATATCTTAGTTTTAAAATTTATGCGCCACAGGAATATCTTTCACGAGCATACAACGATGCTCCTAAATATTGTGCGAACATCGTAGACACTCAATTGAAAAATAATGAGGTCATTCTTAGTGGAGAAATCCCTGCTCGGTGTATTCAAGAATATCGTAGTGATTTAACTTTCTTTACAAATGGACGTAGTGTTTGTTTAACAGAGTTAAAAGGGTACCATGTTACTACCGGTGAACCTGTTTGCCAGCCCCGTCGTCCAAATAGTCGGATAGATAAAGTACGATATATGTTCAATAAAATAACTTAGTGTATTTTATGTTGTTATATAAATATGGTTTCTTGTTAAATAAGATGAAATATTTTTTAATAAAGATTTGAATTAAAGTGTAAAGGAGGAGATAGTTATTATAAACTACAAGTGGATATTGTGTCCTGTATGTGGAAATAAAACACGATTAAAGATAAGGGAAGATACTGAATTAAAAAAATTCCCCCTCTATTGTCCGAAATGCAGACAAGAAAATTTAATTGAAATAAAGCAGTTCAAAGTAACTGTGATTACAGAGCCAGACGCAAAGACGCAGAGCCGATAAAATGAGATTAATACAATCTCATTTTATCGGCTCTTTCCGTTATGTATGGATTCTTTTAATTAGTCTTCGATGTTTCTTGCTTCGTTGATACCGCTGGCTAAAGATTCCATTAAGGATAGTTCTTTGTCTGTAAAGCTATCCATGTATTTCTCTATCTGTAATCGTCGGGTGCTTTTTACCAAGTTATTAGCAGGTAAGAAAAATTCATCAACGGAAACATGAAGTAACGATACAAGGTCATAAAGAACTTGTATGCTGGGGTGTTGCCCTTTATTTTCAATATTAGTTAAGTACCGTGGGTCAATTTCAATCAATGCTCCCACTTGTTCACGAGTTAAACCTCGTTTCAATCGAGCTTCTTTAATGGCTAAACCAAAGGCTCTAAAATCATATTTATCTTCTTTTTTACGCATAGTAGACCACCTCTATACATTTTATTGTCCCTACTGAATTAAAAACAGGTATAGAAAAACGTGTTATATGGTTTATAGGTTTATATTTAATAAAAAGCACTACTAAACGCCAATAAAAAAAACCGTTATATGGTAGTGCTATTTACGCTGTTAAAATATTGTATATTACTTCCAAATGGCGGTTTGTTGGAGGTCAACGTCGCCATGAAGTACATCATATACAATAAATTTCCTTACATTGGGTTCTTGTCAAAAAAAGTCGTCTATCTGCAATAGATAAGTACGTCCACCAATGTGGTTTTATAAATCATATAGATAGAATAACAGAAGCATGTAAACAGAGAAATAAATCTGTTTATATGCTTTTTTGGCTATTCAGAACTTTTTTACAAAGTTTATTTATCAGTAATGCAACAAATCCCCCTTTCACATTGGGACTAAGAGTGAAAGGAGATAAACGAGCAAGGCTCACTTCCTTTCCTAGACAGAAAGGGGGTGAGAAACATGAAACCATCTTCTTTTCAGACCACAATAGAAAATCAGTTTGACTATATCTGTAAACGTGCTATGGAAGACGAGCGAAAGAATTATATGCTTTATCTTTCAAGGATTGCAAAGCGTGAGGTGTCCTTTTCGGATGTTGGCGATTATCTTGTTAGCCAGTTTGCGACAACAGATAACTATTCAACTGACTTTCAGATTTTTACACTCAATGGGTTATCAGTAGGCGTTGAAAATGATTTGTTGAGTGAAGCATTACGTGAGTTGCCAGACAAGAAACGTGAAATTCTACTGCTGTTTTACTTTATGGACATGAGCGATTCAGAAATTGCAGACCTGTTGAAATTGAACCGTTCTACTGTCTATCGGCATAGAACCAGTGGACTAGCCTTAATTAAAAAGTTTATGGAGGAATTTGAAGAATGAAAACACAATATCCTATGATTCCCTTTCCTCTCATTGTAAAGGCAACAGATGGCGATACCGAAGCGATTAACCAGATTCTACATCATTACAGAGGGTACATAACGAAGCGTTCCCTACGACTTATGAAAGATGAATATGGCAATCAAAGTATGGTCGTTGATGAAGTCTTACGTGGAAGAATGGAAACCAGACTGATTACAAAGATTTTGTCATTTGAAATTAAGTAATATCCTCTCTCCTTTCGTGGAAGCGTGCTAAACCATTCCACGCTTCCCGAACAGGGAGGTTTGTTATTCCACCAAAGCATATTGAGCTTTCAATGTGTTTTGATAGGCTAACGAGCCATTGTTCTTTGAAAACTGAATAAAAGTAATCGAATACGTTTCGATAAGAAAAGAGCCAACGGAACTAACCGCCATGACCTATCTTATAAAGATAGCGAGCGATTCATGTTAGTGATCCGAGAAGCAATCTTTAGCAGGATTGCCTGCAACGACATTCTTATCGTGATAATGATACTCCCATACAGTCAATAGTCCGAGCGTGATAAAACCGTCGCAGGCAATGAGTATGGCTACATGAGAACCATGCAGGGGTGGAACTCCCGTGAGCTTTGCTAAAGCTGTTCGATTGCTGGTAAAACAACTTTTATGAAATCCAAATAAGTGATTTGGAAAGGAGGATTTTATGAAGCAGACTGACATTCCTATTTGGGAACGTTATACCCTAACCATTGAAGAAGCGTCAAAATATTTTCGTATTGGCGAAAACAAGCTACGACGCTTGGCAGAGGAAAATAAAAATGCAAATTGGCTGATTATGAATGGCAATCGTATTCAGATTAAACGAAAACAATTTGAAAAAATTATAGATACATTGGACGCAATCTAGCGTCGCCAAAGGGTCTTGTATATGATAAAATAGTATTAAGTCGTATCAAGGCTCTTTCCATAAAGGAAAGGAGCAAATGCCATGTCAGAAAAAAGACGTGACAATAAAGGTCGAATCTTAAAGACTGGAGAGAGCCAACGAAAAGACGGAAGATACTTATACAAATATATAGATTCATTTGGAGAACCGCAATTTGTTTACTCGTGGAAACTTGTGGCTACAGACCGAGTACCAGCAGGAAAGCGTGATTGTATCTCACTTAGAGAGAAAATCGCAGAGTTACAGAAAGACATTCATGATGGTATTGATGTTGTAGGAAAGAAAATGACACTCTGCCAGCTTTACGCAAAACAGAACGCTCAAAGACCAAAGGTTAGAAAAAACACTGAAACTGGACGCAAATATCTTATGGATATTTTGAAGAAAGACAAGTTAGGTGTAAGAAGTATTGACAGTATTAAGCCATCAGACGCTAAAGAATGAGCTATTAGAATGAGTGAAAATGGTTATGCTTATCAAACCATCAATAACTACAAACGTTCTTTAAAGGCTTCATTCTATATTGCTATACAAGATGATTGTGTTCGGAAGAATCCATTTGACTTTCAACTGAAAGCAGTTCTTGATGATGATACTGTCCCTAAGACCGTACTAACAGAAGAACAGGAAGAAAAACTGTTAGCCTTTGCAAAAGCTGATAAAACCTACAGCAAAAATTATGATGAAATTCTGATACTCTTAAAAACAGGTCTTCGTATTTCAGAGTTTGGTGGTTTGACACTTCCAGATTTAGATTTTGAGAATCGTCTTGTCAATATAGACCATCAGCTATTGAGAGATACTGAAATTGGGTACTACATTGAAACACCAAAGACCAAAAGTGGCGAACGTCAAGTTCCTATGGTTGAAGAAGCCTATCAAGCATTTAAGCGAGTGTTAGCGAATCGAAAGAATGATAAGCGTGTTGAGATTGATGGATATAGTGATTTCCTCTTTCTTAATAGAAAGAACTATCCAAAAGTGGCAAGTGATTACAACGGCATGATGAAAGGTCTTGTTAAGAAATACAATAAGTATAACGAGGATAAATTGCCACACATCACTCCACATAGTTTGCGACATACATTCTGTACCAACTATGCAAATGCAGGAATGAATCCAAAGGCATTACAGTACATTATGGGACATGCTAATATAGCCATGACGCTGAACTATTACGCACATGCAACATTCGATTCTGCAATGGCAGAAATGAAACGCTTGAATAAAGAGAAGCAACAGGAGCGTCTTGTTGCTTAGTAGTACAAATGAATTTACTACTTATTTACCACTTCTGACAGCTAAGACATGAGGAAATATGCAAAGAAACGTGAAGTATCTTCCTACAGTAAAAATACTCGAAAGCACATAGAATAAGGCTTTACGAGCATTTAAGAAAATATAAAAAGATAATTAGAAATTTATACTTTGTTTACATTAAAAATAGTATCATAATACCCTTTAGCAATCATATAAATGATTTTAAGATAAGCTTGAGATTCTGGCAATTCTCGTTTTTCAATCTGAAAAACAAAATAGTCTGCTTTTAATTTATCCTTTTCCTCTATCGCTTTAAAAAGTCCATTAATTAAAATGGTATCAATACCGACTTTGTTACTAGGTAAAGAGCCTAATAAATCCGTCTTTTGCAACATCTCCCTAGAATATTTAAAATAGAGGGGCAGAGGAAACAAAGTAGAAATCGTTGAAAATAGTTCCAATTCATAATTTCCCCAGATGTCAATAGTAAAAAAATAGTCATAGAGAAAAGTCAGTTCTTCATCCGTTGCCCTTATTTCTGAATCAAAAAACACAAGAAGGCTTTTGATACGAATCATTTGTAAAAGATAGCTTTTTTCACCACTTGATCTATACTTTTGAATCGTCTCTTCATACAAGGCGTGGAGAGAATCAATCCCTTCTCTATCATATAGTTCCCAGAGATTTTCTTGAAAAGCCAAAGCCTTTTTCTGAGAAAAACCACGTACCAAGTACATAAATTCATTCAAATCAGAGTGGATGTTATCTAAGGCAGTAATCAATTTCATAGATGATAAGTCTGCTTCTCCACGCTCAAATTTGCTCAGCATGGAATAAGTAAACTCTCCTCCCGTCGCCTCCTGTAGAGATACATTCCGACTCTTTCTCAATTCTTTAAAAACTTCTCCCAGATTTTGCATATTGACTCCCCACAATGCTTAACTCTCTAACTCATAAAAGTGATGATTGATAGCAACCAGTACAGAAAATTTCAAGTCTTGACGATAACGACAACTCCTATGAATGATGTACAGATTGCCTAGCCCTTTTTTATTTATGGCTCAATTTCTTAGTCAAGAAATCTCCCAAGAATTGGATTGCAAAGATAATCAAAATGATAATGATGGTTGCCAAGATAGTCACATCGTGATTGTAGCGGTTAAATCCATAAGCGATGGCTACGTTACCAATACCACCAGCTCCAACCGCACCCGCCATAGCTGTTTCCCCAACAAGGGAAATCAAGGTCACAGTCGTCACACGGATCAAATCTGGAAGACCTTCTGATAGGTAAACACCCACGATGTCCCAGAAAGTCGCTCCGCTCGCTTGAGCCGCCTCAATGACACCACCATCTAGCTCAGCCAAGACAACCTGCACCTGACGGGCAAAGAAGGCAAAGACCGCAAAAGATAGCGGTACGATAGCCGCATTTGGACCAATGCTTGTTCCTACGATTAGATGAGAGAAGGGTGACAAGACTGCCAAGAGAATGATAAATGGTACCGCACGGAAAATAGAGGTAATCTTATCTAAAATCCAGAAGACGACCTTATTTTCCAAGACACCACCTGGCGCTGTCAAGACAAGGAAAAGACCTGCCACCAGTCCCAAGAGCCCTCCGATGATAAAGGAAAGAACTGTCATATAAAGGGTTAGGTAGATGGCTGTTCCCCAGCCTGCTTGACCAGCCCAGCCCATCTTATAGACATTTGGTAAATAGGTTTGAATCAATGATTCCATCTTACTGTCCTCCCTTCAATACTTTTAGTTGTACACCTGCTTGACGAATGGCTTCTTGGGCACCTGCCAACGCTGCTTTTTCACCTGACAAGACTACAACCAATTCTCCAACAGGAGTACCATCGAGAATTTCGATATTCCCATAGAGAATATTAGCCGTTACTTGGTAATGCTTGTACAACTCATTCAAAAGTGGCTCGTCTGTTGAAGCCCCTGCGTACTTGAGCTGCACCAAAATGCTGTTTTCAGACAAGTGTTCCACGATTTCTTGCTTCTCGATTTTGACCATGGCTTCGTCAATACCTGTGGCTGTTGAGATAAAGTCTTGAGTCAAAGGTTGTTTAGGGTCTGAGAAGATTTCAAGCACACTACCCTCTTCAATCAAATGCCCGTCCTGCATAACCGCCACACGGTTGGCAATATCTTTGACAATCTGCATTTCATGCGTAATCAAGACAACAGTCAAGCCTAATTTTTGGTTCAAATCTTGCAACAAGGCCAAAATCTGCTTGGTTGTCTTAGGGTCAAGGGCAGAAGTTGACTCGTCTGAAATCAAGATTTTTGGATCATTTGCCAAGGCACGCGCAATGGCTACACGCTGTTTTTGCCCTCCAGATAGTTGTGAAGGGTAGTTTTCAGCACGATCCGCCAAGCCAACCAAGTCCAACAACTTAGCTACTTTAGCCTTCTTTTCTTCCTTGCTGAGTCCAGAGTGTTTAAGGGCAAAGGCTACATTCTCCTCTGCAGTCTTCTGGCTCATCAGGTTAAAATGCTGGAAAATCATCCCGATATCTTGACGTTTACGACGTAACTGCTCTGCCGTCAAGGCCACCTTGCCATCAAAAATCACATCATCGTCAATGGTAATTTTCCCTGCAGATGGCTTTTGCAAGAGATTAATCACCCGTACAAGGGTTGATTTCCCTGCTCCAGAATATCCAACAATTCCGTAAATATCCCCTTCTTGGATGTGAATGGTCACATCCTTGACCGCTGTGATGGTTCTCTTCTTTTGGTGAAAAGTCACATCGATCTGATCTAACTTGATAATATCTCTACTCATAGCTTCTAATCAGCTCCTCTACTAATTCAATATGGGTGTAGTAATCGGCGATTCGCACGTTCTCATCTCCACCGTGGTCTCGGCTATTGGCATTTCCTAGACCGAAGGCTACCATAGGCACCTCTAGGGCATCAAAGACCGTATGCATAGGCCCAGTACCTGCCGTAGTCGGCAAGACTGAAACGCCCTGTGGATAGAATTTCTTGGCCAACTCGATCACATTGAGAATGGCTGGCGCGCTCATATCGCTTCGATAGCTCATCTCTCCCAAGGTATAGTATAATTCTACCTTATCAAAGCCATTTTTGTCTAGCTGTTTCCGAATTTTTTCCAGAACATCATGCGGTTCTAAGCCCGGAACCAGACGAACCTCTAGCTTGGCACTGGCTTCTGCAGGCAAAATCGTTTTGACTCCTAGTCCTTGATAACCTGACTGAATCCCTTCGATATTAAGCGCTGGCTCGAAAAAGAAACGTTTTAGAAAGGCCATCCGCTCCTCCTGTAAGAGAGGCAACTCCAATCCATAGATCCGACTAACTTCCTCTGGGTTTCGTTGACCATAAGTTTCTAGCAAGGCCATTTCTCGTTCATTTGGCTCTTGTACTTCTTCGTACAAACCTTCAACCAAGATACGACCATCCGCAGCACGAAGAGACTGTAAGGCTTGGAGGAGATACCAAGGAGCTGATTCCACAACTCCACCATAACTCGAATGGATATCGACATCAGCACTTTTCACCTTGGCATCAAAGGTCACAATCCCCTTATTTCCACCAGAAATTTCCAGCTGTTCCAAGGCATTTTTGGTTCCTTGTTCCCAGACCAACAAATCTGCACCACGGAGTTTATCCGCATGTTTTTCCAAATACTTATCTAGGTCTGTCGAAGCCGATTCCTCCGCTCCCTCCATGATAAAACTGATGTTGACAGGCAGGTCATCGTGGTGCTGCATGTATTTTCTCAAAGCACTCAAACGAGCTGTGATATGACCCTTATCATCGTCAACCCCACGCCCATACATGAAGCCATTGCGCACCGAAAGCGTAAAAGGATCCTCTGTCCAGACCTGATCTCCGTCCGCTGGCACAGTGTCATAGTGATTATAGAAAATCAAGGTCTTGGCATCTGGACGCGAACTCTTGAAATGCGCCATGACAAAGGGAGCCGTATAAGTCTTATCAATCTCCACTTCGGCCCCAACACGCTTGAAAATCTCACCCAGATAGTTGGCAACTTCTTTGAGACCCACCTGTTGGGCAAAGACTGATTTCTTAGAAATCAAGGTACGTAAAACCTCAAAATAATGCTGGGCTACATGATCCTTTTCAAATTTTTCAATCTGTTCTTGTTCACTAGGAAAAACCATATTCTCTCTACCTTTCTATGAACTACTCTTCCTGACAATCCATGCTCTATACAAAAGCAAGAGGTGGAATTTTCTCTCCCACCTCCCTGTTTCTTATTACCAAACTGGTTGATCCAAACCGTCTGATGATTCTTCGATAACTTTTTTCACGTCATCTGTGTGGTAAGCTGCGATTACTTTCTTGATAGCATCAGCCTTAGGTGATGTTTCCCAATCTTTTTTCGCAACAATGATGTTGTACCATTGTTTTGAGTTTTCATCAGCTTGTTCTTTGAAAAGTGCTTTCTTGTAGTCCAATTTTGCTTCTGTAACGAAGGTATTGTTTACAACGGCAGCGTCAACTGATGACAATGAACGAGCTGTTTGGCTAGCGTCCAATTCAGTGATTTTCAAGTTCTTTGGATTTTCTTTGATGTTGGCAACTGTTGCAAGAGCAGTTCCAGAAGCATCCAATTTAATCAAGCCAGCTGATTGAAGCAAGTAAAGCGCACGGCTTTCGTTTGTAGCGTCGTTTGGTACAGCGATTTCTCCGTTTGTTGGGATGTCTTCTACTTTAGTGTACTTGTTGGCACTTCCATTCAAACCTGAGTAAAGGCGGATTGGAGAGATGTAAGTATCTGCAATCGCTACAAGGTCTTTTCCGTTTTCTTTGTTCCAGTTGTTCAAGAAGTTATAGTGTTGGAAAGCGTTCAAATCTACTTCGCCATCAGCAGTTGCTTTGTTTGGTTGTGAGTAGTCTGTGAACTCTGTAAATTCCAAAGTGATACCGTCTTTTTTAACCAATTCTTGGATTTTGTCCCAACGTTTTTCTTCAGAACCGCTACGGTTAACAGTTGCGATTTTGATAGTTGTTGCATTGTCTGCTTTCTTTTCTGAGTTTCCGCAAGCTACAAGAGCCAAACCTGCGACTGTAGCAAGGGCTGCTAGGCCAAGCCATTTTTTGATTTTCATGATTCTTTCTCCTTAAAAATAATACCGTACTAGTATCTCATACTTTGTTTTATTTCACAAATTGTTATTAGATAGTCAGATATATAGTTTAAAACTATATATCTAAGAACTGAGAAATCACCCATCTTATTCAGAATGGATGATTTCAAGAAATTATTTAATATCAGCTTCTGCCGGTAGGTAAGTGTCTCCGAAGAATTGTTTAGACAATTTTTCAAGCGTTCCATCTTTGTAGAGTTCTTTAATGCGTTTGTCTACAAATGATTTCAACTCATCTTGACCCTGAGCAAGAAGTGGGTAAACGTAAGGTTGTTGGTCGCTTGGAAGTTCAATGACTTTCAAGTTATCCAAACCTTGGTTCTTGATCACTGTTTCAACACCGATTTTATCAAAAATCTTATAGTCAAATTGGCCATCGCTCAAACGTACCATGATTTGTTGGAAGTCTGCCTTAGTATAGTTAAGGATAGTTGGGTTGTCCGGGTGTTCAGCGTTGTATGCTTCTAACTGCTTAGCTGATGTAGTGGCTTGAACGACTTCCGTCGATTTTCCACCGATATCAGCGAGAGACTTGATACTAGAGTCATCTTTCTTCACTACAAGGACATTAGGGTTTTGGGCAATTGGTGCGGCATAGAGGTATTTCTCCGCACGTTCCTTAGTGTAGCTAAGATTGTTGACAGCCATATTGTAACGGTCAGCATCAAGACCAGCAAATACACCTGACCATTCTGTCTTTTCAAACTTGACATCATATTTGTCAGAATCTTTAAAGATAGCGCGAACGACTTCAATCTCGTAACCAGTCAATTCGCCATTTTCTTCATAGATAAATGGTTTTGGCGAGCCATTGGTTGCAACGATGATTTCTTTCTTGCTAGTCGCTTCTCCTTCTTTCTTAGCACCACCTGAGCAAGCTGCTAACACACCTGCAGCAACAAGAGCAAGGGCCGCAAGAGATGAGTATTTAACAATTTTTTTCATGTCATTTCCTCCAAAATAGAATACCTTATAATCTTAACAGAAAAAGAGCATTTACGCCATTATATGATATCTATCTCTGTGATAAGTTTTCTTTATAGCTAATTTAAAAGATCAAACGCAAGACGGCAATCAAGACCACTCCAAAGAGAACTGTTCCGACTAGATTGCGGTAGCGAAAGGCTACCCAAGCTGTTGGAAAGACGGCTAAGAAATCTAGCCATTTGATTTGAGGTAAGTTACCAACCTTACCTGTCACTACGCTTGAAAGAATCAAGGCAAAGATAATAGAAACGGGCAAGAACTTCAAAAAACGCTCAACGATCGCAGGCAAGCCCTTATACTTGACCAAGATGAAGGGAATCATACGGGGAATCCAGGTCACAAGACCAGAGAAAATAACCGCTAATAAAAGATACTTACTGACCATCTAACACCACCCCCATTGTACAACCAAGTAGCGTCGCAAAGAGAACAGCTAGCGACTGAGACACCACTGTCAAAAGTAAAAAGAAGGACACCGCAACAACTGCTAAGATAATGAGCAGATTACGGACAGGAATCCGTCTTTGCATAATCTGGAATTGCGAAGCAAAAATACCGATAAACATCCCAACCAGGGCAAAATCTAAACCAAAGATTTCTGGATTTGGTAACAGACCACCTAGAGCCGTTCCGACTACTGTTCCCACAAACCAAGCCACATAGCTGTTGAGATTATTTCCGTGCATCCACATAGGATTAACCTTGTCTGTATGGGCTAATTCGCCCATCAAGACGCCATAGGTCTCATCTGTCAAGATACTAGACATACCGATATTGTGCCAGAGACTAGTATGACGGAAATAGGTTGACGCATGCAAACTCAACAAAAAGAGACGCAAATTAATCAAAAAAACCGTCATAGCAATAGCTGCCACAGGTGCTTGAACCGCAATTAGTGCCAACATGGCAAACTGGGCGCTCCCAGCATAAACAAAGAGGCTCATCAAGCCCATCTCAACAGGTGTCACATAGGGCGCACCGATAATCCCACAGGCCAGTCCGATACTAACATATCCAAGGGCCGTTGGCATAGCTGCCTGCGCTCCCTCCCAAAATCCTTTTTCTTTCATCTTTCTCCTCGTATTGTCTTAATAATACTCAATGAAAATCAAAGATCAAACTAGGAAGCTAGCCGCAGGTTGCTCAAAACATTGTTTTGAGGTTGCAGATAGGAGCTGACGCGGTTTGAAGAGATTTTCGAAGAGTATAAGTAGGCTGATAAGAATCCAGCCACAGCATGGACTATTATAACACATTCAGGAAAGAGAAAAAAGTCTGTTGATTGTAGCTATCATAAAAAGACTGGCAGTCCAGTCTCAAACATAAATTATAGAAATTCTTCACTAAATACTTTCACGAAGATTCAGAAGCATGACAAAGGCAACTAGAAGAAATAGCAATAAAACAAAGCTAACTGCCAGAGTTCCAAAGCTAGTAGCAATGGTTACCAAAGCTATTGTAAATAAGCTAGGTAAAACAACCGTAATGGCACCGATAGAAGATTGAACTGCTCCCATTGACTCCTCAGGTATTTGTTTAAAGACGAGTTCTTGCAATCTAGGAGAGAGAACACCTGCGAAAAAGGCATCCAAGGTACTAAAGATGAGAATCCAGTCAAAACGAACTGTGGCAAATCCTACTAGAAGAAGCAACTGGATGACGAGTGAGGCATAGAGAGCTGTTTTTATAGAAATCATATTTTTCAGATAGCCACTTACAAGGCTTCCGACAATCAGGGCTGACAGTTCAAAAGTGGATAGCAAGGCAAGAGATTGACCTGTTTGTAAATTCAAAAAGGGTTGATTCCTCAAAAATAGAGTAGAAACAGGAACTGTAACATTTATCACTGCTTGACTAATAGAAATAATAAACAAAACCAAGAGCACCTTATTCATATTCCATATCAATTTCGATGATTGGAGCAAATGCTAGCAAAAGGATTTTACAGAGAGTCCTTCTTGATAGCTAATCGTTTTTTCTACTTTCAAGAGGTCAGTTTTTATGAATAGGATACCTAAAAATGCGATTAAAAAGGTAAGAGCGTTCAGTAAGGAAATAAACTGGATGGATAGAATACCTAGTAAGACTCCTCCTAGAATATTACTGATTGTTTTCACTAAACTAACAGTTGATTGTTTAAATCCAATAGCTTCTGCCAGATGATCTTGCCCAATAATTCTAATGAAAATCGGAGTGAGCATGGCGCCTGAAAAATAACTCAATGTGTCAGACAAGAGGTTAATCAGACAAATAAATGCTACTAGCAACAAGGAGAAAGACTGCCCTGAAAGTGATAAAGACACTATAGAGTAAAGCAAAAATTTTGCAAAACTAATAATTGTATATTTTAGGACACGATGATGTTGAAAATCCGCCAAAACTCCCAGAAAGATTTGTAGAACTTGGGGCAGGGTTTCTGAAATCGTGATAAGTAAAATCGCCAAAGGGGCAAAAGAGGCATCTGCCACATAATTCAGGAAGGCCAGATAAAAAATCGTATCCCCAAGTGTTGAAATCCACTGGTTGATGGTTAATTGCCTAAAATCTCTATTTTGAAGAAATACTTTCATCGCAACTCCTTTTTAAATTCCAGTTAGAATTTTTATTCCAAAACATCCTAATAAATCCTGTATGCCCAGTCTATCCCATATCATATAGATAGCCTACACAGCCTTTTTCACTGCACACCTCATCATGTCTTTAGCTACTAACCAGATCCTAGTGCAATAACATCAAAATCTGACCAATACCATTGTAGACTATGTGCAGTCCAATAGGCCAATAAATGGACTTGGTTACTCTAAACAAGACTGCAAATATGAGGCCACCACCCATATATACAAAAAAGTCTGTTAAAACCCAACCGTGATTACTAATGTGCAAGACCCCAAATAAAATAGCAGAACCAAGTACATCTAGTCCCCATTGCTTTCCTTTTTCCAGAGCTGTCATCACCAATCCCCGATAAATCATGTCTTCAAAAATGGGACCTGCTATAACAGGATAGAAAAAATACATCAAAAATGCTGTAGCTCCTGTAAAAGTAGGAACATCCAGTTGATAAGCAATTTCATTTTTGGTAGGAGGGAAAAGAAAAAAGGTGACGAAATTCCAAACAACAAAAGCAAGCAGAGCTAGGAAGGAATAGAAAAGATAGGATCCTTTAAACTTTCTACTCTTGATTTTCTGCCATTTGCCTGACTTAACCATAGCAAAAAAAGCAATAAAAACGACAAGAAAATGCAACATCATATCCGACAGATAATAACCAAAGTCAGATAGAACAAGAGCAAAGTCGCTAGATAAAACCAGACCACTAAGGTACTGATAAGCAAGGACGAGTAGAATCGCTATAAAAAAGTAGTATCTTGAAGTTATCTTTCCCATTTTATTTTCTCCTATACTATGAAATAAAGACAGCCCCTACCCAAGAAAAAGGCAAGGACTTTGAATATCAATAATGGCGACGATTAACAGTGGAAGAATCATGGTTAAAATATTTCTCCCAGAAATTAGTGATTGACCAAGACGTTCCTAAACCTCCCCAACTACCACCTGGGATAACGGCATTATACCCAAGTTCCCCTCCATAAACTGTCTCCAACTCAGCTTCTGTCAATTCCATTGTTTCTGCAAATTGTAAATTTAACATCTTTTACACTCCTTCAATTATCTTCATTTGTAAACCACTTCTGCGACCTAGGATTTGCTTCAAATGTTTTACAAGGACAGTATAACACGGAAATTGGCTTATTTTAGAAAATCGCATATTTGATATTTTTTCTTATAGAAATTTCAGATTTGCGATTTTGGTGAATTTGATTACTTCTCTGGTATAATAAAGTTATTACTAACAAGGAGGGATATAATGATGAAGAAAAGAAAAATACAACTGATACTCCTGCTTATTTCGGAGTGGGTTATTGTCATCCCGTTTTTAACTAATCGATAAGCTCTTTGTATTGCTGCAAACGCAATTCAAAAAGGGCTGTCAATTGTGGATTTTCTAATACTTGCAGAGATTGGATAAAATTTTCAATCTCTTTTTGGTTGCTTCCCTTGGTTTGAAGAAAAATACTCATTTTCTTTAAAAATTGCCACGATACTTTCTCAAAAACATCGTACGGACGGAGCATGCGCTCCAGCTCAGCTTCGAAGATTGGGATGTATGAGAAAAGTTTTCGCTCCATGAGCTCTGATATAATATTCAGAAAGCCACTTTTCATATACAGTCTATTATGTACCAACTCTTTAAATTCTTTGGATTTTTCGAGTAAGGAGGTTGATAAAAAGATCAGATCTTGATTGCTCAAGAAGGGCATAGTATTGCAAAAGAGATAGAGTTCAAACCAGGTCCAAGACTCGATAGCATAGAGATAGCTGGTCAAAAATTCGCTATCCTCCTCTGTTAGCAGATAGCTCTTATTTAAGGAATGGATAGCATTTTTAATCACAATGGCATTCAAACGACGATAGGTCTCTGCCATCTGTTCTTGCTTGATTTTCTCCAATAGTTGCTCTAAGCCAGCGATATCTTGGTGGGCAAAGCGATCCACAACCTTTCGACCGATTCGCATATGTGGAGATTCTTGATAGTTGTTGAGCTTGTGCCCAAACTCATCAAAATTCATATTGATCCCTTGAATGGCTAATATGAGCTTATCAGCAGACAACATGGACTGCCCTAGCTCAAACTTGGACAACTGAGAAGCTGTTAGCCCGTCACAAGCCACATCTGACTGCTTGAGCTTTCTAGCCAGGCGCAGTTCCTTGTAAAATTCCCCCAATTCCATTTTTTCAATCATCCTACCACCTCCTAGCTTTTGCATATTATATCATTATTTGTGTTCATTTGTCAAAATATTCTGATAGTTAGAAAAAATAAAAAAGCCAGCCTTAAGCTGACTCTTTATTCTATGGTATCAAAAGCGAGGCTTGGTTTGGCATTGAGGTCCAAGTTTGCAAAGTTTTCTTTGTTCCACTCGCTGACACTGGCATAAGCAATCATACCTGCATTGTCTCCCGACTTTATCACTTAA
>NZ_MWSM01000008.1:0-21471 GCF_002087075.1 Streptococcus pseudopneumoniae ATCC BAA-960 = CCUG 49455
CGTCAGTCTTATCTACAACCTCAAAGCAGTGCTTTGAGCAACCTGCGGCTAGCTTCCTAGTTTGCTTTTTGATTTTTATTGAGTATAAGAAAAATAAAAAATAGAGAGCAGTTAAAGTATGAAAATTTTAATTGTAGAAGATGAAGAGATGATCCGTGAGGGGGTCAGTGATTATTTGACGGATTGTGGCTATGAAACCCTTGAGGCTGCAGATGGGCAAGAAGCCTTAGAAAAATTTTCCAGCTATGAAGTAGCCTTGATTTTACTAGATATCCAGATGCCCAAGCTCAATGGTCTAGAAGTCCTAGCTGAGATTCGTAAAACCAGTCAGGTTCCTGTCTTGATGCTGACCGCCTTTCAGGATGAGGAATACAAGATGAGTGCCTTTGCTTCTCTGGCAGATGGCTATCTGGAAAAGCCCTTCTCCCTCTCCCTCTTAAAAGTGAGGGTGGATGCAATTTTCAAGAGATACTACGATACAGGACGAATCTTCTCTTATAAAGATGCCAGGGTGGATTTTGAGAGCTACAGTGCCAGTCTAGCAGGTCAAGAAGTGCTTATCAATGCCAAAGAGTTGGAAATTCTGGACTATCTGGTGAAAAATGAAGGCCGGGCCTTGACTCGGTCTCAGATAATCGATGCCGTCTGGAAAGCGACAGATGAGGTTCCCTTTGACCGTGTCATTGATGTTTATATCAAGGAATTGCGGAAAAAGCTAGACTTGGACTGCATCCTCACTGTGCGCAATGTTGGTTATAAATTGGAGCGAAAATGAGACGAACAGGTTTATTTACAAAGATATTTATCTATACCTTCTCGATATTTAGTGTTCTGGTTATCTGCCTTCATTTAGCTATTTATTTTCTATTTCCCTCGACTTATCTGAGTCATCGTCAGGAAACCATTGGCCAGAAAGCGACAGCTATTGCCAAGTCCCTAGAAGGAAAGGATAGGCAGAGCATCGAGCAAGTGTTAGAGCTGTATTCCCAGACTAGTGATATCAAGGGGGGCGTTAAGGGCGAGATGACAGAGGACAAGTTAGAAGTCAAGGACAGCATTCCTCTGGATACGGACCGTCAGACCACCTCTCTCTTTATTGAGGAGCGTGAGGTGACAACGCAAGATGGTAGCACCATGACTCTCCAGTTTCTGGTTTCTATGGATTTGCAAAAGGAAGCAGAGCAAATCAGTCTCCAATTTCTTCCCTATACCTTGCTGGCATCCTTTCTAATTTCCCTCTTGGTGGCCTACATCTATGCTCGGACCATTGTTGCCCCGATCTTGGAAATCAAACGGGTGACTCGTAGAATGATGGAACTGGATTCCCAAGTGCGATTGCGCGTGGATTCTAGGGATGAGATTGGTGATCTCAAGGAACAAATCAATAGCCTCTACCAGCATCTTTTGACTGTCATTGCAGACTTGCATGACAAGAATGAAGCCATTCTCCAGCTGGAGAAGATGAAGGTCGAATTCCTACGAGGGGCTTCTCATGAACTGAAAACACCGCTGGCTAGTTTGAAAATCCTGATCGAAAACATGAAAGAGAATATCGGTCGTTATAAGGATAGAGACCAGTATCTGGGAGTTGCCTTGGGGATTGTGGATGAACTCAATCACCATGTTCTGCAGATACTTTCCCTCTCTTCTGTGCAGGAGTTGCGAGATGATAGGGAAGAAATTGACCTCCTCCAGATGACACAAAGTCTGGTTAAGGATTATGCCTTGCTCGCCAAGGAAAGAGAGCTCCAGATTGACAATAGTTTGACCCATCAGCAGGCTTATCTAAACCCATCAGTTATGAAGTTGATTCTTTCTAATCTCATCAGCAATGCCATCAAGCACTCTGTTCCAGGTGGCTTGGTTGGCATTGGAGAAAGAGAAGGGGAACTCTTTATCGAGAATAGCTGTAGCTCAGAAGAACAAGAAAAACTAGCCCAGTCTTTTTCTGATAATGCTAGTCGCAAGCCCAAAGGGCCTGGGATGGGACTCTTTGTGGTCAAGAGTCTATTGGAACATGAAAAATTAGCTTATCATTTCGAGATGGAGGAGAATCGTTTAACCTTCTTCATAGCTTTTCCAAAAGTCGCCCAAGACTAGAGATAGAAAGGGTTTACATGGATGAAGCTAGAAGAAATTAAATCGAAACTACGGGAAAAACTAGATTTTTTTGTCAAAAAGTGATAAAATGAACAATGTAAATGGGGTGACCCATAAAAATATACAGGAGGCCTGATAAAATGGCAATCGTTTCAGCAGAAAAATTTGTCCAAGCAGCTCGTGACAACGGTTATGCAGTTGGTGGATTTAACACAAACAACCTTGAGTGGACTCAAGCTATCTTGCGCGCAGCAGAAGCTAAAAAAGCTCCAGTTTTGATCCAAACTTCAATGGGTGCTGCTAAATACATGGGTGGTTACAAAGTTGCTCGCAACTTGATCGCTAACCTTGTTGAATCAATGGGTATCACTGTACCAGTAGCTATCCACCTTGACCACGGCCACTACGAAGATGCACTTGAGTGTATCGAAGTTGGTTACACTTCAATCATGTTTGACGGTTCACACCTTCCAGTTGAAGAAAACCTTAAATTGGCTAAAGAAGTTGTTGAAAAAGCACACGCTAAAGGTATCTCAGTAGAAGCTGAAGTTGGTACTATCGGTGGTGAAGAAGACGGAATCATCGGTAAAGGTGAATTGGCTCCAATCGAAGACGCTAAAGCAATGGTTGAAACTGGTATCGACTTCTTGGCAGCTGGTATCGGTAACATCCACGGTCCTTACCCAGCAAACTGGGAAGGTCTTGACCTTGACCACTTGCAAAAATTGACAGAAGCTCTTCCAGGATTCCCAATCGTATTGCACGGTGGTTCAGGTATTCCTGATGAGCAAATCCAAGCAGCTATCAAACTTGGTGTTGCCAAAGTTAACGTTAACACAGAATGCCAAATCGCATTCGCTAACGCAACTCGTAAATTTGCTCGTGACTACGAAGCAAACGAAGCAGAATACGATAAGAAAAAACTCTTCGACCCACGTAAATTCTTGGCTGACGGTGTAAAAGCTATCCAAGCATCGGTTGAAGAACGTATCGACGTATTCGGTTCAGAAGGTAAAGCATAATCTAGCTGAATAATACAGATAAAACCTGCCTGTGAGGGTGGGTTTTTTGATTTCAAGCTACTCGTTTTAGTATAGTAAACTGAATCTAGACTAGCACAATGCTGCTTCTATAGCGTTTTGAAACTAGAACAGGACAATATAACTGCTAAAATATTTCTATAAATTCATTTGATTTTCCTAATCAATTTGTTCGTATCCTATTTCATTCCACTATAAAACATTCTTATCAATTGATTTGAATTCCAAAATTTCATCGCTCTGGTCTTATTTCATTTGGCTATAAAAAACTCTCCTGGGGAATCCCAGGAGAGTATGAGTACTTATTTGAACTTGAATCCTTCGTAAATAAGCTCTGCTTTTGGATTTTGTTTCTTAATCTGTTTGGCAAGTGTCTTCATCATAGAAAGGGGACCACACATATAGACGGTTGCATGTTTGGGCACTTCTTTTTGTTCAAAATTAAGATAGCCGTCTTTCGTACTGTCGATTAGATGGAGTTCAAAATTAGGATTTTTCTGAGCATAGTTACGGAGTAAATCTAGGTAGACTGCATTTTCATCTCCACGGAAGCTATAGTAGAAGTGAACCTGTTTATCTAAAATAGGATGTTCACGGATGTAAGAGATGAAGGGGGTGATCCCAATACCTCCAGCAATCCAAACCTGATTTTCTCGTCCTTCTTCTATGATCATGTGTCCGTAAGCTCTGTCTAGGGTTACTTTGCTGCCGGCTTGAAGATTATCATAGATATTATTGGTATGGTCGCCTGAATTTTTAACAGTAAAGTAAAGAGTTTGGCCATGACCTCCTGAGATAGAAAAGGGATGCGGAGCACTTTCAAAGCCTTCTTGGAAAATCTTTAGAAAGGCAAATTGTCCTGATTGATAGTTGAAAGGTCTGCTAAGATGGATTTGAATTTCTCTAGTATCGTGATTTAAGCGTTTGAGATGGGTAATTTTCCCTAGATAGGGGAAGGAAATCTTTTGATATAGAAAAATGATATAAAAACCAGCTAGTAAGCCTAAAAGGGCATAGCTACCAACAAGAAAACTTAGAAGATTAAATGTAAGGAGACGATTGCCCATTATCATGTAGATGTGAAAGAGTCCTAAAATATAGGCTAGGTAAACCAGGCGGTGAATCCATCGCCAAGCTTCGTATTGGATGTATTTGCCTAAATAGGCGACAAGGATGATGCTGGCAAAGATATAGATGGCAAGATTACCAAACTGAGCAGCTAAGCGAGAGCCCCACAAACCGCCCATACTAAAGTTATGAAAGATTAGTAGGATGATTGAGAGAAAGGCTGTGAATTTGTGGACGGTGTAGACCTTCTCCAAACCGTGAAACCAGCTTTCTAGTAGTGGGAGACGAGTGGCTAGGATAAAAGTCAGAGATAGGCTTGTTAAAGCTAGTCCTGGAATCATGAATTGGGGAGAAGTGTTCATCCAAGTCAAAAGAGTCAAGATAAAACTAGCTATGATAAAGAGTAGTCCTTTGATTGATTTCATAGAAAATTCCATTTCATTTAGATTTCGATTTGTTGTAAATGAATTTGTTACATTTTATCATAGAAAATGTATGGTGTCAAATCTAGGTGTGTAAATCTCTGTTCTTATAAAAAACTCTCCAATTGAACTGGAGAGTGGCTGTTTATACTCAATGAAAATCAAAGAGCAAACTAGGAAGCTAGCCCGCAGGCTGCTCAAAACACCGTTTTGAGGTTGTAGATGAAACTGACGAAGTCAGTAACCATACATACGGCAAGGTGAAGCTGACGTGGTTTGAAGAGATTTTCGAAGAGTATTATTCTGCAGCTTGTTGCCAACGTTTGGCTAGCATATGAGACAGGCTAGAAATGGCTAGGTTAAAGCTGAAGTAGATGAGGGCAATCAGTATATAAAGACTGAAGACCTGCTCTGGTTCGAAATAACGGCCCATGAGAATTTGGCTGGCTCCAAAGAGTTCTTGTAGGGCGATAACAGAGTAGAGGAGACTGGTATCCTTAATCACGGTTACAAACTGAGAAATGATGGCTGGCAGCATTTTACGAATGGCTTGTGGGAGAATGATGTAGTAGAGGATTTGGGCTGAAGTGAAGCCTTGTGACATTCCTGCTTCGTACTGCCCCTTGGCTACGGCATTGAGACCGCCTCGGATAATCTCAGCTAAAGCCGCTGATGTAAAGAGTGTGAAGGCAGTGATTCCTGCTGGAGTGGATTTCATCTTGAAAATTAAAAAGATAGTAAAGATCCAGAGAAGGTTGGGAACGTTGCGCACAAATTCGATATAAATGCTGGAAATAATGCGCAAGACAGGATTTTTGCCATTTCTCATGACAGCTAGCACCGTACCGATAAGGGTAGAGAGGACGATGGCAATCAGAGAAATGTAGAGGGTCAAGCCAAATCCTTTAAAGATAAAGACTAGGTTATCTGGGGTCAAAACTTCTAAAATGGATTCCATAGTAACCTCCTAAAGTGAATAGGCTTTTTTATTAGCTTGTTCCATCTTGTGACCAAACTGGGCAACAGGGAAGCATAGAGAAAAGTAGAGAAGGGCAGCGCCTAGAAAGGCTGGAATGTAGTTTCCGTTAAGTGCTGACCAAGACTTGGTCACAAACATCAAGTCCACTCCAGAGATGATAGCGACTGTTGAGGTGTTCTTGATGAGGTTGACAATTTGGTTGGTCAAAGGAGGGAGAATGATGCGGTCGGCAACTTCACGGGCAAAGCCCATTTCATGGGTAACGACAATCATATTCATACCATCGTGGGCCAATTTTTGCATAACCGCTAGAACATCGCCGATGGTTTCAGGGTCAAGAGCAGATGTTGGTTCATCAAAGAGAAGAAGCTCAGGATGCATAGCGAGTCCACGTGCAATGACAATCCGTTGCTTTTGTCCACCAGACAGCATGGCTGGATAAGAATCTTTTTTATCCCACATATTTACAAATTCCAGATATTTTTGAGCTGTTTTTTCAGCTTCTTTTTTATCAATTCCTAGAACTTTTATGGGTGCGAGTGTTACGTTTTCTAACACTGTTTTATGCGGATAGAGGTTAAAATGCTGGAAAACCATGCCGACTTCCTTACGAAGAGGCACCAAATCTTTCTGGCTGGCACCAGCAACTTGGTGGCCATTGACTAGAAGACTTCCCCTTGTCAACAGCCTCCAAACCATTGATGGTGCGGATAAGAGTGGATTTTCCAGAACCAGATGGTCCGAGTAGGACAACGACTTGTCCTTTTTCAAAACGGAGATTGATGTCGCGGAGTGCGTGGTAGTTTCCGTAATATTTTTCGACGTGTTCAAATTCTACTAAAGCCATAAGGAGTCTCCTTTGCATTAGATTTTATAACATGATTCTGCACCAAAAGATTTGTCTTGTCAAATCATATCTGAAAAAATTCACTAAAATTTTATAAAAAAGCAATCTGGATAGAGAAAACGTCTAAATCATGTTATAATGAAGCAATAGAATTCTTAGAAAGAGTGGATGTCTTTTTGATAACACCTACTTATGAATGGCAGTTTGCCCCGCAGGTAGAAGATGCGGATTTTACAAAGATAGCCAAGAAGGCTGGACTGGGTCCTGAGGTGGCTCGGTTATTGTTTGAGAGAGGGATTCAGGACCAAGAAAGTCTGAAGAAGTTTTTAGAACCTTCCTTGGAGAATTTGCATGACCCTTATCTGCTCCATGATATGGACAAGGCAGTGGAACGGATTCGTCAGGCCATTGAAGAAGGGGAAAATATTCTCGTTTATGGAGACTACGATGCGGATGGCATGACTTCGGCTTCGATTGTGAAGGAAAGTTTGGAACAACTTGGTGCTGAGTGCCGAGTTTACCTGCCAAATCGTTTTACCGATGGCTATGGCCCTAATGCTAGTGTTTATAAATACTTTATCGAGCAAGAAGGGATTTCCTTGATTGTGACGGTGGACAATGGGGTTGTTGGTCATGAGGCTATTGCATTGGCTCAGTCTATGGGAGTAGATGTCATTGTGACTGACCACCATTCCATGCCTGAAACCCTACCAGATGCCTATGCCATCGTTCATCCTGAACATCCGGATGCGGACTATCCTTTCAAATATTTGGCTGGTTGTGGAGTTGCTTTCAAGTTGGCTTGTGCCCTGTTAGAAGAAGTACAAGTGGAATTGCTTGATTTGGTCGCTATTGGTACCATTGCTGATATGGTTAGTTTGACAGATGAGAACCGTATCTTGGTTCAGTATGGTCTGGAAATGTTGGGACATACTCAGCGCATTGGTTTACAAGAAATGCTGGATATGGCTGGGATTGCTGCCAACGAAGTAACAGAAGAAACGGTTGGTTTCCAGATTGCCCCTCGTTTGAATGCCTTGGGCCGCTTGGATGATCCTAATCCAGCCATTGATTTGTTGACTGGCTTTGATGATGAGGAGGCTCACGAGATTGCCCTTATGATTCATCAGAAAAATGAAGAGCGCAAGGAAATTGTCCAGTCTATCTATGAAGAAACTAAGACCATGGTGGACCCTGAGAAGAAGGTCCAAGTCTTGGCCAAGGAAGGCTGGAATCCTGGGGTTCTGGGTATCGTGGCTGGTCGTTTGTTGGAAGAACTAGGGCAGACAGTTATTGTTCTTAATATAGAAGACGGTCGTGCTAAGGGCAGTGCTCGTAGTGTGGAAGCGGTCGATATTTTTGAGGCTCTGGATCCTCATCGAGACCTCTTCATCGCCTTTGGAGGTCATGCTGGCGCTGCAGGAATGACGCTGGAAGTTGAGAAACTTTCAGATTTATCTCAGGTTTTGGAAGATTATGTCCGTGAAAAAGGCGCAGATGCTGGTGGCAAGAATAAGTTAAACCTAGATGAAGAGTTGGATTTGGAGACTTTGAGTCTTGAAACAGTCAAGAACTTTGAGCGCTTGGCACCTTTTGGAATGGACAATCAGAAACCTGTCTTTTATATCAAGAATTTTCAGGTCGAAAGTGCCCGTACTATGGGTGCAGGCAACGCCCATCTCAAGCTGAAAATTTCCAAGGGTGAGGCGAGTTTTGAAGTGGTAGCCTTTGGACAAGGTAGATGGGCAACAGAATTTGCTCAAACCAAGAATCTAGAGTTGGCAGTCAAATTGTCTGTCAATCAATGGAATGGCCAAACTGCCCTCCAGTTGATGATGGTGGATGTGCGTGTGGAAGGTGTTCAACTTTTTAACATTCGTGGGAAGAATGCAGTATTACCAGAGGGAGTTCCAGTCTTGGATTTTGATGGAGAACTGCCGAATCTGGCGGCTAGTGAAGCGGTTGTCGTGAAAACCGTTCCTGAGGATATTACTCAGCTGAAGACCATTTTTCAGGAACAGCATTTCTCTGCTGTCTATTTCAAAAATGATATTGACAAGGCCTACTATCTGACAGGGTATGGGACCAGAGAGCAATTTGCCAAATTGTATAAGACTATTTACCAGTTCCCAGAGTTTGATATTCGCTATAAGCTGAAGGATTTGGCTACTTATCTCAATATTCAACAAATCTTGCTGGTCAAGATGATTCAAGTATTTGAAGAACTAGGCTTTGTGACCATCAAAGATGGTGTCATGACAGTCAATAAAGAAGCGCCAAAGCGAGAGATAGGAGAAAGTCAGATTTATCAAAATCTCAAACAAACTGTCAAAGACCAAGAAATGATGGTCCTGGGTACCGTGCAAGAAATTTATGATTTTTTGATGGAAAAAGAGTAGAAGTTAGGAAAGAGTTGGGCAACCAGCTCTTTTTTGAAAACAAATCTTCATTTTGAAAATCATCAAAAAAATGGTATAATGGTAGGAAAAGATTCGGCTAACAGTAATAGTGCTTTTAGAATAAGAGGGTAAGCAACCCTATAATCAAGATAAACTAAGATTTTGGAGGAAAAATGAGTAATATTAGTTTAACAACACTTGGTGGTGTACGTGAAAATGGGAAAAATATGTACATTGCTGAAATTGGAGAGTCCATTTTTGTTTTGAATGCAGGGTTAAAATATCCCGAAAATGAACAATTAGGGGTCGATGTGGTGATTCCAAAGATGGACTACCTTTTTGAAAATAAAGATCGAATTGCTGGGGTATTTTTAACTCACGGACATGCAGATGCTATTGGTGCTCTGCCTTATCTCTTGGCTGAAGCCAAGGTACCTGTATTTGGCTCTGAGTTGACCATTGAGTTGGCAAAGCTCTTTGTCAAAGGAAATGACGCAGTCAAGAAATTTAATGATTTTCATGTTATTGATGAAGATACGGAGATTGATTTTGGTGGGACAGTGGTTTCCTTCTTCCCTACGACTTACTCCGTTCCAGAGAGCCTGGGAATTGTCTTGAAGACAGCTGAAGGTAGCATCGTTTATACAGGTGACTTCAAATTTGACCAGACAGCTAGTGAATCCTATGCGACAGACTTCGCTCGTTTGGCAGAAATCGGTCGTGACGGCGTCCTGGCTCTCCTCAGTGATTCGGCCAATGCGGACAGCAATATTCAGGTGGCTAGTGAAAGTGAAGTTAGAGATGAAATTACCCAAACCATTGCTGACTGGGAAGGTCGTATCATCGTTGCAGCTGTTTCCAGTAACCTTTCTCGTATCCAGCAGATTTTTGACGCTGCGGATAAAACAGGTCGACGTATCGTCTTGACAGGATTTGATATTGAAAATATCGTCCGCACAGCGATTCGTCTCAAGAAGTTGTCTTTAGCCAACGAAATTCTCTTGATTAAGCCGAAAGATATGTCTCGCTTTGAAGACCATGAGTTGATTATTCTTGAGACAGGTCGTATGGGTGAACCTATCAATGGACTTCGTAAGATGTCGATTGGTCGCCATCGTTATGTAGAAATCAAGGATGGGGACCTGGTCTATATTGCTACGGCTCCGTCTATTGCTAAAGAAGCCTTCGTTGCGCGTGTGGAAAACATGATTTACCAAGCTGGCGGTGTTGTCAAATTGATCACCCAAAGCTTACGTGTGTCAGGACATGGAAATGCGCGTGATTTGCAGTTGATGATTAATCTCTTGCAACCCAAGTATCTCTTCCCGATTCAAGGGGAATACCGTGAGTTGGATGCCCATGCTAAGGCTGCTATGGCAGTTGGGATGTTGCCAGAACGCATTTTCATCCCTAAAAAGGGAACCAGCATGGCTTATGAGAATGGGGACTTTGTCCCAGCTGGTGCGGTTTCAGCAGGGGATGTCTTGATTGACGGGAATGCCATTGGTGATGTTGGTAATGTGGTTCTTCGTGACCGTAAGGTCTTGTCAGAGGACGGTATTTTCATCGTCGCAATCACCGTTAACCGTCGTGAGAAGAAAATTGTGGCCAAGGCCCGTGTTCACACGCGTGGATTTGTTTATCTCAAGAAGAGCCGCGATATTCTCCGTGAAAGTTCAGAATTGATTAACAAAACGGTAGAAGACTATCTTCAAGGAGATGACTTTGACTGGGCAGATCTTAAAGGCAAGGTTCGGGATAATCTGACCAAGTATCTCTTTGATCAAACTAAGCGTCGTCCAGCTATTCTACCAGTAGTCATGGAAGCAAAATAATCATTGAAATAAGTAAAGATAAAGTCTAGTTTCGGCTTTTTCTTATCGGAAAATAGAAGGAGAAAATCATGGCAGTAATGAAAATCGAGTATTACTCACAAGTTTTGGATATGGAGTGGGGAGTGAATGTCCTCTACCCCGATGCCAATCGAGTGGAAGAACCAGATTGTGAAGATATTCCCGTCTTGTACCTCTTGCACGGGATGTCTGGCAATCATAATAGTTGGCTCAAGCGGACCAATGTAGAACGCTTGCTTCGAGCTACTAATCTCATTGTTGTTATGCCTAATACCAGCAACGGTTGGTACACCGATACCCAATATGGTTTTGACTACTACACGGCTCTAGCAGAGGAATTGCCACAGGTTTTGAAACGCTTCTTCCCTAATATGACCAGTAAGCGTGAAAAGACCTTTATCGCTGGTCTCTCCATGGGAGGCTACGGCTGTTTCAAATTGGCTCTTGCGACAAATCGTTTTTCTCATGCAGCTAGTTTTTCAGGTGCTCTCAGCTTTCAAAATTTTTCTCCTGAGAGCCAAAATCTGGGAAGTCCAGCCTACTGGAGAGGTGTTTTTGGAGAGATTAGAGACTGGACAACTAGTCCCTATTCTCTTGAAAGTCTGGCTAAAAAATCGGATAAAAAGACCAAACTTTGGGCGTGGTGTGGCGAACAGGATTTCTTGTATGAAGCCAATAATCTAGCAGTGAAAAATCTCAAAAAATTAGGTTTTGATGTGACCTATAGCCATAGCACTGGAACTCACGAGTGGTATTATTGGGAAAAACAATTGGAACGGTTCTTAGCAACCCTACCGATTGATTTCAAATTAGAAGAGAGATTGACTTAGTTTGAACTTCAGCATAGGGGGAGTAGGACTAAAATAAAATATGTTTTCACTAGACTTTTCAAACGAAAGTAGTAGAATAGTAATAAGATACTGGAGGAAAGAGAGTAGGAAATGTACCGTTATCAAATTGGCATTCCCGCATTAGAATATGATCAGTTTGTCAAAGACCATGAATTAGCCAATGTATTACAAAGTAGCGCTTGGGAAGAAGTGAAGTCTGACTGGGAACATGAGAAGTTTGGTGTTTACAGGGAAGAAGAATTACTGGCGACAGCTAGTATTTTGATTAGAACTCTTCCGCTAGGCTATAAAATGTTTTACATCCCAAGAGGACCTATATTGGATTATGGGGATACAGAACTTTTGAGTTTTGTCATTCAGTCTATTAAGTCCTATGCTCGCAGTAAGAGAGCTATTTTTGTGACTTTTGACCCAAGTATTTGCCTGTCTCAAAGTTTAATCAATCAGGAAAAGACAGAATATCCTGAAAATCTGGCTATTATTGATAGTTTGCAACAAATGGGAGTAAGGTGGTCAGGAAAAACAGAGGAAATGGGAGACACCATTCAACCTCGTATTCAGGCGAAAATATACAAGGAAAATTTTGAAGAAGATAAACTTTCCAAGTCAACAAAACAGGCTATTCGAACAGCACGGAATAAGGGGGTAGAGATTCAATTTGGTGGAACTGAATTATTGGAGTCTTTTTCCTTTTTGATGAAAAAAACCGAGAAGCGGAAAGAGATTCATTTGAGGAATGAAGCCTATTATAAAAAGTTATTAGATAATTTTAAGGACAAGGCCTATATCACCTTGGCAACCTTGGATGTCTCTAAACGTTCGCAAGAATTAGAAGAACAGTTAGCGAAAAACAGAGCCTTGGAAGAGACCTTTACTGAGTCGACTCGCACTTCAAAAGTAGAAGCGCAGAAGAAGGAAAAAGAACGTTTGTTAGAGGAATTGACTTTCCTGCAGGAATATATGGATGCAGGTCAAGCAAGAGTTCCCTTAGCGGCTACCTTGACTTTAGAATTCGGACAAACTTCTGTCAATCTATACGCAGGAATGGATGAAGATTTTAGACGTTATAAAGCTCCTATTTTGACTTGGTATGAGACGGCTCGATATTCCTTTGAACGTGGCATTTTATGGCAAAATTTAGGAGGCGTCGAGAATGCTTTAGATGGTGGACTCTATCGTTTTAAAGCTAATTTTAATCCAACGATTGAAGAATATTTGGGTGAATTTACAATGCCTACCCATCTTCTCTATCCTCTGTTAAGACTTGCTCTTGATTTCCGTAAAACATTAAGAAAAAAACATAGAAAGTAAGTATATGGCACTAATTACACTCACGAAAGAAGAGTTTCAAGCTTATTCTGGTCAGGTTTCTTCTCGTTCCTTTATGCAATCGATCCAGATGGGGGAGTTGTTAGAAAAAAGAGGGGCTCGAATTGTTTATCTTGCTTTGAAACAAGAAGGAGAAATTCAAGTTGCAGCTCTGGTTTATAGCTTGCCCATGCTGGGTGGTCTGCATATGGAGCTCAATTCGGGGCCGATTTATACCCAACAAGATGTCCTTCCAGTTTTTTATGAAGAGTTAAAAGAATATGCCAAGCAAAATGGTGTATTAGAGTTGCTTGTAAAACCTTATGAAACTTATCAAACTTTTGATAGCCAAGGTAATCCGATAGATGCTGAGAAAAAAAGTATCATTCAAGATTTAACTGATTTAGGTTATCAATTTGATGGATTGACGACAGGGTATCCAGGTGGAGAACCAGATTGGTTATACTATAAAGATTTGACTGAATTAACTGAAAAGAATTTGCTTAAAAGTTTTAGCAAAAAGGGAAAACCCTCGGTGAAAAAGGCTGAAACCTTTGGCATTCGATTGAAAAAGTTAAAACGTGAAGAACTATCGATTTTTAAGAACATCACAAAAGAGACCTCTGAACGTAGAGAATATAGTGATAAAAGTTTAGAATACTATGAGCATTTTTATGATGCTTTTGGAGAACAAGCGGAGTTTCTCATAGCAAGCTTAAATTTTTCGGACTATATGAGCAAATTGCAAGGTGAACAAAGTAAACTAGAAGAAATCTTGGACAAGTTGCGACTTGATTTGAGTAAAAATCCTCATTCTGAGAAAAAACAAAATCAACTGAGAGAATATTCTAGTCAATTTGAAACGTTTGAAGTTCGAAAAGCAGAAGCGCGAGACTTGATTGAAAAATATGGGGAAGAAGATATTGTTTTAGCTGGGAGTTTATTTGTTTATATGCCTCAGGAAACGACTTACCTCTTTAGTGGTTCCTACACTGAATTTAATAAGTTCTATGCCCCTGCACTGCTTCAAAAATATGTTATGTTGGAAAGCATAAAACGTGGAATACCTAAATACAACTTCCTAGGCATTCAAGGGATTTTTGATGGTAGTGATGGTGTTTTGCGTTTTAAACAGAATTTTAATGGCTATATTGTACGCAAAGCAGGTACTTTCCGTTACCATCCATCGCCTTTAAAATACAAAGCTATTCAATTACTCAAAAAAATAGTAGGACGTTAAGATGAAAAAGCCAGTATTTAGCTTTCTTTTAGCTTCTTTTAGTAAAATAGACTTTATTTGCTAGAAAGGTGGAGGGACATGCGCTGGCTTTTTCGTTTGATAGGGGCTTTCTTTTCTTTTGTGTGGCGTTTGTTTTGGCGCCTGGTTTGGATAGTTGTGCTCTTATGTGCTCTTGCTTTCGGTCTTCTCTGGTATCTGAACGGGGATTTTCAAGGAGCGCTAAAGCAAGCAGAACGGTCAGTAAAGATTGGTCAACAAAGTATCGACCAATGGGGAAAAACAGGGCAACTGCCTAAGTTAAGCCAGACTGATAGCCACCAGCATTCTGAAGGAAGGTGGCCGCAGGATTCTGCTCGTATTTACTTGGATCCCCAGATGGATTCACGCTTTCAAGAGGCGTATTTAGAAGCAATTCAGAACTGGAATCAAACTGGTGCTTTTAACTTTGAACTCGTGACTGAGTCTAGTAAGGCGGATATTACGGCTACGGAGATGAACGACGGAGGCACTCCTGTGGCAGGAGAGGCGGAAAGTCAAACTAATCTCTTAACAGGGCAATTCTTATCCGTAACGGTGCGCTTGAATCATTATTATCTGTCCAATCCTGACTATGGCTATTCCTATGAGCGCCTTGTCCATACGGCAGAACATGAGTTGGGGCATGCGATTGGCTTGGATCATACAGATGAGAAGTCTGTCATGCAACCAGCAGGTTCTTTTTATGGTATCCAGGAAGAGGATGTTGAAAGACTTCGAAAATTATATGAGACCAATGAGTAGGGGACTATTTTTCCCTACTTTTTTGCTATAATGGAATTATGAACAACTTGATTAAATCAAAACTAGAGCTCTTGCCGACCAGCCCTGGTTGTTACATTCACAAGGATAAAAACGGCACCATTATCTATGTAGGAAAGGCTAAAAATCTGCGTAACCGCGTGCGGTCCTATTTCCGTGGAAGTCATGATACCAAAACAGAGGCTTTGGTGTCTGAAATTGTAGATTTTGAATTTATCGTTACGGAGTCTAATATTGAGGCACTTCTCCTAGAAATCAACCTGATCAAGGAAAATAAGCCTAAATACAATATCATGCTCAAGGATGACAAGTCCTATCCCTTCATCAAAATCACTAATGAGCGCTATCCACGCTTGATTATCACTCGTCAGGTCAAGAAGGACGGAGGTCTCTACTTTGGTCCCTATCCAGATGTGGGGGCGGCCAATGAAATCAAGCGACTACTGGATCGGATTTTCCCTTTTCGTAAGTGTACCAATCCACCGTCTAAGGTCTGTTTTTACTACCATATCGGCCAATGCATGAGCCACACCATCTGTAAGAAGGATGAGGACTATTTCAAGTCTATGGCTCAGGAGGTTTCTGATTTTCTGAAAGGGCAAGATGATAAAATCATTGATAACCTCAAGGGCAAAATGGCAGCGGCGGCTCAGACTATGGAGTTTGAACGTGCGGCGGAATATCGTGACCTGATTCAGGCTATTGGAACGCTTCGAACCAAGCAACGGGTTATGGCTAAGGATCTCCAAAATCGCGATGTCTTTGGCTACTATGTGGACAAGGGATGGATGTGTGTTCAGGTTTTCTTTGTTCGTCAGGGCAAGCTCATTGAGCGCGATGTCAATCTTTTTCCCTACTACAACGATCCGGATGAGGACTTCTTGACCTATGTGGGACAATTCTATCAAGAAAAATCTCATCTAGTTCCCAATGAGGTACTGATTCCGCAGGATATTGACCAAGAAGCTGTCAAGGCTTTGGTGGATTCCAAGATTCTTAAGCCTCAACGTGGAGAGAAAAAGCAGCTGGTCAATTTAGCTATAAAAAATGCACGCGTTAGTCTGGAGCAGAAATTTAACCTGCTAGAAAAATCAGTCGAAAAGACCCAAGGAGCTATTGAAAATCTAGGACGTTTGCTCCAAATTCCGACTCCAGTTCGCATCGAGTCCTTCGATAATTCCAACATCATGGGGACTAGTCCTGTTTCAGCTATGGTGGTCTTTGTCAACGGCAAACCAAGTAAAAAAGATTATCGTAAGTATAAAATCAAGACTGTCGTTGGACCAGACGACTATGCCAGTATGCGTGAGGTTATTCGCAGACGTTATGGTCGAGTACAACGAGAAGGTTTGACTCCTCCAGATTTGATTGTCATTGATGGGGGACAAGGGCAAGTCAATATCGCCAAGCAAGTCATCCAAGAGGAACTAGGTTTGGATATTCCAATTGCAGGTCTGCAAAAGAATGATAAGCACCAAACCCATGAATTGCTCTTTGGAGATCCGCTGGAAGTGGTGGACTTGTCTCGTAATTCTCAAGAATTTTTCCTCCTTCAACGCATTCAAGATGAGGTGCACCGCTTTGCTATCACTTTCCACCGCCAACTGCGCTCTAAAAATTCCTTTTCATCACAATTGGATGGGATTGACGGTCTGGGATCTAAACGCAAGCAAAATCTCATGAGGCACTTCAAGTCTCTGACCAAAATCAAGGAAGCAAGTGTGGATGAGATTGTCGAAGTCGGAGTACCAAGAGCAGTAGCAGAAGCAGTTCAGAGGAAGTTGAATCCGCAGGAGGCAGAAGTCTTGCCTCAAGTGGCGGAAGAAAGTGTAGAATACCAAACAGAAGGAGACCATCATGAACCATAAAATCGCAATTTTATCAGATATTCATGGCAATGCGACGGCGCTAGAAGCAGTGATTGCAGATGCTAAAAATCAAGGGGCCAGTGAATATTGGCTTCTGGGAGATATTTTTCTTCCTGGTCCAGGCGCAAATGACTTAGTCGCCCTGCTAAAGGACCTTCCTATCACAACCAGTGTTCGAGGCAATTGGGATGATCGTGTCCTTGAGGCCTTGGATGGCGAATATGGTTTGGAACATCCGAAAGAAATCCAGTCAATGCGCATGACCCAGTTTTTGATGGATCAAATGGATCCTGCAACGATTGTCTGGCTACGAAGCTTGCCTTTGCTGGAAAAGAAAGAAATTGACGGATTGCGCTTTTCTATCTCTCATAATTTGCCAAATAAGAACTATGGTGGTGACTTGCTAGTTGAGAATGATACAGAGAAATTTGACCAACTCCTCGATGAGGAAACGGACGTGGCAGTCTATGGTCATGTTCACAAGCAGTTGCTTCGTTATGGCAGTCAAGGGCAACAAATCATCAATCCAGGGTCGATTGGCATGCCCTATTTTAATTGGGAGGCGTTAAAAAATCACCGTGCCCAGTATGTCGTGATAGAAGTTGAAGATGGGGAATTGGTAAATATCCTATTTCGTAAAGTCGCTTATGACTATGAAGCGGAGTTAGAACTGGCCAAGTCCAAGGGGCTTCCCTTTATCGAAATGTATGAAGAACTACGTCGTGAAGATAACTATCAGGGACACAATCTGGAACTCTTAGCCAGCTTAATAGAAAAGCATGGGTATGTAGAGGATGTGAAAGATTATTTTGATTTTTTGTAAAAGTTTCCTAAAATAACCAATGCAAACTAAAAACGATTGGCTGGCCCAATCGTTTTTAATATATCTTATACTCAATGAAAATCAAAGAGCAAACTAGGAAGCTAGCCGTAGGTTGCTCAAAGCACAGCTTTGAGGTTGCAGATAAAGCTGACGTGGTTTGAAGAGATATTCGAAGAGTATTATTGTAACTGAGATTGATCTGGAAGATAAGAACCCCCTAGATAGGTATTACTGAGTTTTTCAAGGGTTCCGTCTTGGTAGAGTTCTTTGAGCGCTTTATCAAATTTATCTTTAAACTCTTTTTGGTCGCTTGAGAAAACGATATAGTTGTTGGGGCTATCGGCAGAAGGTAAATCAACGACTGAGAGGTTTAAGTCACGGTCCTTGATAATCTTTTGAACGGATACCTTGTCAAAAACTAGGAAATCAAACTCTCCGTTAGCAAGGTCTAGGATTCGTTTACCGATATCTTCACCAGAAAAATCGATAGTAGCAGGATTGTCAGGGTGTTTTTGATTCCAGTTATTGATGAATTGAGCGTTTGAAGTTCCAGTATCTTCTTGTGTTGTTTTGCCAGCGATTTGGTCAAGTGAAGTCAGAGGATTTTTCTTGTTGCTGACAAGGACGAGGGGATTGTTTGAAATTGGAAGTGAGTAGAGGTATTTTTCAGCACGCTCTTTTGTGTAACTCAAGTTATTTGCCGCAGCCTGATAGTGACCAGAATCAAGTCCTGGGAAGATGCTCTCCCAGGCAGTTCTTTGGAATTGAATCTCGTAGTCGCTGAGTTTTTCATCCACTGCCTTTAGAACTTCAATATCGAATCCTGTCAGATTGCCTTTATCTTCGTAGTCAAATGGTGGCACATCGCCAGCTGTAGCAACGACGATTGCCTTTTGAGAATTAGTCTCTTTGGGTGTGGATTGATTCCCACAGGCAACTAAAAAGGGGATGATGGCTAGTAATAGGCTGAATTTTTTCATAATGTCTCCATTCAAATGTAAAGTACTTGCTAGTTTATCAGAAACTTTCTTGATGAACCAATATATATTTTTTATGGCTGTAATAAAAAAACTTAATCATGAAAAATCCCTGCAAGCTCTTTCAAATTATGGTAGAATGGAAGCAGTAGAATTAGAAAAGGAAATCGATTATGAAATTTCTTGAATTAAATAAAAAACGTCATGCGACTAAGCATTTCACTGATAAGCCAGTGGATCCAAAAGATGTGCGTACGGCTATCGAAATTGCAACCTTGGCACCAAGTGCCCACAACAGCCAGCCTTGGAAATTTGTAGTGGTGCGTGAGAAAAATGCCGAACTAGCAAAATTGGCTTACGGTTCAAACTTTGAACAGGTATCATCAGCGCCTGTAACCATTGCCCTCTTTACAGACACAGATTTGGCTAAACGCGCTCGTAAGATTGCTCGTGTTGGTGGTGCTAATAACTTTTCTGAAGAGCAACTTCAATATTTTATGAAGAATTTGCCTGCTGAATTTGCACGCTACAATGAACAACAAGTCAGCGACTACCTAGCACTCAATGCAGGTTTGGTTGCTATGAACTTGGTTCTCGCTCTTACAGACCAAGGAATTGGTTCCAATATTATCCTTGGTTTTGACAAATCAAAAGTTAATGAAGTTTTGGAAATCGAAGACCGTTTCCGCCCAGAACTCTTGATCACAGTGGGTTACACAGACGACAAATTGGAACCAAGCTACCGCTTGCCAGTAGATGAAATCATCGAGAAAAGATAGAAAGAAGAAAAAATGACAGCAATTGATTTTACAGCAGAAGTAGAAAAACGCAAAGAAGACCTCTTGGCTGACTTGTTTAGCCTTTTGGAAATCAACTCAGAACGTGATGACAGCAAAGTTGATGCTGAGCATCCATTTGGGCCTGGGCCGGTCAAAGCTTTGGAAAAATTCCTTGAAATCGCAGACCGCGATGGCTACCCAACTAAAAATGTTGACAACTACGCAGGACATTTTGAGTTTGGTGATGGAGAAGAAGTTCTCGGAATCTTTGCTCACATGGACGTGGTGCCAGCTGGTAGCGGTTGGGACACAGATCCTTACACACCGACTATCAAAGACGGTCGCCTTTATGCGCGTGGTGCTTCAGATGACAAGGGACCTACAACAGCTTGTTACTATGGTTTGAAAATCATCAAAGAATTGGGCCTTCCAACTTCTAAAAAAGTTCGCTTCATCGTCGGAACAGACGAAGAATCAGGCTGGGCAGACATGGACTACTACTTCGAGCACGTAGGACTTGCCAAACCAGACTTCGGTTTCTCTCCAGACGCTGAATTCCCTATCATCAATGGTGAAAAAGGAAATATCACGGAATACCTTCACTTTGCAGGAGAAAATACAGGTGCAGCTCGTCTTCACAGCTTCACAGGTGGTTTACGTGAAAACATGGTGCCTGAATCAGCAACAGCTGTTGTTTCAGGAGATTTGGCTGACTTGCAAGCTAAACTAGATGCCTTTGTTGCAGAACACAAACTTAGAGGAGAATTTCAAGAAGAAAATGGTCAATACAAGGTGACGATCATTGGTAAATCAGCCCACGGTGCTATGCCTGCTTCAGGTATCAATGGTGCGACTTACCTAGCCCTCTTCCTTAGCCAGTTTGACTTTGCTGGTCCAGCAAAAGACTACCTTGACATCGCTGGAAAAATTCTATTGAACGACCATGAAGGTGAAAGTCTCAAGATTGCTCATGTGGATGAAAAGATGGGTGCTCTTTCTATGAATGCAGGCGTCTTCCGCTTTGATGAAACAAGCGCTGATAATACCATTGCCCTTAATATCCGCTATCCAAAAGGAACAAGTCCAGAGCAAATCAAGTCAATCCTTGAAAACTTGCCGGTTGCTTCTGTTAGCCTTTCTGAACATGGTCATACGCCTCACTATGTGCCAATGGAAGATCCACTTGTGCAAACCTTGTTGAATGTTTATGAAAAACAAACTGGCCTTAAAGGTCACGAGCAAGTTATCGGTGGTGGAACCTTTGGTCGCTTGTTAGAGCGCGGAGTTGCCTATGGTGCTATGTTCCCAGACTCAATTGACACCATGCACCAAGCCAATGAATTTATCGCCTTGGATGATCTCTTCCGAGCAGCAGCAATCTATGCCGAAGCTATTTATGAATTGATCAAATAAAACGATAGAAGTCTGAGATTGTATGCTTGGACTTCTTTTTGGAGGGAAAGTAGATGTCTCAAATTGAAAGAATCAAGCAGGCTATCATGGCGGATCCGCAGAATGCTAGCTATACAGAGCGTGGCATCGAGCCTCTTTTGCAGCACCAAAGACTGCTCGCATCAATATCATCGGTCAAGCACCGGGGCTTAAAACACAGGAGGCAGGCCTTTACTGGAAGGATAAGAGTGGTGACCGCCTGAGAGACTGGCTAGGTGTGGATGAAGATGCCTTTTACAATTCAGGTTATTTTGCTGTTTTGCCTATGGATTTCTACTTTCCAGGGCATGGTAAGTCAGGCGACCTGCCACCGCGAACTGGTTTTGCAGAAAAATGGCATCCGCAGCTCTTACAGGAATTGCCTGATATTCAGTTAACCCTCTTGATTGGGCAATATGCCCAAGCCTACTATTTACAGGAGAAAATCAGTGGGAAGGTAACGGAGAGGGTGAAACACTATAAAGACTATCTGCCAACCTATTTTCCACTAGTTCACCCCTCACCACGAAATCAAATCTGGATGGCCAAAAATCCTTGGTTTGAGTCAGAAGTGGTGCCAGATTTGAAAAAAAGAATTAAAACCATTTTATAGTCAATGAAAATCAAAGAGCAAACTAGGAAGCTAGCCGCAGGTTGCTCAAAGTACAGCTTTGAGGTTGTGGATAGA
>NZ_MWSM01000008.1:21533-31835 GCF_002087075.1 Streptococcus pseudopneumoniae ATCC BAA-960 = CCUG 49455
GAAGTCAGTAACCATACCTATGGTAAGGCGACGCTGACGTGGTTTGAAGAGATTTTCGAAGAGCATTAGGAGAAAAAGAATGAAAGAAATAACCTTTGACGCATTTTACCAGCTTTATCAAAACGACCAACTTTCTCTAGTGGACGTGAGAGAAGTGGACGAATTTGAAACTCTTCATTTAGAAGGTGCCCACAACCTACCACTTAGTCAATTGGCTGATACCTATGATCAGTTGGATAAGAACCAGTTACATTATGTTATTTGCAAATCTGGAATGAGATCGGCGCGTGCTTGCCAATTTCTAGCTGAACAAAGTTATGAGGTTATCAATGTACAAGGTGGCATGACGGCCTTTGAAGAACTCTAAACGTAAGAATTTTCTCCTGCTTGGTGTGGACTGGGTAGGAGAATTTTATTTTTAGACAATTCTCATTTTTAAGAATCTTGAAAACATTCAATATTTACTTCGTGAAGCTTTTTTCATACTCCTATTCATGATATACTAGGTCAGTATTTTATAAATATGAAGGAGATTTTCATGGCTAAAAAAGGTGCCCTAACAGGTTTGCTCCTGTTTGGAATATTTTTTGGTGCGGGGAACTTGATTTTTCCGCCTTCTCTAGGTGCTCTATCTGGAGAACATTTTCTTCCTGCCATCGCAGGTTTTGTTTTTTCAGGCGTAGGTATCGCCGTTTTGACCCTTATTATTGGAACGCTAAATCCTAAAGGATATATTTACGAGATTTCAACAAAGATAGCGCCTTGGTTTGCGACTCTTTACCTCTCAGTTCTTTACTTGTCAATTGGTCCATTCTTTGCTATCCCACGTACAGCTACAACAGCTTACGAAGTAGGGATTAGCCCCCTTTTGTCGGATGCAAATAAAGGTCTTGGTTTGATTGTCTTTACGATTCTGTATTTTGCAGCAGCCTATCTAATTTCGCTCAATCCATCAAAAATCTTGGATCGCATTGGACGTATTTTAACGCCAGTCTTTGCGATTTTGATCGTTATCTTGGTTGTTTTAGGAGCTATCAAATACGGTGGAACAAGTCCTCAAGCTGCTTCAGCTGCTTATCAAGCTTCTGCCTTTGGTACAGGTTTCCTAGAAGGTTATAATACCTTGGATGCCCTTGCTTCAGTTGCCTTTAGCGTAATCGCAGTTCAAACCTTGAAACAACTTGGATTTTCAAGTAAGAAAGAATACATTTCGACTATTTGGGTGGTTGGTATCGTTGTAGCCCTTGCCTTCAGTGCTCTTTACATTGGTTTAGGATTCCTTGGAAATCATTTCCCAGTACCAGCTGAGGCTATGAAGGGTGGAACACCAGGTGTTTACATCTTGTCACAAGCCACTCAAGAAATATTTGGCTCAACAGCTCAACTCTTCCTTGCAGCTATGGTTACCGTAACCTGCTTTACAACAACTGTTGGTTTGATTGTGTCAACAGCTGAGTTCTTTAATGAGCGTTTCCCACAAATCAGCTACAAGGTTTATGCGACAGCCTTTACCTTGATTGGATTTGTCATTGCCAATTTGGGTCTTGATGCGATTATCAAGTACTCAATCCCTGTACTGGTTATCTTGTACCCAATCACCATTGCCATCGTTATGATTGTCATTGTCAACAAATTCGTGGCTCTTTCAAAACCAGGTATGCAGTTGACAATTGCTGTTGTTACAGCTATTGGCATTGCAAGCGTACTAGGAAGCTCCTTTAAGGTTGAATTTTTTGCAAATCTTGTTAGCGTTCTTCCTTTTGCCAAGGCCTCACTCCCATGGTTGGTGCCAGCCATCGTTGGAATCTTGCTCTCATTGGTTCTACCTAACAAGCAAGAAAGTGATGTTTTTGAAATGGAATAATCACTAATACTCTTCGAAAATCTCTTCAAACCGCGTCAACGTCGCCTTGTCGTACTCAAGTACAGCCTGCGGCTAGTTTCCTAGTTTGCTCTTTGATTTTCATTGAGTATAAAATCACTTTTGTAGTCAAGGCTACAGGAGTGATTTTCTTTTTTTATCCGATGATAAATGTGTTATAATAGGTAGCAAAAGAGGTAAATAAATGAATCAAACAGTAGAATATATCAAAGAACTGACAGCTATTGCGTCGCCAACGGGCTTCACTCGTGAGATTTCGGACTATTTAGTCAAGACTTTAGAAGATTTTGGTTGTCAGCCAGTTCGCACAGCCAAGGGCGGTGTCAATGTGACCATTAAAGGTCAAAAAGATGAACAACACCGCTATGTGACTGCCCATGTAGATACGCTGGGTGCTATTGTCCGTGCTGTCAAACCAGACGGCCGTCTCAAATTGGATCGTATCGGTGGCTTTCCTTGGAACATGATTGAAGGAGAAAACTGTACCGTTCATGTGGCTAGTACAGGTCAAAAGCTATCAGGTACCATCCTCATCCACCAAACTTCTTGCCATGTCTACAAGGATGCAGGAACTGCAGAACGCACCCAGGACAATATGGAAGTGCGTTTGGACGCCAAAGTAACCAATGAAAAAGAAACTCGTGCCTTGGGGATTGAGGTCGGTGATTTTATCAGTTTTGACCCACGAACTGTCGTGACAGAGACAGGTTTTATCAAGTCTCGTCATTTGGATGATAAGGTCAGCGCAGCGATTTTGCTTAATCTGCTTCGCATTTATAAGGAAGAGAAGATTGAATTATCTGTAACAACTCATTTTGCCTTTTCAGTCTTTGAAGAAGTGGGACATGGGGCTAACTCTAATATTCCTGCTCAGGTAGTCGAATATCTGGCTGTTGATATGGGAGCTATGGGAGATGACCAGCAAACAGATGAGTACACAGTGTCCATCTGTGTCAAGGATGCTTCTGGACCTTATCACTATGACTTCCGTCAACATTTGGTTGCCTTGGCGAAAGAACAAGATATTCCATTTAAGCTGGATATCTATCCATTTTATGGTTCTGACGCTTCAGCGGCTATGTCTGCAGGGGCAGAGGTTAAACACGCCCTTCTCGGTGCTGGTATCGAGTCTAGCCATTCTTATGAGCGTACTCATATTGACTCGGTGGTTGCAACAGAGCGTATGGTTGATGCTTATCTGAAGAGCGCATTGGTAGACTAATATGTGCCTGATTTGCCAGAGAATTGAGCTCATCAAGAAGGGAGAAAATCCCTATTTTGTCAAAGAATTAGGAACAGGATATGTAGTCATTGGAGATCACCAGTATTTTGCAGGCTATAGTCTTTTTCTAGCCAAGGAACACGTTACCGAATTGCACCATTTGAAAAAGGAAACAAGACTACGTTTTCTCGAAGAAATGAGTCTAGTCCAAGAGGCAGTTGCCAAGGCCTTTGCTGCTGAGAAAATGAATGTTGAACTGCTAGGAAATGGCGATGCCCATCTCCACTGGCATTTTTTTCCTAGACGAAGCGGTGATATGAATGGTCACGGTCTCAATGGACGTGGTCCAGTTTGGTGGGTTCCCTTTGAAGAAATGACAGCAGAAACCTGCCAAGCAAAACCGGAAGAGATTAAAAAATTAGTCGAATGTTTATCGTCAGAAGTAGATAAACTATTAGAAATAAAGGAGTAGAAATGAAAAAAAGATACCTTGTCTTGACAGCCTTGATATCCTTGAGTCTAGCAGCTTGTTCACAAGAAAAAGCAAAAAATGAAGACGGAGAAGCTAAGACAGAACAGACAGCCAAGGCTGATGGCACAGTCGGCAGTAAGTCTCAAGGGACTGCCCAGAACAAAGCAGAAGTGGTCAATAAAGGTGATTACTATAGCATTCAGGGTAAATACGATGAAATCATCGTAGCCAATAAACACTATCCTTTGTCGAAAGACTATAATCCGGGGGAAAATCCAACAGCCAAGGCTGAGTTGGTCAAACTCATCAAAGCCATGCAAGAGGCAGGCTTCCCAATCAGTGACCATTACAGTGGCTTTAGAAGTTATGAAACTCAGACCAAACTCTACCAAGATTATGTCAATCAAGATGGGAAAGAAGCTGCCGACCGTTATTCTGCTCGACCTGGCTATAGCGAACACCAGACAGGCTTGGCCTTTGATGTGATTGGGACTGATGGTGATTTGGTAACAGAAGAAAAAGCAGCCCAATGGCTTTTGGATCATGCAGCTGATTATGGCTTTGTTGTCCGTTATCTCAAAGGCAAGGAAAAGGAAACAGACTATATGGCTGAAGAATGGCACCTGCGTTATGTCGGAAAAGAAGCAAAAGAAATTGCTGCAAGTGGTCTCAGTTTGGAAGAGTATTACGGCTTTGAAGGCGGAGATTACGTCGATTAAAAAATAAACTTTTCTCTTGCAATTCCAGATAAATAGTGTATAATAGATGGGTATGTGAAAAGCATACTTGTGGGAGGTAAAAATCTCTAATTACCGCCAAAACCACAAAGGAGGATTTAAAAATGGCTAAAAAAGTCGAAAAACTTGTAAAATTGCAAATCCCTGCTGGTAAAGCTACACCAGCTCCACCGGTTGGACCTGCTCTTGGTCAAGCTGGTATCAACATCATGGGATTCACAAAAGAGTTCAACGCTCGTACAGCTGACCAAGCTGGGATGATTATTCCAGTTGTTATCTCAGTTTACGAAGATAAATCATTTACTTTCGTTACGAAAACACCACCAGCTGCTGTTCTTTTGAAAAAAGCTGCAGGTGTTGAAAAAGGATCAAGTACACCTAATAAAACTAAAGTTGCTACAGTTACTCGTGCACAAGTACAAGAAATTGCAGAAACTAAGATGCCAGATTTGAACGCAGCAAACGTAGAGTCTGCAATGCGTATGATCGAAGGTACTGCTCGTTCTATGGGATTCACTGTTGTTGACTAATCAATAACACAGTAGAAAATCTCACAGCAGTCTATTAGTTGCTTTTCATACTAGGCAAGTGACTGATACTTGTACTTGGGTACAGCAAGGGAACTTAAGGCTGTAGGAAAAGGAAAGTAATAGACTGAAAACCCGCAAGACTTCATCATTTCGAGGAGTGACGTGGGAGATGAAAATCGATTGAACCACTTACAAGGAGAATAGAAAATGGCTAAAAAAAGCAAACAACTTCGTGCTGCTCTTGAGAAAATCGACAGCACAAAAGCATACAGCGTAGAAGAAGCTGTAGCACTTGCAAAAGAAACTAACTTTGCAAAATTTGACGCAACTGTAGAAGTTGCTTACAACTTGAACATCGACGTTAAAAAAGCTGACCAACAAATCCGTGGAGCAATGGTATTGCCAAACGGTACTGGTAAAACTTCACGCGTTCTTGTTTTCGCACGCGGTGCAAAAGCTGAAGAAGCAAAAGCTGCTGGTGCAGACTTTGTTGGTGAAGATGACCTTGTTGCTAAAATCAACGACGGTTGGTTGGACTTCGACGTAGTTATCGCTACACCTGATATGATGGCTCTTGTTGGACGTCTTGGACGTGTCCTTGGACCACGTAACTTGATGCCAAACCCTAAAACTGGTACTGTAACAATGGATGTTGCTAAAGCAGTTGAAGAGTCTAAAGGTGGTAAAATCACTTACCGTGCTGACCGTGCAGGTAACGTTCAAGCAATCATCGGTAAAGTATCATTTGAAGCTGAAAAATTGGTTGAAAACTTTAAAGCTTTCAACGAAACAATCCAAAAAGCAAAACCAGCTACAGCTAAAGGAACTTACGTAACAAACTTGACTATCACAACTACTCAAGGTGTTGGTATCAAAGTTGACGTAAACTCACTTTAATCAGTAGTTAAAGTAATGTAAAAAAGTTGAAGACGCTATGTCTCAACTTTTTTTGATTTCAAAATCTAGTGGAATAAATCTGGAATAGTCCATCGAGATTTCTAATACTCTTCGAAAATCTCTTCAAACCACGTCAACGTCGCCTTGCCGTGAGTATGGTTACTGACTTCGTCNNACAGTGTTTTGAGCTGACTACGTCGGTTCTATCCACAACCTCAAAACAGTGTTTTGAGCTGACTACGTCAGTTCCATCTACAACCTCAAAACAGTGTTTTGAGCAACCTGCGGCTAGTTTCCTAGTTTGCTCTTTGATTTTCATTGAGTATAACACATTGTTAGAAGTTGGTTTAAATTCCCTAATCAATTTGTTCACATTTACCTTCGATATATTATATCCCATAGTTAAGGTTGGTCATACAGATGATTATAGTCATGGAGCCGTAAAACTTAGTGTTTCTTTAGTTGACAAAGATGCCATGAAAAAAATATCTGTAACTGTAATAGGATATTTTGAAATAAATATAGATGAAAATATCACCGATATTCTATACGTAAATGGTACTGCTATTCTTTATCCTTATTTACGTTCTATTGTTTCAATAGTTTCGGCAATTGATAGCAGTGAAGCAATGTTGCTACCTACCATTAATGTTTTAGAGTTACTAGATAAATCTCAACCTTTTGAAGAAGAATAATTTATTAGCTCACTAAATTGAGGGTAAGGAAAAGTAAAAGCAGTAAGAAAAATGTCTTGCATTATACAGCAACCTTTTGGGAATGAGTAGATGGATTGAATAAAATTTGATTAAGAGTGGATGATTTATCTGTAGATTATTATTGGACAGTTAGTCTTGAAGTAGTCTAAGAATTAGGTTATAATCAGTAGAAGCCTTGCTAATAATGAGGAGGTTAGTTTATGTATAGTAGACTGAATCTAAAATAGTATGAAACAATTGCTAAAACATTTATAGAAATTAATTTTACTTTTCCAATCAATTTGTTCTCATCTTATTTCAATCCGCTATATATTATGGTATCGAATCTTCATCAGAATGATAAAATTAATCAATTAATATCTGATTACAAACAGAATATGAAAGCTTTTTATATCACTATTGAAAAATTTATACGAGATGATGAAAGTCTTAAGTGTTATTTTACAAAGGTTATTTCAAGTCGTTCCAAGGTAACAAGTCTAAATCAGATTGAAGCTGATAAAACGATACAAAGAAAATATTCAAGTGAGCTAAAAAAATTTATTGGATTTTATAATGAGATTATTTGTGAGGAAAATAGTTTCCTACATGTACGAAAGAAGTGGTCGAGTTGGTTTAGGTAGTCGGTGCGTGAGTTGATAATTCTCAGGGTATGGACTTCTTTTTCATGAATGAGGTAAAAGAGCAGGTATTGTTTAGAGACAATCATTTTGAGCATATTTTCTGGATAGAGGGAGTATCCGATTTTATGATCAAAGTTAATACCGCCCTCTGGTGAGAAGATGAGTAGGTTGGTAATTTAAACTATTCAACTGAATTTTTGATTAAAAGTATTATTTTATGAGAGAAATCCTAATTTCACAATCCATAGGCAAACGCTTGCATTCTGTTTTTTATTGGACTATAATAGATTGGTATAAAGCCTTCTGTAGTAATAAAATATAGAAGGTGTAGAAAGTAAGGATTTAGAATATTTGTAGTTAAAAACACAATGTTGCTATTCCTTATGATAGGGAGATAGATATGGCAATGATAGAAGTGGAACATCTTCAGAAAAATTTTGTGAAGACTGTTAAGGAACCGGGCTTGAAGGGGGCTTTGCGCTCCTTTATTCATCCTGAAAAGCAGACCTTTGAAGCGGTCAAGGATTTGACCTTTGAGGTTCCAAAAGGGCAGATTTTAGGATTTATCGGGGCAAATGGTGCTGGGAAGTCGACAACCATTAAAATGCTGACAGGAATTTTGAAACCAACATCTGGTTTTTGTCGGATTAACGGCAAGATTCCCCAGGACAATCGGCAAGATTATGTCAAAGATATTGGGGTTGTTTTTGGACAACGCACCCAGCTATGGTGGGATTTGGCACTGCAAGAGACCTACACGGTTTTGAAAGAGATTTATGATGTGCCAGACTCGCTCTTTCATAAGCGCATGGACTTTTTGAATGAAGTCTTGGATTTGAAGGACTTTATCAAGGATCCTGTGCGAACTCTTTCACTGGGACAACGGATGCGGGCGGATATTGCAGCTTCCTTGCTCCACAATCCCAAGGTTCTCTTTTTAGATGAGCCGACCATTGGTTTGGACGTTTCGGTCAAGGATAACATTCGTCGTGCCATTACTCAGATCAATCAGGAGGAAGAAACAACCATTCTCCTGACCACTCACGACTTGAGCGATATTGAGCAACTCTGTGATCGGATTTTCATGATTGACAAGGGGCAGGAAATTTTTGATGGAACGGTGAGCCAACTCAAGGAAACCTTTGGCAAGATGAAGACGCTCTCCTTTGAACTGCTACCAGGTCAAAGTCATCTCGTCTCTCACTATGAAGGTTTTTCGGATATGACCATTGATAGACAAGGAAACAGCCTCAACATTGAATTCGATAGTTCTCGCTACCAGTCAGCTGATATTATCAAGCAAACCCTGTCTGATTTTGAAATCCGCGATTTGAAGATGGTGGATACGGATATTGAGGATATTATCCGTCGCTTCTACCGAAAGGAGCTCTAAGATGGTCAAATTGTGGAGACGTTATAAACCCTTTATCAATGCAGGTGTTCAGGAATTGATCACCTATAGAGTCAACTTTATTCTCTATCGAATAGGCGATGTCATGGGGGCTTTTGTGGCCTTTTATCTCTGGAAGGCTGTCTTTGATTCTTCGCAAGAGTCTTTGATTCAGGGCTTCAGTATGGCGGATATCACCCTCTACATCATCATGAGTTTTGTGACCAATCTTCTGACTAGATCCGATTCGTCCTTTATGATTGGGGAGGAGGTCAAGGATGGCTCCATTATCATGCGTTTGTTGCGACCAGTGCATTTTGCGGCCTCCTATCTTTTCACCGAGCTTGGTTCCAAGTGGTTGATTTTTATCAGCGTTGGCCTTCCATTTTTAAGTGTCATTGTTTTGATGAAAATCTTATCTGGGCAAGGGATTGTAGAAGTGCTGGGATTAACTGTCCTTTATCTCTTTAGCCTAACTTTGGCTTATCTGATTAACTTTTTCTTTAATATTTGCTTTGGATTTTCAGCCTTTGTGTTTAAAAATCTTTGGGGTTCCAATCTACTCAAGACTTCCATAGTGGCCTTTATGTCTGGAAGTTTGATTCCCTTGGCTTTCTTTCCAAAGGTTGTTGCAGATATTCTGTCCTTCCTGCCTTTTTCATCCTTGATTTATACCCCAGTCATGATTATTGTTGGGAAATACGATGCTAATCAGATGCTTCAGGCACTCGCTTTGCAGTTTTTCTGGCTCTTAGTGATGGTGGGCTTGTCTCAGTTGATTTGGAAACGAGTCCAGTCCTTTATCACCATTCAAGGAGGTTAGTATGAAAAAATATCAACGCATGCATCTGATTTTTATCAGACAATACATCAAGCAAATCATGGAATACAAGGTGGATTTTGTGGTTGGTGTCTTGGGAGTCTTTCTGACTCAAGGCCTGAATCTCTTATTTCTCAATGTCATCTTTCAACACATCCCATCCCTAGAAGGTTGGACTTTTCAAGAAATTGCCTTTATCTATGGTTTTTCCTTGATTCCTAAGGGCTTGGACCATCTCTTTTTTGACAATCTCTGGGCACTGGGGCAACGCTTGGTGCGAAAAGGAGAATTTGATAAGTATCTGACTCGTCCTATCAATCCTCTCTTTCACATCTTGGTTGAGACCTTTCAGATTGATGCCTTAGGCGAACTCTTGGTCGGTGGTATTTTATTGGGAACAACCATGACCAGCATTGTTTGGACTCTTCCAAAATTCCTGCTTTTCCTAGTTTGTATTCCTTTTGCGACCTTGATTTATACTTCTCTTAAAATCGCAACAGCCAGTATCGCCTTTTGGACTAAGCAGTCAGGCGCCATGATTTACATCTTCTATATGTTCAATGACTTTGCTAAGTATCCGATTTCTATTTACAATTCTCTTCTTCGTTGGTTGATTAGCTTTATCGTGCCTTTCGCCTTTACAGCCTACTATCCTGCTAGCTATTTCTTGCAGGACAAGGATGTACTCTTTAACATCGGAGGTTTGATTTTGATTTCCCTTGTCTTTTTTGGTATTTCCTTGAAACTATGGGACAGGGGCTTGGATTCTTATGAAAGTGCTGGATCCTAAGATGAAGAAACTCAAAGCCTTGTCTTAGGACAGGCTTTTTCTAATAGAGATGAAAATTCCTTGACATCTATTCTCAGAGTGCTATACTGTAAGTGTAATCGCCGATTTATCTCAGTTGGTAGAGCAAGGCACTCGTAAAGCCTAGGTCACAGGTGAACATATGACTGAAGATTTGAAAAAATAGATATGTATAAATAACCGTTAACCCCAATTATTCACCCCT
>NZ_MWSM01000009.1 GCF_002087075.1 Streptococcus pseudopneumoniae ATCC BAA-960 = CCUG 49455
TTGAACTTGAAATTTGGCCTTGGGGAATTTCTTCAAACCACATCAGCTTGGTCAGTTCTACCTGCGACCTCAAAACTTGTGCTTTGGTCAAGCTGGGTTTAGTTTCCTAGTTTGCTCTTTGATTTTCATTGAGTATAAGATTGCAGATAAAACGATAACAATCATAGGACACAGCAGAGCCAATGTTGGTCGAAGAATAGCCCCCTAATCGCTTATTTTATGGCAAAATGAAATAAAAACTAAACATTTTGTTGAGGAAGGCAAATCAATTCCTCACAATGTTCGAGAAAGAAGGGCGGACTATTCCAACTTCAACCCACTATAAAGCAGACTTACAAGATAGGGAACCCATCTCCGATAATATAATATATAGTAGAATGAAAACTGCACAATTTGATTGGGGAATTCAAACTAATTTCTCACAATGTTTGAGAAAAAGGGTCTATTATTTCAACTGCAACCTACTATAGCCCATTAAAGTTGGAATAACCCACTGAGACTTTTAAACCACTGCTGGAGAGGAGTTTGTGTCGATTTTCTTTCATTTCCCTGAAAAATCAAAAAGAGAGAACCAATCTGATCCTCTCTTACTTATAAATGGTGCTCACTCAAATGTTAAAGGAGCTATTTCTTAGAGATAAAGGAATTTGAATACAGCTACTGCCGCAATTGCTGCTGCAATAGGTGCTACTACTGGTACCCAAGAATACCACCATTTTGAATCGCCTTTATTCTCACCAAGAACTGATTTCGGAAGGAAAGCATGAAGGAGACGTGGCCCCAAGTCACGAGCTGGGTTCAAGGCAGGTCCTGTAGGTCCTCCAAGTGATGTTACCAAAGCCATAACGAGGAATCCAAGTGCCAAGTGAGCCACAGAAAGTCCTGAAGCAGTGTGTGGAGCCACCTGTGCTTTAATAGCCAAGTCAGAAAAATCAACTGTCTGTCCTGCTTGTGTTGCCATTTGTTTCATGTATTGAAGCACTTCAGCACCAAAGAAGTTTTTAGTCAAACCGAGAGCTGCAAAGAACAAAACAAATGAACCAACAAACTCGTTTACAAAACCATTAACAGTTGCTGCATAGCGACTTTCTTTTGTACCATGGTCAATACTTGAAATAGTTGAGAAAGTTCCCAAGATGTTATTTGGGTTTTCAGTTTTCAAGTAGAATGGACGGTGTGTTGCCACAACTAAGGCTTGACCAAAGATAGCCCCCAAGACTTGCGCGATAATGTAAGGTACCACTTGTGCCCAAGGGAAAAGACCGCTAACTGCAAGTCCTAGAGTGAAAGCAGGGTTGATGTGGTTCCCAGATACGTTACCAAACATCAAGGCTGGGATCATAACCCCCATACCATAACCAACAGCGATGACGAGCCAGCCACTTTGGTGACCTTTCGTACCTTTAAGTTCAACGTTGGCAACTGCACCATTCCCAAGAATGATCAAAATGGCAGTTCCCAAAAATTCAGTGGCATATTTCAGTGCCCATGTGAAATCCATTTGCTAGATTCTCCTTAAAATTTTTTAGATATTCTTTATTCTATCAATTTTTACCCTATTTAGCAACTGATTTCTGGAAATATTTTTAAAAAAATAGGATTCAGAGTTTCCCAGTCTAATGAACTTCTAAGCGTTTTTAATCTTCTCGAAAGACCTCGTTCTCAAAACCAGGAAAAAGCCCACATCTGTGAGCTTTTCCTTGTTCCTAGATTCTAAAATCTATTATTTTTCATCTTCTTTTTTCTTGAAGAATCCTAATCCTAGACCAGCTAATAAGGTCATGATACCAGCGCTAGCCAAGGTAGCATTCGCTTCTGGACCTGTGTTTGGCAATTCCTCTCTTTTATTTGTCTCAGAAGTCGGAACTTCTGGGTCTGGACTCACTGGAATTTCAGTTTTTGGAGTACCTGGTTCTGGAGTTAGCTCTGGTATTGGAGTCTCTTGATTTGGTAGTTCTGGGTTTGGTGTCGGAACACTTGGATGCTCTGGATTTGGTTGTGGGTTTGGTTTGTCTGGAGTCGGTTCACCTGGAGCACCTGGTTCCTGAGGACTTGGAATTTCTGGAATTGGTTTTTCTGGTCTTGATAAACGGTCATACCTTACCAAAATAGTCGTACCTTTTGAATCTGCTGTTACTTCTGCATTCGATACTTTTGGTAAATCTGGTTTACCATAATTTTCAATTTCTGGCGATACGACTTCGTCCCAGTTGCCTGTTGTCCATTCACCTTCTGTCACGACTTTCGTCACTTTATTACGCTTGTTGGTTCTTGTTAATTCAACTGTTTGCGTAACTGGGCTACCTACTTCGGTTGTTTCATCAGTCGCATCTACATACTTGATGGTACGGGTAACAGTTTTGCTTTCTTTAACATCTTCTGTAGCTTGTGGGTATTTCACTACTTCGGTTGTATCTGTAGTTGTTGATGTTACAGTTGCTTCCGCTACAGTTGCCTTATCTGGGGCGTCATAGTTGGTTACAGTTGGAGAGTCTTGAGAACCCCATGTACCTGTTGACCAGTCTCCTGCTGTCACGACTTTCGTCACTTTATTACGCTTGTTGGTTCGCGTTAAGGTGACGGTTTGCGTAACTGGGTTACCTACTTCTGTTGTTTCATCAGTCGCATCTACATACTTGATGGTACGGGTAACAGTTTTGCTTTCTTTAACATCTTCTNNNGCTACAGTTGCCTTATCTGGTGCGTCATAGTTAGTGACTGTTGGAGAGGCTTGGGTCGCCCATGTACCTGTTGACCAGTCTCCTTCTGTTACTTTACCTGTCACTTTGTTACGCTTGTTGGTTCTTGTTAGTTCAACTGTTTGCGTAACTGGGCTAGCTACTTCTGTTGTTTCATCAGTCGCATCTACATACTTGATGGTACGGGTAACAGTTTTGGTTTCTTGAACATCTTCTATAGCTTGCGGATATTTCACAACGATTGTCTCATCTGTGCTTGCGGATGTGACGGTCGCAGAAGAAACCGTAGCTGTTTCGGCTGGACCATAGTTTTCTACTGATGGTGAAACTTTTTCGTCCCAGTTGCCTGTTGACCAAGTTCCTTCTGTCACGACTTTCGTCACTTTATTACGCTTGTTAGTTCTTGTTAATTCAACTGTTTGCGTAACTGGGCTAGCTACTTCTTTTGTTTCGTTGGCTTTATCGACATACTTGATGGTACGGGTAACAGTTTTAGTTTCTTTAACATCTTCTGTAGCTTGCGGATATTTCACAACGACTGTCTCATCTTTGCTTACTGATGTGACGGTCGCAGAAGAAACCGTAGCTGTTTCGGCTGGACCATAGTTTTCTACTGATGGTGAAACTTTTTCGTCCCAGTTTCCTGTTGTCCATTCACCGTAGGTTACAACTCCTGTTACCTTGTTCTCAGTTTTTGTACGGCTTAAGGTTACAGGTTGAACAACATCTTCTTTGACAGTTTGGTTCGTAACTTTATCAACGTAATGAATGGTACGCGTTATAGTCTTCGTCTCAGTAGTGGTGGCTGTTTTAGGAACCACTGTTTCCTCAACATTCTCACGGTAGTAGTAGTTAACGGTTGCACCGTCTTCTGGTACAGTTCCTGTGGCATTTTCAGGAGTTGCTACCAAGGTGTATGTTGTTTTCCTTGTGATAACTCGGTCTTCTTTGTCCTCAGTTGTTGTTTTTCCTTCAATAACTTTTGCTTCTGTAGTATACTCAGAACCTATCGCTAAATCAGCTTGTACAACAGACTCTGCCAACTTCTCTTGGGTACCTTCTTTATAGTAATTGGCTGTTACTGTAGCAGTAGTAGGCGCTTCACGTTCCTCATATACATAAGTTACCGTTCTTACCCCGCTTACGATATTTCCTTCAGTAGGGGCAGAATTTTCCCCCAAATCTCTTTTGACTCTATAATGTTTCCCATTAGTCGTTGAGATAGTGCTGAGTTTTTTATCTGTGACATTATAGCTAGTACCAATCAGTTGTTTTTTATTGGTAATGTAGGTTCCGTCACTTTCTTTTTCTCCAATTCCAGTATCATTTTTCAATGATAGCAAATGCCCTTGTTCATCAACATAGCGAACTTTCACATTTCCTGAGATTAGTTCTGCCAATTCTGAGGTTTTCTTCTTTTTCTTGATTTCTTCGGTTATTTTCTTTTTCTCTTCTTCGGGAATATTTAGTTTTGGAATGATTTTTTCAACAACGGTTCGTGATGGTTCCACAGTATCTTGGATGACTGAAAAGTCAGCGAGAATTGGAAGATTATACTGAACACGGTGACTTTGAGGATTTACCCCTACTCTGTCATTATTCTCTGAAAATACTTGTACGGTATAAGAAACAACATCTTTTGCTAATAAAACATCCCCAGTAGAGAAGTAGCCACCTTTTCCTAGATTGCTATCTCCAGGACCCACTGCGTCCTTAATCTTATCAGATAGTTGTTTATCAGTCAGTACATTCGTTCGCACAATTCCTTTGTCTACCCCTACAAAGTGTGAGAAATGTTTGAAGTCTTCAGAATCAGATCTAGCCCAACCTTTATTAAGGTTATTTGCTTTTGTATTTGTATTGTCTCTCTCAAAGGTTTGGGAATCAACACCATATGTATCTGCACTTGCAGTTGCTTCTATATCTGACCCTTGAATACCTGCTTCCTTACTACCATTTCTAGCGGCGAGATAGGTGTATTTTTCTGTTTCTACTTCTAGCTGATCATCCTTAACATGATAGGTAATTTTCTTAGCACCTGGTATAAGAGTCCTCAGTAGTTTATATACTCTGTCATCAGCTTTAGCTGGAGGAGTGCTTGAGTTTAGCCAAGTTGGGGTATTAGGAGTATCTTTATCAGCAACTTTCAATAAATTATTTAATTCGTTTGATAGCTTTGAAGTTGACTGAGATGTGCTTGTGAATGTTTTTCCCCACTCTGAATCTCTTTCTTTTGATTTTTCTATACTTAAGAAGTCTTCCGTAACATTTAATACAATATCGCCTTGTTTTTTAACTTCTTCCCTAGCTTCTGCTTCCAATTGATTGTACAGTTTGGTATCTTCTTCTGTATAATATCTTCTGGGTTTACGGTGTAATGGAGTAAATTTTATTTTCTCATTACGAATTTTATTAACACGAGATTTAAACTCATCTTTAAAAAATTTGGAAATTTGGAAATTCGCCAGTTCTACATTTAAACCTTTTTTGTACAAGTTTTCATTTTGAACGATTTCGGCTACACGGTGAATGGTTTCATCGTATACCGTCTTCTCTTGGCCAGCAGTATCCTTAGTTTTAATGACTACTCGATAGGTTCCTTTAGAACCATTAATATCTGAGATATATCCTGTCACAAATTCCACACGAACACGGCTTCCGAAGCCAGGAGAAAAGGCAGTAAACTGCTTCTCTATCCCATTATATCCAACTACACCTGGAGAATATTTATTATACTTATCTTTTTCTAAAAATGGGAGATTCTTAAATTCGGTGGAGTTCTTATTAGCACGTTCATTTTGAGCACGTGGATCATACTTCGAATTATCTGAAACCGTCTCGTCACGATTAGCTCGTGTACGTCCTTTAACAAGCATAAGCATGTATTTAAAACGACGGTCTAATGCTTGTTCGTGCACAAAGATGTTATCTAAGGCATCTGCCCCAAGCATACCACCTTGTTCAATCGTACCATCTTCTTTCTTATACCAACCTGTAAAGTAACCATCTGCATTTTTCTTACCAATAACGAATTTACCTGGTCTGCCATCTTTACCTGCAATCGCTGTCCATCCACCGAAAGAATCAAGTTCTCTTATTTCACCATCTTGTAATTTATCTCCTGTACCATCTTCACTGACTTTGCCGTTTTTAAATCTAAGAGCATCCCCAAGGGTGTTCATACTACGCAAGTAAGAACGTTCATTATTTTGGAAGTCGTCTGGCATATTTTTTACAATATCCCATAATTGTTCGAGAGTCAGATTTTCCTTAGGAGTATCAAATTTCAGATGGGCATTCTTATCATCCCCACCTGTCTCTCCATCTTTAGGCACAATGACCCCGGGCTGGTGTTCTTTTACTGTGTCACCCTTACGATTGGCATCCAGTAAATCTGAATCAGTATCTGCTGTGTCTGAACCTCCCTCATTTCCAGAAGTCGGCTCTGATTCAGTTCCTGTAGCTCCATTCGATGAATCACTTGACTCCCCATCAGCTAATTCTCTTTTACTACGAGTACGAGGTTTCGTACTTTCTGGAGTTACTAGCGGATTGTCAGCTACGGGAGCATTATAGGTGTTTGCTGCTGCATCAGTATGACTGAGGTCAGTCTTGTTTTCTGGCTCTCCAATTCCAGACTGTCCTGGATCTGTCGGGTTTGCTGTCCTCTCAGCTTCCCTCGCTGACTCCACGCCCTCAGCATGAGCAATCCCAGCTCCCATCAAAAGATAGAGCGCCCCAATGACAACACTAGCTGCACCGACACTCACTTTTCGAATACTGTATTTTAATTGTTTTTCTGGACTATTCATGACTACCTCCATATATATATATCAAAAGATATATATTATAACAGATCTTATATAATAATCCTCATTTTAAATTATACAACGAATAAGGTTTAATTTCAATTTTTTAGAGACTACAAATAGGATAAACTTGACTTGTCATTTCGGTTTGTAATTAACACACTTAAATCAAAATTATGAATAGTACAGTCTTCTTCGCTCATTGACTAAAAACTTATGCTACCGTTTTACTAAAATGCTAAAAAGTGCTATAATGTGAACGGTTAAAACAATTTACAAAAAGGAGAATTTTAATGTCTTACCAAGAAAATTACCAGAAATGGGTTGATTTTGCGGAGCTTCCTGACTATCTTCGTCAAGATTTGGAAAATATGGACGAAAAAACAAAGGAAGATGCCTTCTATACAAATCTTGAATTTGGTACTGCAGGTATGCGTGGCTTGATTGGTGCTGGTACAAACCGCATCAACATCTACGTTGTTCGTCAAGCTACTGAAGGATTGGCTCGTTTGATTGAGTCAAAAGGTGGAAACGAGAAAGAACGCGGTGTAGCAATCGCCTACGATAGCCGTCACTTCTCACCTGAGTTTGCCTTTGAATCTGCGGCAGTTCTTGCTAAACACGGTATCAAATCTTATGTATTTGAAAGCCTTCGTCCAACTCCAGAACTCTCATTTGCAGTTCGTCACCTCAACTGTTTCGCGGGTATCATGGTCACAGCCAGTCACAACCCTGCACCATTTAACGGTTACAAGGTTTACGGTGAAGACGGTGGACAAATGCCTCCACACGACGCAGACGCTTTGACTACTTATATCCGTGCAATCGAAAACCCATTTGCGGTAGAAGTTGCTGATGTGGAATCTGAAAAAGCTTCTGGCTTGATTGAAGTTATCGGCGAAGCTGTCGATGTGGAATACCTCAAAGAAGTGAAGGACGTTAACATCAACCCAGCCTTGATTGAAGAATTTGGTAAAGACATGAAGATTGTCTACACACCACTTCATGGTACTGGTGAAATGTTGGCTCGTCGTGCTCTTGCCCAAGCAGGATTTGACTCTGTTCAAGTCGTTGAAGCGCAAGCAACTGCTGACCCAGACTTCTCAACTGTAAAATCTCCAAACCCAGAAAGCCAAGCAGCCTTTGCACTTGCTGAAGAACTTGGTCGTCAAGTTGGTGCAGATGTTCTTGTGGCAACTGACCCTGATGCTGACCGTGTTGGTGTTGAAGTTCTTCAAAAAGATGGTAGCTACCTCAACCTTTCAGGTAACCAAATCGGTGCTATCATGGCAAAATACATCTTGGAAGCCCACAAAAACGCTGGAACTCTTCCTGAAAATGCAGCCCTTTGCAAATCGATCGTATCAACTGACTTGGTAACGAAGATTGCTGAAAGCTACGGCGCAACCATGTTCAACGTTCTGACTGGTTTCAAATTCATCGCTGAAAAAATCCAAGAATTCGAAGAAAAACACAATCACACATACATGATGGGATTTGAAGAAAGCTTCGGTTACTTGATTAAACCATTCGTACGTGATAAAGACGCTATCCAAGCCGTTCTTGTCGTTGCTGAACTTGCTGCCTACTACCGTTCACGTGGTTTGACCCTTGCTGACGGTATCGAAGAAATCTATAAAGAGTACGGCTATTATGCAGAAAAGACAATCTCTGTTACCCTTTCAGGTGTCGATGGTGCTGAACAAATCAAAGCGATTATGGCTAAATTCCGTAACAATGCTCCAAAAGAATGGAACGCAACGGCTATCACTGTCGTAGAAGACTTTAAAGCTCAAACTGCTACTGCAGCTGACGGTACTGTTACAAACTTGACAACTCCTCCAAGTGATGTGTTGAAATATACACTTGCTGACGGTTCATGGATTGCTGTTCGCCCTTCAGGTACAGAACCAAAAATCAAGTTCTACATTGCAGTTGTAGGGGAAACAAACGAAGAATCACAAGCTAAAATTGCTAACATCGAAGCAGAAATCAATGCTTTTGTAAAATAAAGTCCTATAAAAGATGAGACAAACCAATCTCATCTTTTTTTCGTATCAAATCTAAGCAATTTTAGAAACTTTATGGCATACTAGACTTATCAATGAAAGCGAGGTAATCTCATGGAACAATTTTTAGATAACATCAAAGACCTTGAAGTCACTACAGTTGCGCGTGCGCAAGAAGCTCTTGATAAAAAAGAAACTGCAACCTTCTTTATCGGTCGCAAAACTTGCCCTTACTGCCGTAAATTTGCAGGTACATTGTCAGGTGTCGTAGCTGAAACCAAAGCCCACATCTACTTCATCAACAGTGAAGAAGCAAGCCAACTCAATGAGTTGCAAGCATTCCGCTCACGCTATGGAATCCCAACTGTACCAGGATTTGTTCACGTTGCGGATGGACAAATCAATGTCCGTTGCGACTCTTCAATGTCAGCACAAGAAATCAAAGATTTCGCAGGATTGTAAAAAATCAGCTAACAAGTCTTAAAATCACAAAAACGCATAATATAAGGTGCCAGAAAACCTTGATATTATGCGTTTTATTGTTCCTAAAACAGTTACATCAGCATTTCATTACAGAACATTTTAATTTTGGAAGTCAAATCAATTTTTAACAATGGTTTAGAAATCACAGTGGGCTATTCCATATTCAATTATCCAGATTCAATCGCTATTATCGTTTTCCTAGATTACAAAAAACTGCGTTTTGCTAATCAAAACGCAGTCTCAGCCACTATTTTATCTTACTGTCCTTCTTTTACTTCTTTGGTTGCTACATCTTCTCCAAACCATTTTTGGCTGATTTCTTGGAACTTGCCGTCCTTGTAAAGACTAGAAAAAGCTTCATTTATCTTCTTAACCAGAGTTGTATCTTCCTTACGGGCTCCAACCGCAAAAGCTTCTGTTTCTAGTCCAACTGTAAAGACATTATAATCGTTTAAAACACCTTCTGCTTCTAAATAATAATTTGCATAGACACGGTCAATCAATAGACCATCAATTCGATCATTTTTCAAATCAATCAAGGCTTCATTAAAGGTTTGGTATTGATTCGCTTCCTTATTAGCGACAATATCCTTTAAAATCGCTGGGTTTGCTTCAAAGTCCGCATAACCAGATGAACCAGCTTGAGCTCCTAATGTCTTTCCATCCATATCCTTTGCAGTCGTGATACCAGATGATTTCTTGGTCACCAATACCTGCTCATTCTTCATATATGAGTTACTGAATGCTACCTTTTCACGGCGTTCGTCGGTAGCGGAATAGCCATTCCAAATCAGATCAATCGTTCCTTTTGTCAATTCAGCTTCTTTCAAATCCCAATCAATCGGTTGCCAGTTTACTGTGATTCCGTATTTTTCAAAAACAGCTGTAGCTAAATCAATATCAAATCCTGCATAAGAACCATCTTTCTGAGCAAATCCCATTGGAACAAAAGTGCTATCAAATCCAATAGTAATAGACTTGTTAGACTCGTACTTAGACCAATTATCTCCACTAGTTTCGCTAGTATTTTTCCCACAAGCTACTAAGAACAAAGCAGTCATCAGACTGACTAATACAAGCATCCATTTTTTCATCCATTTTTCCTCCTATTTAGGTTCTACTTTCAATAATACATCTGCGATATTTTCAGCAAACTGCAAATCATGGGTTACCACAATCTGGGTCATGCCAAGTTCCCTATTTTGCAAGATCAGTTTTTCCACTTCCAAGCGTAATTCTGGATCCAGGGCAGAAGTTGGTTCATCGTAGCCAATGATTTCTGGGTCAATCATCATAGCACGCGCCAAAGCCACCCGCTGCTTTTGCCCACCAGATAGCGAGAAAGGATAGGCATCTGCGTGTCCTCCTAATCCTAACTGTTCCAAGAGTCCACTCGCCTTCTTCTCAGCCTCCTCCTGCTTCATTCCCATGGTCTTCACAGGCGATAAGGTCAAATTGTCCAGAACTGATAAATGAGGGAACAGTTGAAAATCTTGGAAGACAAATCCCAGTAGATTGCGCTTCTGTAATTCATCCAGCTCTAAGGAATCTCCATTATAAAAGATTTGCCCTGAATCAATAGTTTCAAGACCTGCAAGCATACGTAAAAGAGTTGTCTTACCTCCACCAGAAGGTCCAACGATAGCCAGGATTTGCTTTTCAGGAATACTTAGACTGAAATTAGACAGGATTTGTTTATCTCCAAAGACTTTATTGATATTTCGTAATTCTAACATGGCAGCCTCCTATCTATAATAACTATACTTCTTCTCAACTTTTTTGGAAATAATTGTCACAATCCCAATCAAAATCAAGTAAATGGCTCCTGCCAAGAACATAGGAACCAGACTAGCATCACGGTTGGCAGCTGTTCGACTAGCCAAGATAAGATCAGAAATTCCTAGAGCATAGACCAGAGAGGTATCCTTGACCAAACTCATAACTTCGTTAAAGACACTAGGAAGAACAATCTTGGTCACTTGGGGCAAGATAATATAGCGCACTGTGTCAAAAGGGCTAAACTTCAAGACCTTGGCTGCCTCATACTGTCCTCTTGGAATAGTGTCAATTCCCCCACGGAAAATTTCTGCAAAGTAAGCCGCATAATTCAAAACAAAGGCAATAATAGCTGCAGGAAGGCGGTCTAAACGAATCCCAATACTTGGGAGCACATAATAAATAAAAATCAATTGCAAGAGCAAGGGGGTGCCACGCATAACCCAGATGTAAATGTTAATCAGATAATGGAGGGGCTTCCAATGGACTTGCAAGGCAAAGGCAATCAAAACGCCCAAAGGAATCGAAAATAGCAAGACCAGTGCAAAGACCTGTACAGTCGTGCTCGCACCATTCAGTAAACTCGGTAATATCTCAAATAAATAAGACATACTGCACCTCCTAAAAGTAATTGTTCCTATTATAGCATGAATAAACAAAATAACCAACCATTTTTGCAAAAAAATTCTATCATATACAAATAAAAACCGTAGCTATCAAAAGAGATAAACTACAGTTCTATATGTTTAAACATTCTTACAATCTCTCAAACAGTTCTTGCATTTGCACATCATCTGGAACCAGTTTTAAGTAAGCTTGTGCATTGACTTTTGCTTCCTCAAAGTAGCCCAATTCACGCAAGACATAGATATAGTGTTCCAAAAACTCTGGATTGTCCTTTAAATCTCCTGCCAACTCTTGGTAATGCTCATAGGCAGTATCCAAATCGTCCATTTCTTGATAGGAACGAGCAATCATCCACTTGGTCAAGAGATTTTCTGGCTCATCGCTCTGCAAGTCTAGAATATCCTCATAACGCTCCTGCTCCAGATAAATAGTGGCTAAACGAAGCAAGATTTCTTCTGTATCCTCAGCGTCTTCTTTAGCTGTTAGGAGATAATTTTCTGCCCCACTTGCATCATGCAATTCATAAGAGAATTGCGAAGCAGCTAGCAAGAGGCGAGTTTCAAAGGGATTTTTCTCTAAGCCTTGCTTAGCGATACGCAGGGCTTCTTGAACTTGATGTTCCTTATGTAAGGCCTGGCTATAACCATATTCATAGCCTTCAAAGTCAGGAGAAATGGTATCAAGCTGCTTAAAGTAAAGGGTGGCTTTTTGGTATTCTTCTTGATCAAAGTAAAGGCTGGCCAACTCAAAAGCTGTTAGGTCATCGTATTCTAACTCCAGGGCTTTTTCTAAAAACTCAGTAGCCGTTTCAAATTTCCCTAACTGGGCATAGGCAAAACCAATTCGTTGATAGGTGGAAATGCCCGTTTGCTCATAAATAGTACGATTATCTAACTGGGCATAGCCTTGAATGGCCTCTTGGTAATTTTCCAACTCACTATCCAACTCTGCCAAACCCAATATCAAGAGAGGATCCTCTGAGTAGGTCAAAGCCTCCAGCAATTTCTCACGCGCCACATCTGTCAAACCTTCCATCTGGTAAAGATCTGCCTTCAAAGCCAAAGCCGAAACATACCAGTCACTGTCAGCTTGGATTTCCTCAAGATAAGCAAAGGCTTCTTCGATTTGACCATCCTCGCTAGCAATTGCAGCTAGATTAAGATGAAGCTCTGGGAAATCCTCTACAATTTTCAGGTAAATCTCCTTTGCCTGAGGATAAAAACCAATTCCTTCAAGATAAGTTGCCAACTCATACAGAAGGTCACTTGGATCATTTTCTAAAGCTTTGACGAAATAGTGCTCAGCCTTGGCTAAATCTTGCTCCTCCAAAGCCTGTAACATCTGTTGACTATTGTTCACTTTTGACTTCCTCGCCCTCTAATTCATATAGACCACTGACTGCCTTATACCATTCGAAAATGGCTGAAATGACAACCTTAGCAGAGGCATAAACTGGAATACCAAGTAAAACTCCCCAGATACCAAACATAGATCCTGAAGTTAACAAAACAAAGAGAACATTAATGGGATGGATGTTTAATTGACTTCCCAAAATCAATGGAGAGACAAAACGGCCTTCAATAGTTTGTTCTACGATAAAGACAATCACTACTTTCAAAAGCATAACTGGACCAGCAATCAACCCCAATACTAGGGCAGGAAGCATGGCTAGAAAGCTACCAAGATAAGGAACCAGATTTAAAATACCAGCAGTAACCCCCAACGTAACTGCATAGCGTAGACCAATAATCTTGAAGAAAATCATAAACATTACTGCTACAATAATAGCCACTGTTACTTGCCCTCGAACATAGTTGGACAACTGTTGATTCACATCTGATAAAACTTGTCCAACAGGTTCCTTCAATTTTCTTGGCATAAATTGGGTCAAATAGTTACGCAAGCCTTTCCCATCACGCAAGAGATAAAAGAGCATGAAAGGAACGATAATCAAGGCAACAATCACTTGAGAAGCTCCGCTAATAAAGGCACTCACCCAGTTGACTGCCTGAGATGAAACTTTACTTGCCCAAACTGTAGCCTGACTAGAGAAGTTTGTCAAAACCTGCTCTAACTGAGGTCTGAAATCATCTGGCAGGTGCTGGGCTACCAATCCATTAACAATCCTATCTATATCTTCTAAGTAAACAGGAACGTTTCTTGCAAAGGTCAAAACCTGACGTTGCAGATTTGGAATAGCTACTGCCAAGCCCCAAATGATAAAGATAGCGATGATGACAAAGACAATAGTGATAGCTATGACACGATTCACCTTATGCTTCTCCATCCAATCAACAATAGGATTTAATAAATAATATAGTAAACCAGATAGAATAACTGGCAGCATCACAACTGCCAAAAAGTCTAAAACAGGTGAAAATAGAAAACTAATCTTACTTAAAATAAAAAGATTCAGTCCCAATAATAAGGTTACCAAAAATACCGTAATGGCCTTGTTATCCAAAAACCACTTGAAAAACCAAGACAGGCTAAAATGTTTCTCTTTTTGTTCCATAAATACTTCCTTTCTATCGTTCTCTCATTATACCATTTTTAAATCAAAATAACTCTTTTTTAAAGTGCTTACATCTAATTGGATGTCTTTAATTGGCTTGTTTTTGTGATATAATAGTCTTATCTTTATATAGAGGTAAAGTTATGAAAGAAACTGTTTATTTTGGAACTTACACACGTCGTACTTCCCAAGGGATTTACAAGGCTGACTTTGATACAGAAACTGGTCAGCTTTCAAACCTAGAACTTTTTGCAGCTGAACCAAGTCCAACCTACCTTGCCTTTGACCAGCACCAACATTTATACACCGTTGGTAGTCAAGACGATAAGGGGGGAATTGCAGCCTATCAAACTGACGGGACTGTGTTAAATCATGTCGTTGAGGAAGGAGCTCCCCACTGTTATGTTGCTGTCGATGAAAAGCGTAATTTGGTCTATGCAGCCAACTACCATAAAGGACAGGTACTGGTTTATAAACGTCAGAAGGATGGGAGCCTTTTACTTAGTGATGTAGATCAACACAGTGGCCAAGGTCCACATGAAAATCAAGCATCTCCTCATGTTCACTATACAGATTTAACACCTGACCACTATCTAGTGACCTGCGATTTGGGTACTGACCAAGTCATCACTTATGACCTTGACCAAGAAGGAAAATTATCTAAGCTCTACACCTATCACAGCCAGCCAGGAGCAGGCTCACGCCATATCGTTTTCCATAACCACTATAAAATCGCTTATCTGATTTGTGAACTCAATAGTACTATCGAGGTTTTAATCTACGATGGTGTTGGCGAATTTGAACGTATGCAGGTTATTTCAACTTTACCAGACGGTTATGAAGGCTTTAATGGAACCGCTGCTATTCGTCTCTCTAAAGACGGTAAATACCTCTACGCTTCTAACCGTGGTCATGATTCTATCGCAGTATATACCATCCTTGCGGACGGTAGCTTAGAGTTATTAGAAATCGTTCCAACACATGGTCAGACTCCACGTGATTTTGATTTGACACCTGACCAAAAATTTCTCATTGCTGTCCACCAAGACTCTGACAATGCAACTGTCTTTAAACGTAATTGTGACAATGGTCGTCTAGCAGAACTCTCCAACGACTTCCATGTTCCCGAAGCAGTCTGCATCCGTTTTGCTCCTTAATACTCTTCGAAAATCTCTTCAAACCACGTCAGCGTCGCCTTACCGTAGGTATGGTTACTGACTTCGTCAGTTCTATCCACAACCTCAAAACTGTGTTTTGAGCTGACTTCGTCAGTTCTATCCACAACCTCAAAACTGTGTTTTGAGCTGACTTCGTCAGTTCTATCCACAACCTCAAAACTGTGTTTTGAGCAACCTGCGGCTAACTTCCTATGTTTGCTTTTTGATTTTTATTGAGTATAAAACACCATAAAAAAATGAACTTGGAATTTTCAAGTTCATTTTTTCTTATAGTCTATTTCCGACATTAATACGGTTAATGGCACGTTGCAGCGCAATCTTCGCACGACGTTCTTGGTCAATCAAGTGTTTGTCTTGTGCTTCTTCAATTGCACGTTCTGCACGAAGTTTGGCACGTTCTGCACGACTGATATCGATATCACGAGCACGTTCTGCAGAGTCAGCGACGATTGTGATCATATCATTGGCAATTTCAATAACACCGCCATTTACTGCAATCCAGTTCACGTGATCTTCGTCATCAATACGTTTCACCTTTACTTCATCAACTGCTAAAACCGCAATCATATTTTCATGTCGTGGCAAGATCCCCATCTCACCATCCAGAGTTCGAACCGATACATAGCTGGCATGGTGATCATAGACGAGACCATCTGGTGTCACGATCTGGACAGTTAACTGAGTCATAGATCACCTCTTAAAATCCCATTTTTTCAGCTTTTGCAATCACATCTTCGATAGAACCTACACCACGGAAGGCATCTTCTGGCAAGTGGTCGTATTTACCATCAAGGATTTCCTTAAAGCCACGTACCGTTTCAGTAACTGGAACATAAGAACCTGGCTGGCCAGTAAATTGTTCCGCAACGTTGAAGTTTTGTGACAAGAAGAACTGGATACGACGGGCACGAGCCACCAAGGTCTTTTCTTCATCAGAAAGCTCATCCATACCAAGGATAGCAATGATATCTTGCAATTCATGGTAACGTTGAAGGACACGTTTTACTTCTGCAGCAACTGCATAGTGCTCTTCTCCAACGATTTCAGGTGCCAAGGCACGTGAACTTGAAGCAAGTGGGTCAACGGCTGGGTAGATACCCAATTGTACCAACTTACGTTCCAAGTTTGTTGTTGAATCCAAGTGAGCGAAGGCTGTTGCTGGCGCTGGGTCAGTATAGTCATCCGCTGGCACATAGATAGCCTGGATAGAGGTTACAGACCCCTTCTTAGTTGATGTAATACGCTCTTGCAATTGACCCATTTCCGTAGCAAGGGTTGGTTGGTAACCAACGGCTGATGGCATACGACCCAAAAGGGCAGATACTTCTGAACCAGCCTGAGTGAAACGGAAGATATTATCAATAAAGAGAAGCACGTCTTGGCCTTCTACATCACGGAAGTATTCAGCGATTGTCAAACCAGTAAGGGCAACACGCATACGTGCTCCTGGTGGCTCATTCATCTGACCAAAGACCATGGCTGTTTTCTCAATAACGCCTGATTCTTTCATTTCCCAGTAAAGGTCATTCCCCTCACGAGTACGTTCCCCAACACCGGTAAATACTGAAATACCACCGTGTTCTTGGGCAATGTTGTGAATCAATTCTTGGATTAAGACTGTTTTACCAACTCCGGCACCACCGAAGAGTCCAACTTTACCACCTTTAAGGTAAGGGGCAAGAAGGTCGATAACCTTGATCCCTGTTTCAAGGATTTCAGAAGAGGTAGACAATTCATCAAAAGTTGGAGCTTTTTTATGAATTGGCTGACGCTCTGCGTCTTCTGTAAAAGGAGCTTCCAAGTCAATGGTATCTCCCAAAACGTTGAAGACACGTCCCAAAGTTTCTTTACCTACTGGTACAGAGATTGGACGACCTGTGTCCAATACTTCCATTCCACGAGTCAAACCATCTGTTGATTCCATGGCGATAGTACGAACCATACCATCTCCCAACTCTAAGGCTACTTCAAGGACGATTTTTGTTTTTCTTTCGTCATTTTTGTAGACGACAAGTGCATTGTTAATCTCAGGAAGTTTTTCCCCTGCTGCAAACAAGACGTCTACAACGGGACCGATAACCTGAGCAATTTTACCTGAACTCATCTCCTTCTCCTATTCTATATAAGATACTGTCGGTTCCTAGCTAAACTAGGTCCTAAGTTCATTTTCATACGAGCTGGACTAAAGCCTATTCTAAGGCACTAGCTCCTGCTACAATTTCTGTAATTTCTTGTGTAATCGCCGCCTGTCTGGCACGGTTATACTGAATTGTCAAATCATTGATGACTTTCTTAGCATTATCTGTCGCTGTTTGCATGGCTGTCATACCAGCAGCATTCTCAGCTGTCTTGGCATCGATAATGGCACCGTAAATCATACTTTCTGCAAACTGAGGCAATAACTGCTCCAAAATTTCTTCTCGGCTGGTTTCCAATTCAAAAGTCAAGCTGTAGTCTTCATCCGCTTCATTTGGATCCAAGTCAACAATCGGAAGCATTTGTTCCACACGCATTTGACTGGTTAGCGTATTGACATGGTGGTTGTAGCAAACATAAAGCTCATCAAAGAGTTCATTTTGGTACATTTCAACAGTTTTTGAAATAATCTTACGAACTTGATCAAAGCTAGGTTGGTCTGCCAAGCCACGTAGTTCATAAAGTGGTTGAATACCACGAGCCTTAAAGAAATCAGCTCCCATTCCACCAATACAGATTATTTCAAAACCTGTACCGTCTGGGTGGTATTCTTCTTTCAACTCCATAACGGCTTTCAGAATAGAGGAATTATAACCTCCAACCAAACCGCGGTCTGAAGTGATAACGATATAGCCTGTCTTCTTCACAGGACGGCTAATCAACATGGGATTGGTTGAACCACCAGCTCCATTACCATGGAGGATATCTGTCAAGAGCTTGCGCACTTTCTGAACGTAAACTTGGAAGTTACGAGCAGCTTCTTCAGAGCGACCTAGCTTAGCAGCCGATACCATTTGCATGGCATTAGTGATTTGACTCGTATTTTTTGTTGAGGCGATTTTTGTTTTAATATCATTTAGAGATACTGCCATCTGACACCTCTATTCTTATTGGAAGCTGGTTTGATTGAGAAACTCTGTAATCGCAGCATCCAAGACTGCTTCTTCTGGCAAGTCTTTTGTATCACGAATGGTTTCCAAAATCTCTGGATGTTGAGCATCAAAGAAGGCATGGAATTCTTCCTCAAAACGAACAATATCATCTACTGGAACAGTATCCAAGAAACCATGTGTCAAAGCATAGAGAATGGTTACTTGTTTCTCAACAGGCAATGGTTTGTGAACAGGTTGTTTCAAGACTTCAACTGTACGACGACCGCGGTTCAACTTAGCCTGTGTTGCCGCATCCAAGTCAGAACCAAACTTAGTGAAGGCTTCCAACTCACGGTATGAAGCAAGGTCGATACGAAGTGTACCAGCAACCTTCTTCATGGCTTTGATTTGTGCAGAACCACCTACACGTGATACAGATGAACCCGCATCGATGGCTGGACGAATCCCCGCATTGAAGAGGCCATCACCAAGGAAGATTTGTCCATCAGTGATAGAAATCACGTTGGTTGCGATATAGGCTGAGATATCTCCTGCTTGTGTCTCGATAAATGGTAGGGCTGTAATTGAACCACCACCAAGCTCATCAGAAACTTTAGCTGAGCGCTCAAGCAAACGGCTGTGAAGATAGAAAACATCCCCTGGGAAGGCTTCACGACCTGGAGGACGACGAAGCAAGAGAGACAGTTCACGATAGGCTACCGCTTGTTTTGATAGATCATCGTATACAATCAAAACATGCTTCCCTTGGTACATAAATTCTTCCGCCATGGCAACCCCAGCATAAGGAGCTAGGAAGAGCAATGGAGATGGTTGTGAAGCAGAGGCTGTCACAACGATTGTGTAGTCCAAGGCACCGTACTGACGAAGTGTTTCTACTTGCGTACGAACTGTTGATTCTTTTTGTCCAATTGCGACATAGATACAGATCATATCTTGATCTTTTTGGTTCAAGATTGTATCAATCGCAATGGTTGTTTTCCCTGTCTGACGGTCACCGATAATCAACTCACGTTGACCACGACCAATCGGTACAAGGGCGTCAATAGCTTTCAAACCAGTTTGCAATGGTTCTGAGACTGACTTACGTTGCATGACACCAGGAGCTGGCGCTTCTACTGGACGAGTTTTATCTGTGTGGATTTCTCCAAGACCGTCAACTGGACGACCAAGCGAATCCACAACACGACCAATCAGACTTTCACCTACTGGGACTTCCATGATTTTACCTGTACGGCGGATTGTATCGCCTTCACGAATATCTGTAAAGTCACCTAGGATGATAATACCAACGTCTGTTGACTCTAAGTTTTGAGCCATACCATAAGAACCGTTTTCAAAGATCAACAACTCTCCACTCATGGCATTTTCAAGGCCGTGAGCACGCGCGATACCGTCCCCGATATAGGTTACAACACCTGTTTCAGTCACATCAAAATTAGGTTTGAAATTTTCAATTTGTTGCTTAATTAAAGCGCTGATTTCTTGTGCGTTAATTGCCAAAAGAACACCACTTTCTATTTCAAATTTTCTTTAACAACTTTAAGTTGTTGTTTAATACTCACATCAATTGTCTTGTGATTGGCAAAAATAACAAAACCACCAATGAGACTTTCATCGATTTGTTCTTTTACACTCCTTACTCTCAGAGACATTTTCTTCTCAATCAAAGGGAGCAAACGACTCTTTTGTTCATCAGTTAGAGGATGAGCAGCAGTAATCGTCACTTCAAATCGATTTGTTTCTTTTTCAAGTCGGTCCAAGCAATCTACAAGCACATCATAAAAAAGATTTACTCTGTGATTGTAGGCCAGAACCTGGATAAAGTTTTGTAATAAAGGTGACACAGAGTCTTGGAAAAAAGCAATCGTTTTTTTCTTGTCAGACTCATCTACTGTCACTTTTTTTAAAAAAGAAGGTAAACCTGTTTCTTCAGCAATTTGCTTGATTTGAGTCAAGTCTGAAAAGATACGGGCTTCTTCTCCTTTTTCAAGTACCAATTGGACAAAAGGCATGCTGTATTTTTCAATTACCTTTACTGTTTTCTTGTCCATTAAGCTTCTCCTAGCTGATCGATATACTGATCAATGAGTTCTTTATGGGCATGACCGTCAAGGTTTTGTGAGATGATTTTACCAGCTAGGCTGATGGTCAAATCTGCTACCTCACCCTTAACGCTTTGTAAAGCTTCAGCTTTGTTTTGAGCAATTTCTTGGTTTGCTTTTTCTTTTAAGCGTCCTGCTTCTAGTTTAGCATCTACTAAAATACTAGCCTTACTTTTCTCAGCTGTTGTTTTCGCATTCTCAATGATTGCCTTGGCTTCTTTACGGCTACCAGCCAATTCATCTTCGCGTTTTTGAGCCAATACTTCTGCTTTTTGACGAGCTTCTTCAGCACTGTCAATATCAGTAGCAATTTTTTCAGCTCTTTCTTCGAAAATGCCTGTAATATTAGACCATGCAAATTTTTTAATCAAGACTAGCAAAAGAATAAAAGAGCCAGTGATTAAAATAAAATTACCAATCAATTCACCTACTGTTACGTGCATCAGTTACTCCTTTCTATTCCTCTTCAATATTAATCTTATTCCCTAAATACACAGATGTCAAAAGAGTAAAGACATAAGCTTGGATGCAGGAAATAAAGACAGAAAATGCAGTCCAAGCCAAATTAGCTCCAAAGGCTACTGGATACCAATAAATAGCTTGGTGGGAAAGAAGAAGTAACAAACTCGTCATGACCTCTCCTGCAAAGATATTCCCAAAAATCCGCAAAGCCAAAGATAAGAAGTTTGTAAATTCTTCCAAGATATTCATCGGTATGACAAAAACAGGACTCATAAAAGATTTTATACTTTTTTTAAATCCACGACGACGAACGCTTTCTATATGTGTCAACAAAATGACAAGAAAAGATAAGGTTAAGTCATACTGTAAATTAGCGGTTGGCGAACTCCACCAGTTAGTCCCATCGATCGTTTGAAGCTTTGTCATTAAGCCAAGGTTATTGGCAATCACCATGAAAAGAAATAAACAAAGGAAAAAGAGTGAGTAATCTTTCATGTAGCGCGAACCAATGTTAGGTTCTGTAAATCCAATAACAAAGTCATAGACATACTCAAGTACATTTTGCTTTCCTTTGGGTTTCAAGGTCATATTGCGGCTTGCCCAATAAATAAAGACAAAAATAACTCCCACAATCAACAAGGTCATGGCTAACATAGTCAGATTGAAGATAACAGGACCAATAGAGATGATTGGATTAATACTTTCTTCCATCTAAAATCCTCCCTTTTCTTCTCGTTCCATGTATTTATTTGATAATAAATGAGAAGACAAGAGTTACAAAGAAAGTTCCTTCAATAAAGGCAACACCTAAAAACATCAAACTACGAAACTCAGAAAGCATATCTGGTTGGCGTGCTACTGATTTAAACAGTCCATTCATCAATAAACCTTCACCGACAGATACGCCCATACAGGCAATACATAAGCCTAAATATGTTAAATTCATAACGAATTCTCCTTTAAAATAAAATTTACTTACTTAGTGTAGTCCTAAAATTTAAATTTGTCAACTTTTAACCACTATTGGAAGCGTTTAATAAAAATTATTTCCATTTTCTTTCGGATTTCACTCTATTCTGAAAAACTCGAGAGGGGAATCTCGGATTAATGTCAATTTAAAAAGATAGAGAGTTTTTAGTTTAAATAAATTGTTTTAAAATATCAACCACATCACTTCTTTTCTTAACCCGATAAGCCTTGATTCCCAATTTCTCAGCTGCCATTGCATTGTACCCAATATTGCCCAGAAAGACACAATTTCTAGGTTATAACTGGTATTTATCGATAGTTACTCATATACATCAGTCCACCTCCATACTTATGTGCGAGCCTCTCTTTGTATTATACCTCCATACTCACCTTACAGATTCTTTTGCTAATAATATCTTTGCCCAATGTAGGGATAGTCTTGTAACCTAAAGACTTCCTTGTAGCCATACCTTTTATAAAAATCAAGAGCTTGAAACTGGTAGGTATTGACAAAGGCAAAACGACAGTTTCGATTCTTAGCTTCAGTTTCTGCTTGCTGCAATAGTTTTGAACCGATTCCTTGCCCTCTCAGTTCCTCTTTTACAAATAAATACTCGATTTCTAGCCAATTTCTAAAAGTCTCTACTATCAAACCTGCCAGGAGATTGCCCTTTTCATCTTCGACATAAAGATTAAGTGGCTCACTTTCAGCTTCCTCTCTTTTTGAACGGTTATAAACACGAATCAGATTCCCTATTTCTTGCGATTTATGTGATTCCTTATTTTTCAATCTAAAGTATAGTGAAATAAAATAAAACATGCGCAAATCGATTAAGGAATTTAATCTAATTTCTAACAATGTCTTAGAAACCAAAGTATACTATTTTAACTTCAATGCACTATACATCTAATACTCAATAAAAATCAAAGAGCAAACTAGGAAACTAGCCACAGGTTGCTCAAAGCATGGTTTTGAGGTTGTAGATAGAACTGACGAAGTCAGCTCATACTAGACTAAAATCAAAAAGCATTATATAGTAGTAATATGAAATCAACTAAAGAAGAAATCCAAGCTATCAAAACACTTTTAAAAGACTCTAGTACAGCTAAATATCATAAACGCCTTCAAATCGTTCTATTTCGTCTGATGGGTAAATCTTATAAAGAGATTATAGAGCTTTTAGACTGTAATCAAACAACGATTTGGCCAACTGTAAAAAAATATGAGGAGTTCGGACTCGATTCTCTCCTTAAAGAAACACGTGGTTGTCGTAACCATGCATATATGACAATTGAGGAAGAGAAAGCCTTTATTGCCCGTCATTTGAAGGCTGCAGAGGCAGGAGAATTTGTTACAATTGATGCCTTATTTCAGGCTTATACAAAGGAGTTAGGTTCTTCCTACACATGTGATGCCTTTTATCAACTCTTGAAGCGCCATGGTTGGCGAAATATTAGGCCACGTCCAGAACATCCCAAGAAAGCAGACGTTCAAACCATTGTCGCGTCTAAAAATAAAATCTCAATTCAAGAAGAAAAGAAAGCGCTTTAAAACCAGTAGACGTTTTCGTAAGGTTCGCTTGATGTACCAAGATGAGGCTGGTTTCGGTAGAATCAGTAAACTGGGATCTTGTTGGTCTCCAATAGGAGTAGGTCCACATGTCCATAGTCACTATATACGAGAATTTCGCTATTGTTATGGAGCTGTTGATGCCCATACAGGCGAATCATTTTTCTTAATCGCTGGTGGATGTCATACTGAGTGGATGAACGCCTTTTTAGAAGAGCTTTCACAAGCTTATCCAGATGATTATCTTTTACTCGTTATGGACAATGCCATATGGCATAAATCAAGTACCTTAAAGATTCCGACTAATATTGGCTTTGCATTTATTCCTCCATACACACCAGAGATGAACCCCATTGAACAAGTGTGGAAAGAGATTCGTAAACGTGGATTTAAGAATAAAGCCTTTCGAACTTTGAAAGATGTCATGAATCAACTTCAAGATGTTATACAAGGACTGGAGAAGGAGGTGATAACGTCCATCGTTAATCGGAGATGGACTAGAATGCTTTTTGAAAGTAGATGAGTATTAAAACATGGTTTTGAGGTTGTAGATAGAACTGACGAAGTCAGTAACCATATATACGGCAAGGCGACGCTGACGTGGTTTGAAGAGATTTTCGAAGAGTAGCAAAATGGAAAAAGGAGTGAGTGAAGTACATCGCCTCCCCACTCCTTTTTCTGTTTTTAGGCTGTTTTTTCAACCTTCAAGATTTTTACATCATAGCTACCAACAGGCGTTTCAATGGTTGCTGTATCACCTGTTTTCTTGCCAATCAAGGCTTGTCCAATTGGGCTTTCATTTGAAACTTTACCTGCAAAGGCATCCGCACCCGCTGAACCTACGATAATATAAACTTCTTCTTCGTCCTCACCAATTTCTTGGATGGTGACTGTTTTACCAATCGCTACTTCGTCCTGGGCAACTGCGTCGCTATTGACGATTTCAGCATAGCGGATTTTTGTTTCTAAGCTAGAGATTTGTCCTTCGACAAAGGCTTGTTCATCCTTAGCTGCTTCGTACTCACTGTTTTCTGAAAGGTCACCGTATGAACGGGCAATCTTAATGCGTTCTACCACTTCTGGTCGACGAACCAATTTCAATTCTTCTAATTCTTTTTCAAGTTTTTCCTTTTCCTCAAGGGTCATAGGATATGTTTTTTCTGCCATTTTTCTCAACTTTCTTCTAATAATATTTTCTAAAGAAAATTATGTGAAGTATCACATAATTTTAGTTTGTTTGGTTTAATTTGCTGTTGACATGTTCAGCGACATTGCGATCGTGGTCTTCTTGATTATTAGCATAGTAGACCTTGCCTTCTGTGACATCTGCTACAAAGTAGAGGTTATCGCTCTTAGTTTGATTGATGCTTGACTCAATCGCATCCAGACTTGGACTATCGACTGGACCAGGCATGAGACCTACATTTTTATAAACATTATAAGGTGAATCAATGTTGGTATCAATCGCAACATCCTCAGCTAAGCTGATATTTTGCCCCAGTTTTCCTTGGGCATACAAGATTGCAATATTACTTTGAAGTGGCATATCACGATTCAAACGATTGTAGAATACACCTGCAATGAGCTTACGATCTTCTGTCTTGGCACCTTCTTTTTCGACCAAGGAAGCAATGGTCAACAACTCATTGACAGTCAAGTTTTTAGATTTGATAGTACTATAGTAAGGAGATAGGTTCTTATCCATAGCAGCTAACATCTCATCAATCAAGCTCTCAACAGTTGTGCTTTCCTTGATAGAATAAGTAGCTGGGAAAAGGTATCCTTCCAAACGATAACGCGCACCACTATCTTTTGCAGGCAAACTTTCCAATAAAGTAGGATATTTGGCTACTGCTTGACTGATAAACGTCTCATCTTGAACTTTTGCCAAGAAAGCCTCCGCTGTCAAAGACTCTTTGAAGTCACCTTCCAATTGACCCACAGCTTGTGCAATCTGATCCAAGGTATAACCTTCTGGAATTGTCAAAGTCGCAAGTACAGGTTCTTGCGGTTCATCTGTTCCACCTTTTTGCAACTCTTTGAGTAAGTCTTCTGTACTCATACTCTTTTGCAAATTGTAGTAACCCGCTTTCAAGTCGGTATAATTTTTATACTTGGCATAAAAGCTAAAAATCAGACCATGCTTTACCAAACCAGCTTTTTCAAGCGTCGTACCGATTTCTTGAACGTTTGAACCTTCTGGAATTCCAACCGTCACATATTTCTTAGAATTAGCATCGATAGGTAACAAAGAATCTAGCACGTACTGGTAACCAAAGTAACCACCTGCTGAGAGCAAGGCAAGGAATACAAGGAATGAAATCACAAAAGCTTTCACATGTGACTTCTTCTCTTTCTTAGACTTAACGGGTTTTGCTCCTTCTCTACGGCTACGACGTGGTGTATCGCTGATGATATCCACTGTTTCTGTAGCAGGCGTAGGTGTTTCTGGACCTGCTTGTTCTGCTTTTTTCTCTGCCGTCTTATAGGAAACAGCTACCCTTGTTGGGGTTTCATTGTATTCTCTTTCAAATTTCTTAGGTCTAACAGGACCTGGACCTGGTCCTGGTCTTGAACCACTTTCTTCCGCTGGAGAAGAAGGTACATCTTGACTTGGGTGAGTAGGCACGGTAGGAGCTTTTCTCATAATCTCCTCTACCGTTGACAAGGAATCAGCCATGAGTTCTTCAGCTGAAGGTTCATTTGCAGGAGTGCGAACTACTGCCTTATCTTCTTTCAGAACTTCATCATAGCCTTTTACTTTTTCTAAATCTCTCAGAATCTGCTCTTTAAAGCTTAATTTCTCTTCTTCTCTTGACTTTTCACTCAAAAGTTTTTCCTCCTTGTTGACAATCCATAATATTATATCTTAAAAGTCCAAGAAAAGCAACCTATGATACTTTTCCTAGCTTATTTTTTCGTTTCCCAAACCATATCATACCAGGTTTCCCCTGCAAAGGTTGACTGGGACAAGCCTTCATTGACAAATCCGTGCTTTTCATAGTAGGCGATGAGATAGTCATGACAGGTTAGGTTAATGCCATCTCTCTTATCTTCAAGAGCAACTTCTTTCAAGGCTATTAGTAATTTTTGTCCAAGTCCGAGGCCCTGTGCTTCTTTGGCAATAGAAAGACAGGTCACAGAGATATAACCACCAGGCTCATGACTATAGTCTTTTATTTCTTCTGTAAAGGACTGGTCTTGCAGATGGCGGTGTGGTCCAACTGGCCCTTCTATGTACCCCATGATTCTACCTACTTTTTCCGCAACCAGAAAAGAGGTCTGAATTTCTCGCAAATGCGATTCAAAAACAGATCGAGGAATAGCTTCTTCTACCGAGAAATTTTCTAGTTCAATCTCAACGATACGTTCTAAATCTTCTAATCTTGCTTGTCTGATCTTCATTGTACCTCCAGATAATAGGGATTAAACCAAATCATACTAAAACCCTGGCTAGTTTCATAAAGGGAAGTTTCTTCATCAATAAAACCGCTCATTTCAAAATAGGAAAGCAGCTCATCAGGACTCTTCAAACGAATCCCTTTGTAATCCAGCTCAACTGCCACCTCTTTCAAAGCCGCAAGAAGAAGTGTTCCCAATCCTTGTCTCTGATGGTCAGACTCAATGACTAAAGAATCTACTTTTAGACATTGCGGATTGTCTGACTGGGGACTTGATAGAATATAGCCTAAAAGTTGGTTTTCATCCCTAGCTAGAAGAAAGGTATCCGCACACTTACGGATACTTTCTTCTAAGATATGGGAAGGTTGCTGCTTTTCAGCCGGAAAAGACGAAGTTTGAAGTGCCTCTATCTCAGCCAAATCAGACTGACTTGCCTGAATGATCTTAATTGGAATTTCCATGAGAATAACCTATTGAACATTGCTTGTCAAGTTAGACAAGAGTCGTTCAAATGAATATTCATAGGTTTGGATATCTCCTGCTCCCATAAAGACATAGACAGCATTGTCATGGTCAAGGAGTGGTGAAACATTTTCAACAGTGATCACTTGGTGTTTCTTGTTGATTTTATTAGCTAGGTCTTCTACCTTGACATCTCCATGGTCTACCTCACGAGCTGACCCATAAATTTGCGCTAGGTAAACAGCATCTGCTTGGTTTAAAGCGTGGGCAAAGTCATCTAACAAGGCAATGGTTCTTGTAAAGGTATGCGGTTGGAAGACTGCTACAATTTCCTTGCTTGGGTATTTTTGACGAGCCGCATCCAAGGTCGCAATAATTTCTGTTGGATGGTGAGCAAAGTCATCGATAATCACTGTATCATTGACAATTTTCTCAGTGAAACGACGCTTAACACCAGCAAATGTTTTCAAGTGCTCACGCACCAAGTTCAAATCAAATCCTGCTGTGTAAAGAAGACCAATAACGGTTGTCGCATTCATGATATTGTGACGACCAAAGGTTGGGATGTGGAATTGCCCCAAGTCTTGTCCACGGAAATGAACGGTGAAGGTTGAACCAGTCGTAGAACGAAGAAGCTCACTAGCTACAAAGTCATTACCTTCTGCTTCAAAACCATAATAATAAATTGGTGCATCAGACGTAATTTTACGCAATTCTGCATCTTCACCATAGACAAAAAGACCCTTGGTAATTTGTTTAGCATAGTCGTTAAAAGCATTGAAAACATCCTCTAGACTTGTGAAATAGTCTGGATGGTCAAAGTCAATGTTGGTGATAATAGAGTATTCTGGGTGGTAAGGCATAAAGTGACGCTCATATTCGTCAGATTCAAAGACAAAATATTTGGCATTGGCCGAACCACGACCTGTCCCATCTCCAATCAAGAAGCTGGTGTCTGTGATGTGAGACAAGACGTGAGACAACATACCTGTCGTTGAAGTTTTTCCATGCGCTCCTGCTACTCCCATGCTAACAAAGTCACGCATAAAGCTACCTAGGAACTCATGGTAACGTTTGTAGCTGATACCATTTTGGTCTGCATAGGCAATTTCGACGTTGTTATCTGGACGAAAGGCATTTCCAGCGATAATTTCCATATCACCGTCTAGATTCTTTTCATCAAAAGGAAGAATAGTAATTCCTGCCTGCTCAAGACCACGTTGAGTAAAGTAGTACTTCTCAACATCTGATCCCTGTACCTTATGCCCCATTTGGTGCAACATCAAGGCCAAGGCACTCATCCCTGATCCCTTAATTCCGATAAAATGATATGTCTTTGGCATGTTTTCTCCCCTATTCTGTCATTCTGGTCAGATTCAACTCTTGGGCAACCCGACGTTCTTGTTCTGTTTGTTTACTTTTTTTATTGTAGATTTGGCTCTTCTTTAGAAAATCATAGTTGTTTTTCTTTGGAGCAGGTGCTGACACTTCTTCATTCTTGGTAGGGATAGAATGAACTTCTTCCGCCAAGATATAATGAGACTGGGTCAATTTTTGGCTATATTTGACAAATTCACCAGGATTTTCCTTTTGGAAAGGCGCTGTCGGTTGACTGCCCTGTCTAACAAGGCCTGATTTAGAATGACGTCTCGCACGGCTGAAATCCTGAGTTAGATAGTTAGCAGAGCGTTTCTTTTTCAAGTCTGCACGCGCTTCTTCACGCGCCACCTCCGCATAGCTCTTTCCTTCTTTTTTTACCCCTAAAGGAGCTTTTTTAGGTTTCTCGACTTGCTTTTCAATCGGTTTTACTGGCGCCTCTTCAGTAATAGGAGACCATTCTAAATAATTTTTATCTCGATACTCACCCTTGATATTACTGATCAGATCAGACTCATCGTACAAGTTCATGACTGGCATCTCAGTCAGCATGACCTCGTCATCTGACACCAATGGAAATCGTTCTTGTTTCATTTTCTATTTCCTTTCAACACTTCATTATAGCGTATTGTCTTGATTTTTCAAGTGCTGGCTTCAGAAATTCCCAAAATTTCTCTAATTTCTGCTAGGCTGAGACTGCCACGTGACTCTGTTCCATCCAATACTTGTGACACCAGATGTTTCTTTTGTTCTTGGAGTTCCTGAATTTTTTCTTCAATGGTTCCCCTGGTCACCAAGCGATAGACCTCAACCGTTTCTTCCTGACCCATCCGATGGGCACGGCCAATAGCTTGCGCTTCCACCGCAGGATTCCACCAAAGGTCAACCAAAATCACTGTATCAGCACCTGTCAGGTTCAGACCGACACCACCAGCCTTGAGGGAAATCAGAAAGGCATCTCTTTCCCCTTGGTTAAAGGCCTTGGTCATGTCTTGTCTTTCCTTGGCTGGAGTTGAACCTGTAATTTTAAAGGAAGTCATGCCCAAGTCTGGCAGTTCTTGTTCTATTTTCTCCAACATTCCCTTGAACTGAGAGAAAATCAAGACACGGTGTCCACCGTCTACCACCTGTACCAGCAGGTCTCGGAGACTATCCAGTTTGCCACTAGCTCCCTGATAATCCTCCATAAAGAGGGCAGGGGTGTCACAGATTTGGCGCAAGCGCATCAGACCAGACAAGATTTCCACACGACTTCGCTGAAATTCCTGATCTGATACTTGAGCCAATCTATCTCTCATCTGTTGCAACTGGGCTAGGTAGATAGCCTTTTGCTGGTCTTCCAGTTCATTCTTATAAACTACTTCTATTAAGTCTGGCAATTCGGTCAGAACTTCTTCTTTCTTGCGCCTCATCACGAAAGGCTTGATAAACTGAGCCACGCGTTCAGCTGGCAATTTCATAAATTCTTTCTTGCTTGGCAAAAGTCCTGGCATGACGATTTGGAAAATAGACCACAGCTCACCTAGATGGTTTTCAATCGGTGTCCCTGACAGAGCAAAAACTGACGGCACCACAAACTGTCTCAAGGTCTGGGCAATCTTGGTCTGGGCGTTCTTCATGACCTGAGCCTCATCTAAGAAAAGGAAGTCAAAGGCCATCCCCTGATAAAGCTCACTGTCCTGACGGAAGGTAGCATAGCTCGTCACATAGATTTGATGGCTTTCAGCAAGAATCTCCTCACGACTAGCTTTCAAACCATGAACAACAGCCACATCCAACTGTGGGGCAAATTTCTGAAACTCATCTGCCCAGTTGTAAATCAAACCTGACGGTGCTAAAATCAAGACTCGACTTTCTTTTGTCACTTGACTGGTCAAAAAAGCAATGGTCTGCAGGGTTTTACCAAGTCCCATATCGTCAGCCAAAATCCCACCAAAACCATAGTGATGGAGCATCTGTAGCCAGCTGATTCCCTTTTCCTGATAATCTCGTAAGTCAGCCTGAACCTGAGTTGCTTGTCTAGGGAAGTCCTCTGGATGCGTCAAATCGTGAGCCAGATTCTGGAATTCTTGTGAAAAAGAAACACGGTCACGTCCTTCAAAGAGATGAGCTAAACTATAAGCCAAGGATTTCCGAGCCTGCAAGGAGCCATCTTTTAATTCAAATTGCCCCAGCTCCTGTAGATTTTGACGAATTTTCTTGGTTTCTTCATCGAAAAAGTAGACTTTATTAGACGAATCAATATAAAAATCTCGATTATCAACCAAGGCCTGCATAGCTTGGTCAATTTCCTCTTGGGCTATATCTTGAAAATCAAATTGAATTTCCAAGAGACCTCCCTTGGAAGTAATCTGCACTTGAGGGCTTGCTAGACTATAAAACTCTTCTAACTTGTCTGATAAATCAACATTTCCAAGTTTTTCAAAGACTGGAATGATTTCATGGAAGAAATGATAGACAGACTCTGCTTTTAAGGCCTGACGCCAAGATTGAAAATCTGCTTCAAAGCCCGCAGCCAAACAGACTTGGAAAATTCTTTCTTCTAAGTCCGTGTCACTTGAAAATGGTAATTCTTCTAGCTCTTGTCGGCTAGATACCTGTCTATTTCCATAATCAAACTGAATTTCTAAACGAATCCGATTATCTTCTTCCCTGTCAAAGTAAAAAGAGGGCGCAAAAGTTTTGATTTGTAGACGTTCTGGAGCTGAAACGGTACCCATCTGGATAAAAAGAGTCAGACAGGAGGCCAATTTGTCTCGATCACTGCTATCAAATTGCAGGTATTTCTTTCCTTGTTGACCCACAGGTAACACTTTAATTTCCTTGAGAAGACGCATCTGCTGGTCTGTTAAAAAATAAACCTGACCTTTATGGAAAAGTACTGCTCCCTGATAAAAGACATTGACCCTAGGACTCTCACTGATTTCCATTTCAAAATAGTCCGAGTATTCTGTTACTGTAAAGGCAAATAGATTGGCATCAGCATGCATATCCTGAAAAAGCAGGGTTTGGTAGCTATCCACTTGATGGTCAAATTGAAAATGGGGCAAGGCCATCAGTAAATTCACACCCTGCTCAAAAAAGGTCAGAGGGAAAAAGAGGTGCCGACCTTGGTTTTGGAAAAAGAGGTCTGGAACCAGCCCTTCCTCCGTTAGTCCGTGCAAGAAAGTCAAAAGTTCTTGGCTGGCCTCATCAAAAGCTTCCCAAGAAAGAGACTCCTCATAAATCTTGCCAATCATATACGACTTTCTCTGCTCGACAATCCTTAAAAAAAGTGGAATATCCCGAATGACATAGTATTTTTGGCTATTGATTTGGCCGATTCTCAGAGTCCACAAGATATGATTGGTTCCTGCTTCCACCTGACCCACAGCTGATAACTCATAGGCGCATTCTGATTTTGGAGATAAAATTCGATCCAAAAACTTGCCACCCAAGGTCACCTTGGTTTCAACGGCCTCTTTTTCTTCATGACCTTCTTCCAGACTCCACAAGATTTCCTGACCACGCTCATCATTTTTCAGAAAATGCTCTAGCGCTGCCAAATGCACACAGTAGCCCCTCTTTTGAAAAAAATCACAGGCACAAAAAACCAAATCATCCTCTAAACTATAGCGCAGTTCTTCTTCTGCAACGCGAGCATAGAGCCGATTGTTCTTTTCCTTGATGATATCAACCTTACCAGTTTCATAAAGGGCAACACCTTCGATACGAACTTTCCCCGGAATCAATTTAGCCATATTTTCACCTTTACCTTATCTGTTTATTATACCATATTTTCGCCTATGAAAATAGCCTTCTAGGAAGACTTTTCTCCTAGAAGGATGGATTTTTAACGTTTGGCAAAAGTAGCCACAATCCGCTGACAGACTTCTTGCAACAGAGATTTGGGCATGGCTATATTGATGCGGGCATGGAGACTTCCTTCCTCTCCAAAATCCAAACCACGGTTAAGGATAACCTTGGCTTCATTTCTCAACAACTCTTGCAATGTTTCATCAGTCAGGTCATAGGCTGAAAAGTCAAGCCAAATCAAGTAGGTACCTTGCGGTTTCATGACCTTGATTTTAGTCTCTTTTCCAAATAGATCCACCACATAATTGATGTGATCTTCAAAGACTTGCTTGAGTTCCTCTAGCCAATCTTTACCGTATCGATAGGCAGCTTCTGTCGCCAAATAACCCAAGCCTGAAATTTCATGCTGATTATTGGCCAACAGGCGTTTCTGGAAAGCCAGTCTCAACTTAGGATTTTCAATGACTGCATAGGAATTTTTTGTCCCAGCAATATTAAATGTTTTAGTGGCACTGCTCAAGACGATAGCAAAATTTTTGAAGGCAGGATTGATGGTATTGAAAGACTGGTGTTTGTGACCAAAGAGGGTCAAATCTTGGTGAATCTCATCTGAAACTAACAAAACACCGTGTTTTTGGCAGAGTTGGCCAATCTTCTCCAACACTTCTTTTTCCCAAACACGTCCACCAGGATTGTGAGGGTTGCAAAGAATATAGAGTTTAACCTCCTCTTCCACCAAATCCTTTTCAAGTTGGTCAAAGTCAATCTCAAACAGACCATCCTTTTCCACCAAAGAATTGGTAATCAATCTGCGGTTGTTCAACTTGACACTGCGAGCAAAAGGTGGATAGACAGGCGTGTTAATCAAAACCGCTTCGCCTTCTTTTGTGAAAGCTTGAATAGCTGTTGAGATGGCAGGTACAACGCCCTCGATAAAGACAAGAGCCTCTTTGTCAAAGTGATAACCGTGTTGTGTGGCTTCCCACTTTTGAACTTCCTTAATTAACTCTTCACTGGCATAGGTATAGCCATAGACCAATTGATCAGCGTAAGTCTGCACAGCTTGGCGGATTTCAGGCAAGACTACAAAGTCCATATCTGCTATCCAAGCTGGTAGAACTTCACTATCCGTTTCTGTTTCTTTCCATTTATAGGTATGATGCCCTAAACGATTGGGCAGGCTTGTAAAATCATATTTTCCCATCTTTATCTTATCCTTCCAAGGCTTGGCGCAAATCTGCAATCAAATCTCTAGCATCCTCAATCCCAATCGACAAGCGCAAGAGGTCATCTGTCAAACCGTAAGAATGGCGCACTTCTGCTGGAATATCAGCGTGGGTTTGTGTCGTTGGATAAGTAATAAGACTTTCTACACCACCCAAACTTTCCGCAAAAGAGAAGACCTTAAGACTGTTCAAAATATGTGGAATGCGCGTTTCATCGGCTACTTTAAAGGAAATCATGCCCCCACGACCAGTGTAGAGAACTTCCTTAACTACTGGAGAATCCTTCAAAAAGGCAACCACTTCTTGGGCATTGGCTGTTGAGCGCTCCATACGAAGAGACAAGGTCTTGAGACCACGAAGCAACTGGTAGCTGTCAAATGGAGACAAGACTGCCCCTGTCGTATTGAGATTGTAAAAGAGCTTCTCGTATAGTTCTAAACTATTGGTTACAACCACTCCAGCCAAGACATCATTGTGGCCTGCTAGATACTTGGTTGCTGAATGGAGAACCATATCTGCTCCATCTTCAATCGGACGTTGGTAGATAGGGCTATAGAAGGTATTGTCCACCACCACTTTGGCACCCTTAGCATGAGCCAATTTTGCTAGTTTTTCGATATCAAATTCCAACATTAAGGGATTGGTTGGGGTTTCGATATAGAGAACATCCACATCCTTTTCTAACTCGGCAATCAACTCTTCTTCTGTATTGGCATAGGTAAAATGGAAACGACCTTCCTGCTCCACTTGGTTAAACCAGCGAAAAGAACCACCGTAAAGATCACGCACTGCCAAGACCTTACTTCCTACTGGAAAGACGCTAAAGGCCAGTACAATAGCTGACATCCCTGAGCTAGTCGCTAGGGCATAGTCTGCTGACTCAATAGCCGCCAAGACTTCCTCAGCCTTACTACGAGTTGGATTTTTAGTGCGCGTATAGTCAAACCCAGTAGATCGACCAAACTCTGGATGCTGATAGGTCGTTGAAAAATGGAGCGGTGTCACCAATGCACCTGTCGCTTCATCTGACTTAATGCCCGCCTGGGCCAAAATTGTGTTAATGTGTAATTCCTTGCTCATACAATACCTCCAAATCTATAGTAACTATTGTACCACTTATTTTCATCAACTCATTTTCTTCTTTTCAAGAGCTAGCTATAGTTTCAAACTATATAAAAAGGGAGTTTTTCCTGCTCCCTTTAATAGACTATAAAATGGTGAATCTCAAAAGACACCTTCACTCTATCATTTGCTCCTGCACAAAACGAGCATAACGCTCATGATTTTCCAGTAGTTCCTTATGAGTTCCTGAGCCAGTGATTTTCCCCTCCTCTAAGAAGAAAATACAATCCACATCTTTTACCGTTGACAAACGATGCGCTATAATCACAACTGTCTTCTCCTTTAGTACAGAATAGAGGCTACTGATAATCGCATACTCAGAATCCGCATCAAGATTAGCAGTGGCTTCATCAAATATAAGAATTTCAGCATCTTTTAAGTAGGCTCTAGCTATTTGAAGTCTTTGGCTTTGTCCCCCTGACAAGAGTCGTCCGCGTTCACCAACCTCAGTATCTAGTCCCTCTTTCATGGAGCGAATCTCATCACCTAGTGATACTAAGTCTAGCACTTTCATCAATTCATCATCAGTTACTAAGCGATTCAAACCGAGACAAAGATTGTCACGAATACTGCCAGATAAGACTGCATTATTTTGTGAAACCCAAGCGATTTTACTTCTCCATTCTTTTAAGTTAAAATCATATATACTTGATTGCTCCATTAGAATATCTCCTGAAAGCGGTTTATAAAACCGCTCTAACAAACGCACAATCGTTGATTTTCCTGATCCAGATGGTCCAACAAAAGCAATTTTTTGCCCCTTGAAAATGGAGAAAGTAATATCCTTTAAGACAGGTCGATTTTCATCATAACCAAAATAGACATGGTTAAAATTCAACCCTTGTCCTGATACCGATTTTCCTCCCTCAAATTTTTCTTTAGGAACTGCAAGCAAGTTCTCCAGTGCAACTGAAGATCCCTTACTCCTAGAATAAACAGTTACAAAATTAGCTATATTACTAATAGGATTAAGTAATTGAAAGAGGTAAATCAAAAACGAAACCAAGGTTCCCACAGATATATATCCTGCGCTGACCCGATAACCCCCATAGGTTAGCATCACAGCTATAGTCGCAAAGATAAATAAGAGAGCAAACGGGGTCTCAAAAGAAGTAATCCTATCTGATTTCAGTGAATTGTTTTGTACCCTTTCAATACAATTATCCAAAACATCCTGTACACTTTTCTCTGCTTGGTTAGTCTTAATTAATTCATGTTCTTGAATCTTTTCAGTCAATTGCCCTGTTAAAAATCCGATTTCCTCCTGTAAACGACGACTATACTTTTCACTGATATTGGAAAGGGGCAAGATAATAAACATCATACAAGGAAGAGTGATGAATAAAAGTAGAGAAAGATTCCAATCAAGACTAAATAAGACTATGATGGAACCAAGTACCATAACTAAACTCAAAATAATATTTGGGAAAGTCGTAATTAAAAACTCACGAATGACACTCGTGTCATTGACAATGGCAGAAGTCAACTCCCCACTTTGGCTCTTATCAAAGAAGGATTTCTCTGCATAAATCAACCCCTCTATCACTTTTTTCCTGATTTTTGCTATCTTTTTTTCACCCGATTGACTAAACAGATAGTAACCAATAGAAGAAAACAAGGCTTGACCAATAAAAATCAAAAACGATTGAAATACTTTGGAACCTATATTTTCAATAGAACTCCCATCTATTAAACCCTTTAAGATAAGGGGAAGCAACAAAGCAAGTAGACTAGACAGAACAAGTAAGAAACTCCCCATAATCACCTTAGTATCTACTCTTAATAATTTTAATTTCATAAATACTCCTTATAATATTTCAACGGATAAAGTCGGGAATAACTCAATTTGAGGATAAAATCTAATAAATCTTCCTATAACAAAACGCATAACATCTAGGATTTTATATACCTGATATTATGCGTTTTTAAGCACAAAGACTTCTTACACAAACTTATCTACAATTAGATTTTATTTGACATGTTTTGCCAATTCTTCTTGGGCTTTTTTATTGGATTCTTCTTTTTCTTTCAACCATTTTTCTCTGGCTTTTGCATATTCGTCTGTTGTGACAATCTTATCTTGTACTTTGAGGTATTTATATGATTCAACCCCTTTATTACCAGCCAATGAATAAGGTGCTGAGAAAGGAACTGTTTTTCTCAAGCTAGGCGTTCCACCTAATGAAACATTTGGAATCGCTAGAGAACTATCTATCAACCATGCTTGAATATCAGCATATTTCTCATAACGTTTGGCTGGGTCTTGCTCCTTATTAGCCTCTTCCAACATTTGAGTATAAGTGTCAAGTCCAACTGCCTTAGCCTTGTCGTTGGCTTCACCAGGCTCGAGTCCAAGATTTTGTAGAACCCCACCATTCTTGACACTAAAGATATCAAGATAGGTTGATGGATCTAAGTAGTCAGGACCCCAACCACCATTGTAAAGGTCATAATCTTTTTGAGCTGCTGTTTGAGCAAAGTAACTTGAGTTATGATAGTCCTCTGTTGATAACTGTTGGATATCAATAACGACGTTCTCCGTACCTAAAGCTGCTTCAATAGATTGCTTCATAGAGCTTACTTCTTGAATCCCCTTCTTAGAAGCTTGGTCAACTGTCGCATCCAAATGAATAGGGAATTGAACTCCCTTAGCTTCTAGCTCTTTCTTGGCCTCAGCAAATTTAGCCTTGGCTTTCTCAGGATTGTAATAAGGGTCTTGACCATCCGCAAAGTTGATACCTTGCCATTCCTTACCATAATTGACCATCTTAGAGGCTACTACTTCACCAAAGTCTTTTCCCTTGATACTTACAAAGGTTGGAGGAACAACCAAGTTACGCAAAATCTTAGTCGCTCCGTCTTCTCCCTGAGTTTGAGCCCCATAGGCTGTACGATCATAGGCAAAGTTAATAGCTTGACGGAAGTTTTTATTAAGAACTGCTTCCTGAGCTGATTTCTTTTCAATGTCGGTCGTCTTAGAAGTAAATTTATAAGCTTGTCTATCTAGGTTAAAATTCCAGTAATAAGACGTAGCAGTCTGCATACTGTAGATGATATCATCTTTGTATTTTTCTTTAATCCCTTCAAAACTTGAACTATTTGGATAGAGACGAGCGTAGCTATAGGCTCCGTCTGTAAAATTACGAACAAGAGCATCTTGGTCACTACCATCATAGTAGGTCAATTTAACATCATCTACAAAGACATTTTTAGCATCCCAGTAGTTAGGATTTTTCTTGTATTCGATGACAGATTTTGAAACAAAAGCTTTCATCAAGAAAGGTCCACTGTACAAAATATTAGCAGGGTCTACCTTGCCAAAATCATCCCCTTTTGATTTTAGGAAATCCGCATTGACTGGGAAAAGAATGGTTGATGTCGTTTTTGAGTTCCAGTAAGGTTCTGGTCGAGCCAAGGTGTATTGAACCGTTTGGTCATCAAGAGCCTTGACACCGACAGTTGAAAAGTCGCTTGTTTTACCAGTGATATAGTCATCCAAACCTGCAACAGAGTCCTGCACTAGATACAAGGCTTCTGATTTTTTATCAGCCGCATATTGCAAACCTGTCACAAAATCTTGGGCAGTTACAGGAGCATATTCTTCTCCCTCAGAAGTAAACCACTTGGCATCCTTACGAAGTTTGTAGGTATAGGTCAAACCGTCCTTAGAAACACTCCAATCCTCTGCCAAGGATGGCACATAGTTCCCATATTGGTCATTTTCCATGAGACCATCTACCAGGTTGGTCACAATATCATTTGTTGTTGCGCGGTTTTCTGCTAGATAGTTCAAACTAGATGGATCACTTGAATAAACATAGTTATAGGTTTTTGATCCTGTGCTAGAATTTCCACACGCGCTCAATAAAATTCCTGTACCCAGGACAAGACCTGCCAAGGTTAGATATTTGCTCTTAGACTTTTTCATTTCCAGAACCTCCTGATTTAAATATTTGTTTTATTATACAACGTTTAGTTTGTTTAGTCAATGATTTTGTCCAAAAAAATCGAAAAAGGCCTCATCTTCTACTCTTAAAAGATAATTTTAGCTGTTTTGACGCTAAAAAAAGGAATAAGTTTCAAGTTCTCCTAAAAGATTGTTCAACTTATTCCTTTTATTTATAAATGCTATCTTAAGAAAACTTAAATTTTGCTCGCAAGTGGGCAGCTTTGGCCTGTCCAATAACCTTATCTAAGAGACGAGTATAGAGACTCATGAATCCGTAGAGTCCACCCCCCATGGCACCGACAAGAGCTACATAAAAGAAGCTCCACAAACGTCCACTTGGTTGGAAAACAAATCCTAACAGCCACTGGATGGTTCCTATTAACAGAAACATGACTAGGGTCAGCAAACTGATTAAAATGGTTCGCTTCACAATCACCTTGCGCTTAACACCCGTTACTTTACAAATATCCCGATACATCAAGACGTTAGGAATGATAAGAGCGATGGTTGTTGAAATCAAGGGACCATAACTGTGGAAAAGGGCGATGGTAGGCAGTTGCAAGACCAGCTTGGCAATAGAACCATAGATAAAATAGAGAACGGCCTTGCGGTTGCGGAACATGGCTTGAAGCATGGGGGACAAGACCATGTACAAGCCTAAAATAATAGACTGCAAAACTGCAAAGACAAATAAGCCCATAGCCAAACTGTCTGGCTTGCCATAGAAGACTGTATAAAGAGGTTCTCCTACCATAACCACTCCAACCGTTGCTGGTAGCAAGAACATAAAGAGTAGGGTGAGACTGTCCTGAACGAGACGAGAAGCTGCCTTCAAGTCCCTCTTGACATAGTTTTCCGTCAAAAGTGGCAAACCAACACTCCCAATCGAAACCCCAACAGAAATCAAAATCATCGTGATTTTATTAGGATTGGCTGAGAAATAAGAAAACATGATAACCAAGTCCTCATTGCTGTAGTTGGTAAACCAGCTCATACTATTGATAAAGGTCAGCTGGTCCAAAATCTGGAAGAGCTGGATGGCAGACCCTGTCAAGATAAAAGGAATGGCTTCCTTAATGGTATCGATCAAAAGATGCTTGCTGTTAATCTTATCCCCTGTTTCAAGGACTCTTTTGAGTGAACCTTCTTGGGCAAGGAAATAAAGCAAAACTGCAAAACTGGCTACCATACCGACAAAGGCCGCAAAGGTCGATTGGGTAACCGCTGCTAGGTAATCTCCTGAACCAAGCTTCATAATGATAAAGGTTGCTAGGAGCATCCAGATAACACGAATGACCTGCTCAGCAATTTGGCTCATGGCATAAGGTTTGAGGTTATTCATCCCTTGGAAAAATCCTCGGATAACACTCATAGACGGGAAAATCAAGACTCCCCAAGCCAAGCTTTGCATGATTGGGATCAAGTCTTTGCCCACGCCAGACAAGTCTGCTAGCCAAGGAGCAAAGAGATACAAAACTAAAGCAAAAACCAGGCCTAGTCCTGTCATAAAGCCTAAAAAGCTCCGAATCAGGGCAAAGCTATGCTCCTCTTCTCTCATGGTATTGTACTTGGCAACTTGCTTGGCCACTGCAACCGGAATACCTGCTGTTGAAACCAGCAAGAACCAAGCATAGATATTGTAACCCATGGTAAAGAGACCATTGGCCGTAGCCGCATAAGACCCCATCCAGATGTACCAAGGGATAATATAGATGGCCCCAAGCAGGCGACTGATAAAGTTACTAGCCGTTAGCCAAGCAGTCCCCCGTAACATCTGGGCCTGCTGGTGATTGTTTTCGTGCGACATAGATTCCTCATTCAATTTTGATAACTAGGAAACACTCCTTATCTTCCATTATAAACTTTTCCTTGTTACTTGTAAATTTGCGACTTTCGGTTTACAATAGAAAGTATGATAAAGATTGAAACCGTATTAGATATTTTAAAGAAAGATGGTCTCTTCCGTGAGATTATCGACCAAGGACATTATCACTACAACTACAGCGAAGTTGTTTTTGATAGTATCTGTTATGACAGCCGCAAGGCCAAAGAAAAGAGCCTCTTTTTCGTCAAGGGTGCTGCCTTTAAGAAGGTATTTCTGCTTTCTGCCATCTCTCAAGGACTCGGTTGGTATGTTGCTGAAAAGGACTATGAGGTTGGTATTCCTGCCATTATCGTCAGCGATATCAAGAAAGCTATGAGTCTGATTGCTATGGAATTTTATGGAAATCCACAGGAAAAACTCAAACTCCTTGCCTTTACTGGAACCAAGGGTAAGACAACAGCAGCTTACTTTGCTTACAACATCCTATCTCAACGCCACCCAACCGCCCTCTTGTCAACCATGAATACGACTTTAGATGGCAAGACTTTCTTTAAGTCTGCATTGACAACTCCTGAGAGTATTGACCTCTTTGATATGATGCATCAAGCTGTACAAAATGACCGTACCCACCTCATCATGGAAGTCTCCAGTCAAGCCTATCTGGTCAAACGTGTCTATGGTCTAACCTTTGATGTGGGAGTTTTCCTCAATATCAGCCCAGACCATATCGGCCCGATTGAACACCCTAGCTTTGAAGACTACTTCTACCACAAACGTCTCTTGATGGAAAATAGCCGAGCAGTCATCGTTAACAGTGACATGGACCACTTTTCTGTCTTGAAAGAACAAGTGGAAAATCAAGACCATGATTTCTATGGTAGCCAATCAAATAATCAAATCGAGAATTCCAAAGCCTTTAGCTTTTCAGCTACGGGTAAACTCGCTGGTGATTATGATATCCAACTCATTGGCAACTTCAACCAAGAAAATGCAGTTGCTGCTGGACTTACTTGTCTCCGTCTCGGAGCAAGTCTTGAGGACATCAAAAAAGGCATCGCTGCAACCCGCGTTCCTGGTCGTATGGAAGTCCTGACTCAGAAAAATGGAGCCAAGGTATTCATCGATTACGCCCACAATGGGGATAGTCTGAAAAAACTCATCAATGTGGTTGAAACTCATCAAACTGGAAAGATTGCTTTGGTTCTGGGTTCAACAGGAAACAAGGGAGAAAGTCGTCGTAAGAACTTTGGCCTCCTCCTCAATCAACATCCTGAGATTCAAGTCTTTTTGACTGCTGATGACCCCAACTATGAAGACCCAATGGCCATTGCAGATGAAATCAGTAGCTACATCAATCATCCTGTTGAAAAAATTGCGGATCGCCAAGAGGCCATCAAGGCAGCTATGGCTATCACAAATCACGAATTAGATGCTGTCATTATTGCTGGTAAGGGAGCTGATTGCTACCAAATCGTCCAAGGAAAGAAAGAAGCCTATCCAGGAGATGCAGCCGTAGCAGAAAATTATTTATAAGAATAGAAAAAATCAAGGGAAAATAAAACCCCTGATTTTTTACTATTATTTAGTAAAAACGTTTTTCAAACCTTCAACGGCACCTTCTACAGCACCTTTAGCGTCTTCTACAACGTCTTTTGCCTTAGCAACTGTTTTTTCAACAGCTCCTTCAAGTTCTGTCTTGCTGTCTCCAGTAACTTTACCAAAACCTTCTTTGACAACGCCTGTTGCTTGTTCCAATTTGTTTTCAAGTGACATATGATTGTCTCCTTTAGTTTTATTCCGATATGTGTTATCGGTTACATTAGTATAAACTTATCGGTAGATAAAGTCAAACAATGTGCTCAGAAAAAGCAATCACACTAAATAGAAAGTTAATCTCTCCTTGTCAAAATCGACAGCCAACTCATACTTTCCATCTTCATTTTGGACTATATAACCCAGGACAACTAAACTGTCCACAAAGATATCACGGCGTTTCTGCATAAGCTGGTCTTTTTTGAGAAATTTCAACAAAAAAGTTGTCATGTATTTGAGGGCATACTCAGGATTAACATCTCCTAAAATGTCATAGAGTTCCTGCTGTTTTTCTGTCAAAGGATACTGATGCTTGACCTTGTAGAAATAATTGGACAGGGTCATTTTTGTCCGCGTAAAGTCTGTCTTTTCAACTAAAATAGCTGCATTGGTTTGATTTCGTAATTCTGTCTCAAAACTCTGCTCCAACAAAGTTTGATAGGCCGGACTATCTTCGCTGACAAAAATCTCTTGATCCAGTTCGAGATTATCGAGTGATTCAAGCATAGGAAGATTGAGGTAATAACGCTTATTTTCCCGTAGAATAAAGCCAGCCTTTATATACTCTTCCATGAGTTTGTCAACTGCTACATCTGGAAACTGAGTCTTAATTTCCCGTAAAATCACATCCTCATGCTGGTCCAGATAGCGGATCAATTCTCCAAAAAATGGCTGTCTCGTCAAACGAGATGGATTAAAAATCTGAATCATGAAGATTCCTTTCTTTACATTCTAACAGAGGCGATGCTGCCAACTGACTAGGATTGGTCCCCGGCTGCTTCAAAGGAACAGGCAGACCTAGCTCTCTGTAATACTCCCTCCAAAAATCACTAATCTCCTGCTCCCCATCCCCAAATTTCATAGGTATGGTTTCAAAAATCGGTAGGATTTCTGCCATGTACTGGGAACAGTAAAAACCTTCTCCATCTGGATAGAAAGAAGCATTGTAGGGAGCTCCAAGATGTTTGCAAGCTCTTTCCTTCACCGACTGGATATCCATTTCTGGGTAAACATAGAGGTCGTACAAGTGATTGGACTCAAAGAAGTCTGCAGATTCTTGACAAACAACACCAGCTTGTCCACTAGCGTGGTAAATCATCCCATCCAAATAAATGGCAACATGGTTATAGTTGCCTGTGGAAGTCTGGATAGCCTGTCCCATGTCCGACTCATCTCTCACAAAAATCAAATCACCATTTTCTAACATACTTCACTCCTAGAAAAAAAGGAGCCGAAACTCCTTTCGATATAAGGCAAACTAGCCTTTCCTAATTTGAATTAACACTCAAAATCTTAAGCATTGAAGCTTTCAGTCAATTGAGGTACCACTTGTTTCTTACGTGAAACGGCACCCGCAAGGAAAGCATGATTGTTTTCAAGTTTGAAGTTGAAAGCCGCTTCGACCTTGCCCATATTGGCACCAAGAGCCAAGATTTCTGAGTTTGAGTTGACGATATCTGTAATCATCAAGACAAAGTCAGAATAACCATTTGCTGTGTTAGCAGCTTGCATTGCAGCTTCAATTTCTGCTTGGCGTTCCAAGACTTCAGCGATGTCAACTGTGTTTACTTGAGCAACACGGACATTATTTCCGTTCAATTCAAAAGTCTTAGCATCGATGTCAATCAATTCTTCAGCAGATTTGCTAGCCAAGTTTGTACCAGCTTTCAACATAGCCAAGCCATATTCTTCCAAGTTTACACGAGCTAATTCAGCCAATTCAGGAGCAATGACTGTATCTGTTGGGTGTGTTGTTGGTGATTTTAAAAGAAGGGTATCTGAAATCAAACCTGAAAGCATCAAACCAGCAATCTCTTTAGGAACAGCTACACCATGTTCTTTGAACATACGATAAACGATTGAAGACGCTGAACCAACTGGCTCCAAACGCATGTAGAGTGGGCTTGCAGTTTCAAAATTAGCCACACGGTGGTGGTCTACAACACCATAAACTTCCACTTCAGCGATATCTGATATAGATTGTTGGAATTCATTGTGGTCAGTCAGGATAACTTGCTCTGCTCCTTCTGCTTTGGCAGAAGTAATAACACGCGGTGCTTCTACACCAAAATAGTTCAAGACAAAGGCTGTTTCTTCATTTGGAGTTCCAAGAGCAACAGCTTCCGTATCCAAACCGTAAGCTTCTTTTGCAAGGTAGGCAAAGGCTACAGACGACCCGATGGCATCTGAGTCTGGATTTTGGTGACCAAATACTAGAATCTTAGACATGATAATACCTCATTTTGTTTATTCTCTTTATTGTAGCATTTTTTTCGCTTTTTGACAAAAGTAAGAGGAGTCAAAGGGCTCCTCACGATTCTTCAAAATAACTTATACTCTTCGAAAATCTCTTCAAACCACGTCAGCTTCGCCTTGCCGTAGGTATGGGTACTGACCTCGTCAGTTCTATCCACAACNNAGCTTCCTAGTTTGCTCTTTAATTTTCATTGAGTATAAGTAAATTTCTATCTTGATTTTCAGATAAAAATCTTTCCTTCTGTGGCCTCGTCTTACGCTTGAGAAGGGCTTCAGCTGACATGGCTTCTTCCTTACTGGCAAAACCTTGAGCATAGATGAGTTTGACTGGCAAGCGTGCTCGTGTGTATTTGGCTCCCTTCCCACTATTGTGGACAGCGAGGCGTTTTCTAACATCAGTCGTATAACCCGTATAGTAGGAACCATCACGGCACTCAAGCACATACATATAAGCCTTATGATCCATAATAAATCTCTTCGAGTTCCGGCGTATAAGAGCCATCATCATTGTGGACAATGAGAGGTGGCAAGACCTTAAAGCCACTTGTCGAGCCATCCTTGATAGCCTCAATTAAAAGCATATTGGCTTCCTTTTCCCTCTTTGGATAAACAAACTGCAGGCGCTTAGGTGCTAGATTATGTCGTTGCAACATATCCAGAATGTCCAAGAGTCGGTCAGGACGATGAACCATAGCCAACCGTCCATTGGACTTGAGAATACTCTGGGCACTACGACAGATTTCCTGCAAATTGGTCGTGATTTCATGGCGCGCCAAGAGATAATGCTCGCTCTCGTTCAGATTGGAATGAGGATCCACCTTGAAATAGGGCGGATTACACAAAATCATATCCACCTTACTTCCCTGGATATAAGCAGACATATTTTTCAAATCATCACAGATGACCTCCATCTGCTCTTCCAAACCATTCAAACGGACAGAGCGTTCAGCCATATCCGCCAAACGCTCCTGAATCTCAACAGCCAAAATCTGTGCCTGAGTACGAGTGCTAGCAAATAGCCCCACCGCTCCATTCCCAGCGCAGAAATCCACTATCAAGCCCTTTTTAGGAAAACGTGGAAAACGTGACAAGAGAACACTATCCACCGAATAGCTAAAAACCTCTCTATTTTGAATGATTTTAATATCTGTTGAGAAGAGCTGGTTAATTCGCTCCCCTGATTTTAATAATTGTTCTTCTTCCATGGTTCTATTATAGCAGATTTATATTAACATTACAAAAAATATAAAATTCTAAACTACTTCTTCTTTTTTAAATAGTGCAAGGCTTCTCTAGTCCAAATTGGCATCATTCGTTTAAGAGGCGCAAAGCCGTAGTTAAAACGGTCGCTTGAAAAGCGTCTCCGTCTCGGAAACTGGTGCTTTTCTTCCTCCAAAGTGCGGATAGAAAGACTTGCTTTCCCTGTAAATTCATCTAAATCCACTACCTGAACTTGAACCTCTTCATCGACTTTCAAGGCTTCATGAATATTTTCAATAAAGCCTGTCCGAATCTCTGAAATGTGAATCAGCCCCGTATCACCCGTCTCTAGCTCAACAAAGGCACCGTAGGGCTGAATCCCTGTAATACGTCCCTTTAGCTTATCACCGATTTTCATCTTAGTCCTCGATTTCAATTGTTTCAATCACAACATCTTCAACTGGCTTGTCCATAGCCCCTGTTTCAACAGCAGCGATTGCATCCAAAACAGCGTAAGAAGCTTCATCAGCTAGCTGACCAAAAACAGTATGACGGCGGTCTAGGTGAGGAGTTCCTCCTTGGTTGGCATAGATTTCCGCAATCGGTTCTGGCCAACCACCACGAGCAATTTCTTTCTTAGAATAAGGTAGGTGTTGGTTTTGCACGATAAAGAACTGGCTGCCGTTAGTATTTGGACCAGCATTGGCCATAGAAAGGGCACCCCGGACATTGTAAAGTTCTTCTGAGAATTCATCCTCAAAAGATTCGCCGTAGATGGACTCGCCACCCATACCAGTTCCAGTTGGGTCTCCACCTTGAATCATAAAGTCCTTGATAATACGGTGGAAAATGACACCATCATAGTAACCATCTTTTGCAAGAGCTACAAAGTTAGCTACTGTTTTAGGAGCATGTTCAGGGAAAAGTTTAATACGCAAGTCTCCGTGATTGGTCTTAATAGTCGCGATAGGACCTTCTACTGTTTCAATGTCTACTTGTGGGAAATGCAATTCTTTTTCTACCATACCAAATCCTTCTAAGGCATCAAAAATGCCATCTTCTTCTAGTGCTTTTGTAATATAATCTGCTTTTTCTTTGATCTTATCATGAGAAATTCCCATTGCAACGCTGATTCCAGCATAATCAAAGAGTTCCAAGTCGTTGAGGCCATCTCCAAAAACCATGACCTTCTCTGGTTTCAAGCCAAGATGTTCCACAACCTTTTCCACCCCCGTCGCTTTGGAGCCTGAAATCGGCACAATATCAGACGAATGCTCATGCCAACGAACCATGCGAAGTTTGTCTGAGAGACTGTCAGGCAAGTGCAAGTCATCTCCTTTATCTTCAAAAGTCCACATCTGATAGATATTTTCTTTTTCATGGAAATCAGGATCTACATCTAAATCGGGATAAATTGGATTGATAGCTTCACTAATCATATCGGTACGAGTCGACAATTTGGCATCATGACTCCCAACCAAGCCATACTCTATTTCCTCTTGCTTGGCCCAAGAAATATACTCCTCAACATCTGACTTCTCAATCTGATGTTGATAAATAACCTGACCTTTTTTATCTTCGATATAAGCCCCATTTAAGGTCACAAAAAAGTCAGGATTCAGTTCATGAATCTCTGGTACAACACCAAAAATCCCCCGTCCAGAAGCAATACCTGTCAAGATTCCTTTCTCACGTAATTGCTTAAAAACAGTTGGGATTGAAGACGGAATAAAACCTGTCTTGGAATTTCGCAATGTATCATCAATATCAAAAAAGACAATCTTAATCTTTTTTGCCTTGTATCTTAATTTGGCATCCATCTCACTACCTCTTTCAATCTAACTCTTTCCATTATACCATAAAGTAGCTAAATCCCCTATTTTCAAAGAAATTCGCCATCTCTTATTCGAACTTCTTTGATAAGTACAGAACTAAATCATCATTATTTTGAATAGTAGCATTCATTTCCAAGGGTTGATTTCGATACCAGACACCTGTCCCATCTGGAATGTAGCCCCGTCTGATATACAATCTCTGGGCAGGGCCATAGCCTAAGTGCAAACCTACACCAAGAGTGACCTTACTCGAAACAAACTTGACTCGTTTTTCTGCTTCTTCTAGCAATTGATTCCCAATCCCTTGATTTCTAAAAGGCTCAAACACATTAAAATCTGATAATTCTGGATAGACTTCTGCAAAAGGACAATGTTTAGCAGAGGGCAAAATGGTAACGTAGCCCGCTACAGCACCATCAATCTCTGCAACTAAGACTTCTCTCTCCCCACTTTCCTGTTCCAGAAAATATCTAGCCAAAATTTCCTCTCTACCAGGCCAACCTTGATTCATAAAGCCATGAGATAAGGATTCAATATCAGACTTAATCATATTTCTAATCGTACAATTCATCTTTGACTTACCCACCTTTACTCTTTCTATTACCATTATAGCACGCCAAGGTCAGAAAAAAACTATCTCGTGAAAAAAAGATCCGTTGGGGTCTTAATTCGCATTCTTGTTTCCAAGCTCATGAAAAAGAGGTCCCCCTGACCTCAACTCGCTCTCTCATTTCAAGGCTCGTGAAAAAAAGACCCGTCGGGGTCTTAATTCGCTTTCTTGTTTTCAAGCTCATGAAAAAGAGGTCCACTGGACCTGAAAAAAAGACCCAACCGGGTCTTTTCTTTAATCTTCGTTTACGAAAGGCATCAAAGCCATTACGCGAGCGCGTTTGATAGCTGTTGTTACTTTACGTTGGTTTTTAGCTGAAGTTCCTGTTACACGACGAGGAAGGATTTTCCCACGTTCTGAAACGAAACGGCTAAGAAGCTCAGTATCTTTGTAATCAACATATTCAATTTTGTTTGCTGCGATGTAATCAACTTTTTTACGGCGTTTGAATCCGCCACGACGTTGTTGAGCCATGTTTTTTCTCCTTTATAATTTTAGTTGTCCATTAGAATGGTAAATCATCATCTGAAATATCCAATGGGTTTGTTGCTCCAAATGGATTTTCATCACGTGAAAAGTCTGGTACTGAATTTGTAGGCGCTGAATAGTTTGCAGTTGGTGCAGAGTAAGCTCCACCTGTATGACCTTCACGCACACTACGGCTTTCTAACATTTGGAAATTCTCAGCCACGACCTCTGTCACGTAGATACGTTGTCCTTGCTGGTTATCGTAACTACGAGTCTGGATACGGCCTGTCACCCCGATAAGTGAGCCTTTTTTAGCCCAATTAGCAAGGTTCTCAGCCTGTTGACGCCACATAACGACATTGATAAAATCAGCCTCACGTTCGCCATTTTGACTCTTAAATGTACGGTTTACTGCAAGAGTAAAAGTCGCAACTGCTACATTTGATGGGGTATAACGCAACTCAGCGTCACGTGTCATGCGCCCTACAAGTACAACATTGTTAATCATAGTTTACCTTCTTACGCGTCAATTTTGACGATCATGTGACGAAGAATGTCAGCGTTAATTTTTGAAAGACGGTCAAACTCTTTAAGAGCTGCATCGTCGTTTGCTTCAACGTTAACGATGTGGTAAAGTCCTTCACGGAAATCTTTGATTTCGTATGCAAGACGGCGTTTTTCCCAAGATTTTGATTCAACAACAGTTGCACCGTTGTCAGTCAAAATAGAGTCAAAACGTGCTACCAAAGCGTTTTTAGCTTCTTCTTCAATGTTTGGACGAATGATATAAAGAATTTCGTATTTAGCCATTGATATGTTCCTCCTTTTGGTCTAATGACCCCAAGACTTTGCAAGGGGTAAGTGAGGTTCGCTCACAATAAACTATTATACTAGAAAAAAATTTTTTACGCAAGTAAAAACTCTGATATGCGAAAAACGCCACATGGGCGTTTTCCTATTCTTACGGTTTAATACGGTGCAACATACGTGGGAATGGAATGGCTTCACGGATATGTTTTGTTCCTGCTGCGAAGGTTACCATACGCTCGATACCGATACCAAATCCACCGTGTGGAACTGTACCGTATTTACGAAGGTCAAGGTAGAATTCATACTCTGTACGGTCCATGCCAAGTTCATCCATCTTAGCGACAAGGGAATCATAGTCTTCCTCACGCATAGAACCACCGATGATTTCTCCGTAACCTTCTGGAGCAAGCAAGTCTGCACAAAGCACGCGCTCTGGATTTCCAGGAACTGGTTTCATATAGAAGGCCTTGATGGCTGCTGGGTAGTTCGTGACAAAAGTTGGCACACCAAAGTGGTTTGAAATCCAAGTTTCATGTGGTGAACCAAAGTCATCACCATGCTCAAGATGTTCGTAGTCAGCGTCTTCATCATTCTCATGTTCTTGCAAGAGGTCAATGGCTTGATCGTAAGTGATACGTTTGAATGGCTCTGCAATGTAGCGTTTCAAGAGCTCTGTATCACGTTCCAAGGTTTCCAAGGCTTGAGGCGCACGGTCAAGAACACCTTGTAGAAGAGCTTTCACATAAGCTTCTTGCAAGTCAAGCGACTCATCATGTGTCAAGTATGAGTACTCTGCATCCATCATCCAGAACTCGGTCAAGTGACGGCGCGTTTTTGATTTTTCAGCACGGAAAACTGGACCAAAGTCAAAGACACGACCAAGAGCCATAGCACCTGCTTCTAGGTAAAGCTGACCTGATTGGCTCAAGTAGGCTGGCGTTCCGAAGTAGTCCGTTTCAAAGAGTTCTGTTGAATCTTCTGCCGCATTTCCTGAAAGAATTGGGCTGTCAAATTTCATGAAACCGTTCTTGTCAAAGAACTCATAAGTTGCATGGATAATAGCGTTACGGATTTGCATCACGGCCACTTGCTTACGAGAACGGAGCCACAAGTGACGGTTGTCCATCAAAAAGTCTGTACCGTGTTCTTTTGGTGTGATTGGGTAGTCTTGAGATTCACCGATCACTTCGATGTCTGTGATGTCCAACTCATAGCCAAATTTAGAACGTTCGTCCTCTTTGACAATACCTGTCACATAAACAGACGTTTCTTGGCTCAAGCGTTTGATGACATCAAACTTCTCAAGTCCTACTTCTTCACCAAATTTTTCGACAAAGTTTGGTTTAAAAGCCACACCTTGGAAGAAGGCTGTTCCATCACGCAATTGCAAGAAGGCAATTTTCCCTTTTCCTGATTTGTTGGCAACCCAAGCGCCAATCGTCACTTCCTGACCAACATAGTCTTTTACATCAATAATCGTTACACGTTTTGTCATTATTTTTCCTTTTTCTTTTTTATTCTTTATGGCAAACCACTTCTATATTGTTCCCATCTGGGTCAATCACAAAAGCAGCGTAGTAAATCGGATGCTCACTGCGATAATCAGGAGCCCCATTGTCTCGCCCACCTGCCTCTAAACCAGCCTCATAACAAGCCTGAACTTCTTCCTTATTTTCTGCTAAAAAAGCAAAGTGAATAGGATCTTGTGTCCCCTGAGCCAGCCAAAAATCACCACCAGGATGAGGGCTGTTCGGGGCAAGAAAACTGATTAGAGAACTAGTCTTAAAAGCCAATTTATAGCCCAAAGGAGCGAGAAAACTCTTATAAAATCCTTCTGAAATTTGTAAATCCTTTACCTTAATCTCAAAATGATCAATCATTCTCACTACCCATAAATGCTTTCAAGCGTTTAACTGCTTCTTTAAGCGTGTCTAGGTCTGTCGCATAGCTGAGGCGGACATTTTCTGGTGCTCCGAATCCTGCTCCTGTTACCAAGGCCACTTCGGCTTCTTCTAGGATAGCGGTTGTAAAATCTGTCACATCTGTATAGCCTTTCATCTCCATAGCTTTTTTGACATTTGGGAAGAGATAGAAAGCTCCTTGCGGTTTGAGCACTTCAAATCCTGGCACCTCAGCAAGAAGGGGATAGATGGTATTGAGACGTTCCTCAAAAGCCTGACGCATGCTTTCTACAGTATCTTGCTCACCTGATAGAGCCTCAACTGCTGCATACTGGGCTACTGCTGACGGATTCGAAGTTGTTTGACCTGCAATCTTGGACATGGCAGCAATAATGTTTGCTTCTCCAACGGCATAGCCAATCCGCCAACCTGTCATGGCATAGATTTTAGACACACCATTGATGACCACTGTTTGCTTGCGAATTGCCTCAGATAGGCTAGAAATCGGTGTGAACTCATGACCATTATAGACCAAGCGCCCATAGATATCATCTGCTAGAATGAGAATATCCTTTTCTACAGCCCAGTTTCCGATTGCCAAGAGTTCCTCACGGGTGTAAATCATACCTGTCGGATTGGATGGCGAATTCAGCACCAAAACCTTGGTCTTGTCTGTGCGAGCTGCTTCTAACTGCTCTACGGTCACCTTAAAGTGATTATCTTCCTTAGCAGGAACAAAGACTGGCACACCTTCTGCCATCTTGACCTGGTCTCCATAGCTTACCCAGTAGGGGGTTGGGATGATAACTTCATCACCTGGATTGACCACAGCCATAAAGAAGGTATAGAGAGAATATTTGGCTCCAGCAGCGACTGTCACTTGATTTGGCGCTACAGAATAGCCGTAAAAGCGTTCAAAGTAAGTATTGACCGCTGCCTTGAGCTCTGGCAGGCCTGAGGTTACTGTATAAAAAGAAGCACGCCCATCTCGAATCGATGCAATGGCGGCATCTTGGATATTTTTTGGAGTAGTGAAATCTGGCTCACCCAAGGTTAGAGACAGGATATCTCTTCCCTCAGACTTGAGTGCTTTGGCACGAGCTCCAGCAGCCAAGGTCACACTTTCTTCCATTTCTAAAACACGGTTGGATAGTTTCATAGGCCCTCCTTATTGACCAATACTCCTGTTTCAAAATCTACTAGATAAAAATCAGAGCCTGACTTGACTTCCCAGATTGGTTTGTCTTGATAACGGCCAAAGGTAATCTTGTCAATCTCGCCAGCTCCTTTTTCCTTCGAAACAGCTTCTGCTTTTTCTTGTGAAACACCTTGATTTGGCTGATAAACGTAAATATTGTGGTCATCTTTTCCAATCAGGACAGCAAGTGCTTCTTGTTTTTTATTACGGCCAAGAACGCTATAATAGGATTCCAAGCCATTGTATAAGTCAACCTGATCAGCCTGCTCTAATCCTGCATACTGCTGAGCTAATTTTTCTCCTTCACTTTTAGCTGTTTGATAAGGTTTCATACTCAGAAACACTAGATACAGAAAGGAAGCACTGATAACCACAAACAAAATCGTCATCCCTAGACCATACTGCCACAGTAGATTATTTTTTGCTTTTTTTTGTCTTTTTTTCACTCGTCTATTTTACCATCTATTGGGCTTTATTACAAGTGAATGCAAGAACAATCGCACTTTATTTCTTCCTTCAAACAAAACCGATTTTGAAAGTGAAACAGTTCTTACTTTTTCAGTCACAAATGACTAGAGTTTCCGAAATTTTACAATTTTCAAATAAACTCTGAGCAAATTTCTTGCAAGTTGTTTTGCTTTGTTGTAATATATTTTATAACAACGAGAAAATTCTCGTAAATTTAAGAAAAAGGAGACACATCATGTCTAAAAAAGTATTATTTATCGTCGGATCACTACGCCAAGGTTCTTTCAACCACCAAATGGCGCTCGAAGCTGAGAAAGCACTTGCTGGTAAAGCGGAAGTTAGCTACCTTGATTATTCAGCCCTTCCTCTCTTCAGCCAAGATTTGGAAGTTCCAACTCATCCAGCTGTAGCTACTGCTCGTGAAGCGGTTCTCGCTGCGGATGCTATCTGGATCTTCTCTCCAGTCTACAACTTCTCTATCCCTGGAACAGTAAAAAACTTGCTTGACTGGCTATCTCGCGCCCTTGACTTGTCTGATACACGTGGCGCTTCTGCCCTTCAAGACAAGTTTGTCACCGTATCATCTGTAGCCAATGCCGGTCACGATCAACTTTTCGCTATTTACAAAGACCTCTTGCCATTTATCCGTACACAAATCGTTGGTGATTTCACTGCTGCACGTGTCAATGACTCTGCTTGGGCAGACGGAAAATTGGTTCTTGAAGAAACAGTCCTAAACTCACTTGAAAAACAAGCGGAAGACTTGGTCAATGCGATCAAGTAACTAACATAATAAAAGCGAACAAGACTACTTTTCTGACACTCAGAAGACTAGCTTGTTCGCTTTTTTTCTCATTTATAAACTAAAATAGCTGATGATACATATTGCCAAATACAAAATATCTGATTTCTATACTTCCTTAACAAAAACCAATTCCTGTGGCTGGGACAGATCTTCTCGGTAGGTAAATCCTGCAAAGCTTAAGCGACGAGCTTCCTCCACCGTCTGTACTTGATTTTCTATCAGGGCTGTCAGGAAGGCACCACGCGCTTTCTTGGAAATGGTTGAGTGAATTTTCAGCTGACCGCCTCTATCCTCCATAAATTTGAAGATCACCATTTTTTCTCTGATTTCCTTAGAAAATACCGTCTCAAACTCGGACGACAAGAGGGAGAAAATCACTTCTTCCTGCTTCACAGCTTCATCATAGGCTGCCTTCCAATGACTCTTTAAAGTCTTACCAGCGACTTTTAACTTCATCAAAAAGTCCAAACGGTGAGGGGCCATAGGTGACAAGACTGGAACGACACCGTACAAAGCCGAGGTAATGAAAACATGATTTTCAAGATAGGCTTGTTCCGCCTCGGTCAACTTATCTCGCTTGATATGGCGGTACATAAGCCCATCAAAAAGTTTAAGAGCTGGGTAGTGTTGAGCAGTTTGCCTTTTCAAAGCTTGGATATTTTGACATTCTTCCGCAGCCTTCTCGGCTGATACCTTATAAAAACTCTCCAATTGACTAGCAGAATAGAGGGCCAAGGCATCCAGCACGGCCTGACTTTCTGGTATTAAAGGTGTTACCTCGATACTCGGCAAGTCTGTGTTCATTTCTTTTGCTGTAGGGATTAAAATTTTCATATTGATAGTGTAGCATATTTTTTAGCCACAACCAAGAAATTCATCTGATACTCAATGAAAATCAAAGAGCAAACTAGGAAGCTAGCCGCAGGCTGTACTTGAGTACGGCAAGGCGAAGCTGACGCGGTTTGAAGAGATTTTCGAAGAGTATGAAAAACCTCGGTTTGACCGAGGCTTCTCTATTTATTTGGGCCATCCTAACCAGATAGCCACGAGAACAAGGGCTGCGCCAGCTAAACTTGTTAAGATAGATAAGAATTTATCTTTTTTCTCCTTGAACTGAGAAAAACCTATCTTCAAAGCGAGCAGTCCAAGTAGCATTGAAGCAAGCATCAAATAAAAACCCATTTCTTTGTCCTCCATTAGTCTTAATTTATTTTATTATAACATATATTTCTTAAATAAACCTTTTTTATACTCAATGAAAATCAAAGAACAAACTAGGAAACTAGCCGCAGGTTGCTCAAAGCACAGCTTTGAGGTTGCAGATAAAGTTGACGTGGTTTGAAGAGATTTTCGCAGAGTATTACTGTACTTTAAAGGTCTTGAGATAGCTGTCTTTTCCTACTTGACCTTCGAAGGTTCTACCATTTTCAAGGTAAGGAAGGTCATCTGATACTGAAGCCTTAACCTTGTAAATCTTGCCATCAACTTTAAAGAAGTAGACGGTGTCGCCCTTGATAACAGCTGATTTGAGGTCTGCTACTACTCCCTTGATGCTTTCTGTCGTTGCATTGTCAATTTCAAGGTCGTTTTTATTGGCATACTTGCTGAGCATCTCTTCCACTGTAGTAGCTACGATAACATTTTGGTACTCGACTGCGTCTACTAGAGCATACTCTTTGACCAAGCCAGCATTGTCCTTCAAACCCATGATGTAGAAAGGCTTGTCATTGAGGTTGATGAGGATTGGGAAGGTTGCTTTGTAGGATTTCTCCTGAACAGCACCTTCTGCTGATTCACGGGCTGATTCTTCTGTCGCAGAAGCCAAGCTATACTTAGTAATTTCTCCTGTTCGCATATTTTCAAGGATGAAACCAAGATTACTCTCATCCGCATTAGCCGACGTCACACCTGTGTAGAGATAGATGTCATTACCGATAGACAAGTAATTATAGCCATTGGTAGTCTGGGTCACATTTTTCTTGGAAATCATGGCATTCAAGAAACCGTCCTTGTACTTGCCGTTGTAGTTGATTTGCTCAATGGTTTCCTCTGCTGGATAGATCCTATCCACCCATTCTGGAACATCTGATAAGCTGTATTCCTTGGTTTCTCCATTTGTAGCATCCAAGATAATGACTGAAGCAGGACGAGGAACCGCAAGTCCAAATTGCTTTTGGTAAACCGTTGCTACATAGAAAGGATTGCCCTCATCGTCCACCTCAAAAGATGGAGTTTTAAAGATTTTGGTCGGGTACTTCAAGCGCAGGTGACGTTTGACATCACGGTTAAAATACTCCGAGTCTGAATACTTGATTGGTGTCTTCAAGTCCACCAAATCCGCATTTCCAGTTACCATGTCCACCTTGATATACTCACCGATTCCCTTAGCTTGATTGTTAAACCACTTGATAGGGTCTGCGTATTCTAGTGGCGTCACTCGATAAGGTTTCCCATCAATTGTCAATTGGGTATAGGTATCTGCCGCTACGTACTGCGACACCTTATCTGTTAGGGAACCCAAGTAGCGGTCACCAATTTTTTCAGCAGTACTTCTATCTAAGATAGGAACCTTACTGGTGTCACTCTTAGGAAATTCAGTAAAGTCTTTTTCCGTAACCGTGACTACATTGGCATAATTTTTAGCCTGAAACATGCTGGAAGTTACCAAGGAAACCAAAGCTGCCAAGAGAAGAATTCCTCCAATCGAAGCTAACAGAATTTTCCCTAACCGATTGATTTTGAAACCCTCAAGATTTAAGGCAGCTTCCGCCTTACCGTGGCGCACATGAACCGTTTTGACAAGGTTTATCCCCTTGCCAAAGCCAAATAAGATTGCCACAACTAACAAATGCCCACAGAGGAAGAAGAGAAATTCCCAGCTGGTCAGGTTAAGGGGCGGTAAAAAGATATACCAGGTCGTTGCGATAAAAATAAGTTCAAAGACTATTCGTTTCATTTGCTTTCCTCCTAAATGATTCGTCCTTCCAAGTGATCCAGCTCATGCTGGCAAATCTGAGCTGGGAAGCCTGTCAAGGTAATGGTCTGTTCCTGCCACTTGCTGTCACGATAGGCAAGCCTTATGGTTTCATAACGCTTAGTTGATCTCACACCTACCAAGGACAAACAGCCTTCTTCTGCCTCATAGGATCCTTCAAAGGACAGAAGCACTGGGTTAAACATGACCACGGGAACCAAGCCAAGATTAAAGATAATCACGCGCTTTTGCACCCCAATCATATTGGCAGCTAGACCAATGCAGGTCTCACGATTTGCTAAGAGTGTATCCTGCAAATCTCTGGCAAGATAAAGGTCTTCCTGACTTGCCGGCTGAGATACCTGAGATAAAAACAAAATATCTTTTACAATTTTCTTTTCCACTTCCTCACACTCCTCTTGTTTTTTACTATATTATAACAATTATAGCACAAAAGCCGATAACTGCAAGCCCTTTCCCTCAACTGTAGCAAAAAGCCATCCGAAGATGACTTTTTTGCTACTTATACTCAATGAAAATCAAAAAGCAAACTAGGAAGCTAGCACAGATTGCTCAAAACACTGTTTTGAGGTTGCAGATAGAACTGACGAAGTCAGTAACATATATACGGCAAGGCGACGCTGACGTGGTTTGAAGAGATTTTCAAAGAGTATTAATTTCTTTATAAATTACTTCCATCCCACGCTTAACAGCTGGACGATTGGCAATTTTTTCTGCCCATTTTACTAAATTCTGGTAACTTGAGGCATCCAAGAATTTTGCAGAACCTTGGTAAAGTTTTCCTTGAACTAACTGTCCATACCAAGACCAGATGGCAATATCTGCAATCGTATAGTCATTGCCTGCAATATAAGGTTTCTGAGTCAATTCCTTATCCAATAAATCCAACTGGCGTTTCACTTCCATCGTAAAACGGTTAATAGGATATTCCAATTTTTCAGGGGCATAATTAAAGAAATGTCCAAATCCCCCACCTAGAAAAGGTGCAGCCCCAGCTTGCCAGAATAGCCAATTCAAAACTTCTACCTTTTCCACAGGATTACTTGGTAGAAAGGCTCCAAATTTCTCAGCAAGATAAAGGAGAATATGAGCAGATTCAAAGACTCTTACTTCTTCAGTTCCTGACTGGTCCAACAAGGCTGGAATCTTGGAATTTGGATTGAGCTTTACGAAGTCTGAACCAAATTGATCCCCATCCATGATAGCAATCTTATACAAGTCGTAAGCCGTTTCCTTAAAACCAGCCTCTAGTAATTCTTCCAATAAGATAGTGACCTTCACACCATTTGGTGTTCCCAGTGAATAAAGCTGAAAAGCTTGTTCTCCTTTTGGCAAGTTTTGTTCGAAACGGGCACCTGCTGTTGGTTTATTTAAGCCCGTAAAGGCTCCTTGATTACTAGCTTCATCCTGCCATACGGTCGGTAATTGATATGCTGACATCCGAAACCTCCCTTAAATCGCATTCTTGTCAAAACCGAGTTTGCGTTGAATAAACTTAACGATTTCGACGATGATAATCATTGAGAAGCTTCCAGCCATAACAATTCCCCATTGTGACAAGTCTAGTTTGGTTACGTGGAAGATTCCTTCAAGCGGTTCTACAACGATTGTTGCCATGAGAAGGATAAAGGATACCAAGATGGACCAGTTAAAGGTCTTAGACTTGAATGGGCCAACTGTCAAGATGGATTGGTAGACAGACTTGACATTGTAGGCATGGAAGAGCTGAATCAAACCAAGGGTTGCAAAGGCCATCGTTAGGGCATCTGCATGAATAGCATGATTGTCACCCACATGAACTGGGTAAGCAATCGCAAGGCCATAAACACTCATAACAAGAGCTGCTTGGAGTACACCTTGATAAATGATAGAACTCAAAACACCACCTGAGAAGAAGCTTGCCTTGCGTCCACGTGGTTTATGATTCATGACACCAGGCTCCGCAGGTTCAACACCAAGAGCGATAGCTGGGAAGGTATCCGTTACCAAGTTGATCCACAAAAGATGAACCGGCTGTAAGACATCCCAACCAAACAAGGTTGATAGGAAGATGGTTAATACTTCAGCAGTATTGGCAGAAAGTAGGTACTGAATAGTCTTTTGAATGTTTGAGAAGACCTTACGTCCTTCTTCCACTGCGACGATAATAGTCGCAAAGTTATCATCTGCAAGAATCATATCAGAAGCCCCCTTAGAAACCTCTGTACCAGTGATTCCCATACCGATACCGATGTCTGCTGTTTTCAGAGCTGGGGCATCATTGACACCGTCACCTGTCATGGCAACGACCTTACCTTGTTTTTGCCAAGCCTTGACGATACGAACCTTGTGCTCTGGAGACACACGGGCATAAACAGAGTATTGACCAACAACTTTTTCAAAGTCTTCATCAGATAATTCGTTGAGCTCAGCACCAGTTAAAACGTGGTCTTCTGTATCGTTTGCATCAATGATTCCCAAACGTTTAGCAATAGCTTCTGCTGTGTCTTGGTGGTCACCTGTAATCATGATTGGACGGATTCCAGCTTCCTTAGCCACACGAACAGCCTCAGCAGCTTCAGGACGTTCAGGGTCAATCATTCCAATCAAACCAGTGAAGATTAAATCATTTTCAAGCTCTTCAGAAGTCAGATTTTCTGGAATACTATCAATAATCTTATAAGCACCTGCAAGGACACGCAAGGCTTGGTGAGCCATTTCAGAGTTGTTTGTGTGAATGAGGTTTGTAACCTTCTCGTCAATCGGAGCAATATCACCAGCTTTGTCACGAAGAACACAACGTTTCAAAAGTTGGTCTGGCGCACCTTTGACTGCTACAAGGAAACGACCATCTGGCAATGGGTGAATCGTTGACATGAGTTTACGGTCAGAGTCAAATGGCAACTCAGCTACACGAGGATATTTGTCTAAAAATCCTTTAACATCGTAGCCCTTGTCCAAGGCATACTGGATGAAGGCTGTTTCGGTTGGATCACCGATCAAGTTTCCTTCCACATCGATTTTCGTATCGTTTGCCAAGACAACTGAACGTAGAAGCGGCATTTCAAGACCTAGTTCAATGTCGTCAGCTGAGTCATGTAGGACTGCATCGTAGAAGACTTTTTCGACTGTCATCTTGTTCATAGTCAGCGTACCAGTCTTATCAGAAGCGATGATTTCAGTTGAACCAAGTGTTTCAACTGCTGGCAATTTACGAACGATGGAATGGCGTTTGGCTAAAACTTGAGTACCAAGGGAAAGAACGATGGTAACGATAGCAGGAAGTCCTTCTGGAATGGCTGCAACGGCAAGGGCAACAGAAGTCAACAACTCACCAAGTGGACTTTTCCCTTGAATGAAGACACCCACTACAAAAGTAACAAGGGCAATGACCAAGATAGCATAGGTCAAGACCTTAGAAAGGTTGTTCAAGTTTTGTTTGAGGGGTGTATCCGTCTCATCCGCATCTTGAAGCATACCAGCAATATGACCAACTTCCGTGTACATCCCTGTATTGACAACAACACCCATCCCACGACCATAGGTCACGTTAGAGTTTTGGAAGGCCATATTGACACGGTCACCAATACCAGCATCTGTCGCAAGCTCGACTGACAAGTCTTTTTCGACTGGCACAGACTCACCTGTCAAAGCAGCTTCTTCGATCTTAAGAGAGTTGGCTTCTAGCAAACGTAGGTCTGCTGGCACAACGTCACCTGCTTCAAGGGCAACGATATCTCCAGGTACCAATTCTTTTGAATCAATCTCCGCCATATGCCCATCACGAAGAACGCGAGCAGCTGGACTTGACATAGATTTGAGGGCTTCAATGGCTTCTTCTGCTTTTCCTTCTTGGTAAACACCAAAGGCAGCGTTAATGATAACCACGGCTAAAATGATAATGGCATCTGCGATATCTTCCCCACCAGAAGTCACGACTGACAAGATTGCTGCTGCAACTAGGATGATAATCATCAAATCCTTAAATTGCTCGATGAATTTGACCAGGATTGATCGTTTCTCGCCTTCTTCGAGTTCATTGTGGCCAAATTCGGCAAGGCGCTTTTCCGCCTCACTTGATGACAAACCTTGCTCGGTCGCATCCACAGCCTTCAAGACCTCTTCAGGACTCTGAGTGTAAAACGCTTGGCGTTCTTGTTCTTTTGACATGTGTCTCCTCCTTGACATTGTGTGCAAAACAGACTCTCTTTTCCCTCATCGCATCTTTTCACGACAAACAAAAAGAGACCTGTTAATCATAACAAGTCTCGCTGTTTAAGATAGGGCCGGAAAACATACTTTTCAGTATAAAATTCGGAATGACGACACTATCACAGGTTTCTGCCAGCTACTCCCTTGAGTAGTACTATTATACCAAATTTTGGGGAGTTTTAAAAGAGTAAAAACTACCTTATTTGAATTTTCCCTTGAAAACCAGTATAATGGTAGAATGCTATATGACTAGAAAGGAAGTTGAATGAAGCAATCTATCTCAAATCTCAAGTTAGCTGAACGTGGTGCCATTATCAGTATTTCAACCTACCTGCTCTTGTCTGCAGCGAAATTGGCTACTGGCCATCTTCTTCATTCATCCAGTTTGGTGGCCGATGGTTTCAACAACGTGTCGGACATCATTGGAAATGTGGCCCTCTTGATTGGAATCAGGATGGCACGCCAGCCTGCTGACCGAGACCACCGTTTTGGCCACTGGAAGATTGAGGATTTGGCTAGCTTAATCACTTCCATCATCATGTTCTATGTTGGCTTTGATGTTCTAAGGGATACCATTCAAAAGATTCTCAGTCGGGAAGAAACGGTCATTGATCCTCTGGGTGCAACTCTAGGAATTATGTCTGCAGCAATCATGTTTGTGGTCTATCTCTACAATACTCGCCTCAGTAAGAAATCCAACTCCAAAGCACTGAAGGCCGCAGCAAAGGACAATCTTTCTGATGCTGTTACCTCACTTGGTACTACCATTGCCATCCTAGCTAGTAGTTTCAATTATCCCATTGTGGATAAACTGGTTGCTATCATCATCACTTTCTTTATCTTGAAGACTGCCTATGATATCTTCATCGAGTCTTCCTTTAGCCTTTCGGATGGCTTTGACGACCGTCTGCTTGAGGATTATCAAAAGGCCATCATGGAAATTCCCAAAATCAGCAAGGTTAAGTCCCAAAGAGGTCGTACCTACGGTAGCAACATCTACCTGGATATTACGCTAGAGATGAACCCTGACCTGTCTGTTTTTGAGAGTCATGAAATCGCGGATCAGGTCGAGTCTATGCTGGAGGAACGTTTTGGGGTTTTTGATACCGATGTCCATATTGAGCCAGCGCCTATCCCTGAGGATGAAATTTTAGACAATGTCTATAAGAAATTGCTTATGCGTGAACAATTGATTGACCAAGGAAATCAACTGGAAGAACTATTGGCTGATGATTTTGTCTATATTCGCCAAGACGGAAAGCAGATGGATAAAGAGGCCTATAAAGCAGAAAAAGACTTGAATTCAGCTATCAAGGACATCCAAATCACTTCCATCAGTCAAAAGACCAAACTCATCTGCTATGAATTAGATGGTATCGTCCATACCAGTATCTGGCGTCGCCACGAAACTTGGCAAAATGTCTTCCACCAGGAAACAAAAAAAGAATAGAGAAATCCTGTCATGAGACGGGATTTTTCTATTCTTCTAACTATCAAATTCACTGAGATACTCATAGCGTTCGTATTTTTCAAGGAGTGCTTCATTTTTCTCATCCAATTCTTTTTGGAGAGTAGCCAGCTTACCAAAGTCAGAGCCGTTAGCCTGCATTTCCTCTTCAATAGCAGCGATACGGTTTTCCAAGGCTTCAATATCGCCTTCAATGCTTGCCCACTCCTGCTTTTCTTGGTAGGTCATGCGTTTCTTGCCTTCACGAACCTTGACCACTTTCTCCTTTTCAGCCTTTTGCACTTGATTGGCCATCTCTGTTTCAAAGACTTTTTCATCAAGATAGTCGGTATAATGACCAAAGAAAGGACGAATCTTGCCATCCTCAAAAGCGAGAATCTTAGTCGCTGCCTTATCCAAGAAATAGCGGTCGTGACTAACAGTCAAAACTGGACCAGCAAAGCCTTGCAAGAAATTCTCCAAAACTGTCAAAGTTGCAATGTCCAAATCATTGGTCGGTTCGTCCAAGAGAAGAACATTTGGTTTTTCCAAGAGCAGTTTGAGGAGATAAAGACGTTTTTTCTCTCCACCAGACAATTTCTCAATCAAGGTTCCATGCGTCGAACGTGGGAAAAGGAACTGCTCCAGCAACTCTGCAATGGAAGTCGTAGAACCACCACTGGTTTTGACCTCTTCTGCCACTTCCTGCAGGTAATTGATCACTCGCTTGCTTTCATCCAAGCTCTTAATTTGCTGAGAGAAATAGGCGATGCGAACAGTTTCCCCTATCACAACTTGACCTGCTGTCGGCTCAAGGCTGCCTGCAATTAGATTGAGCAGGGTTGATTTCCCAACACCGTTATCCCCAACGATTCCGATGCGGTCTTTGGCTTGCACCAAGAGATTAAAATCTTGCAAAATAGGCTTGTTTTCATAGGCAAAGGAAACATCCTGAAACTCGATGACCTTTTTCCCAATCCGACTGGTTTCAAAGTTCATGGTCAAGTCTGTCTCATCAGTATTGCCTGAAACTTCCTTTTTCAGGTCGTGGAAACGATTGATACGAGCCTGCTGCTTGGTCGCACGCGCCTGCGGTTGTCTACGCATCCAGGCCAATTCCTGCTTATAGAGTTGTTCTTTTTTGTGGAGAAGAGCTGCGTCACGCTCGTCCTGTTCCGCCTTAAGGCGAACATAGTCCTGATAATTCCCTTGATACTCGGTCAATCCAGCTCGATCCAACTCGAAAATCCGAGTTGACAAAGCATCCAAGAAATAACGATCGTGAGTGATAAAGAGAACTGTCTTCTTAGAATTTTTTAAAAAGAGGGTCAGCCACTCAATAGTCGCAATATCCAGATGGTTGGTTGGCTCATCCAGCAGCAAGAGGTCGTGATTACCAAGAAGAACTTGCGCCAACTGGACCCGTCTTCTTAGACCACCTGACAATTCCCCAACAGGAGTAGATAAGTCCTGAATCCCCAGCTTGCTGAGAACAGTCTTGACCTGACTCTCGATTTCCCAAGCTTGGAGAGAGTCCATTTCAGCCATGACCCGTTCCAAACGAGCCTGCTTGTCCTCACTGTAGTTGAGCATGATCAACTCATACTCACGAATGAGCTGGATTTCCTTGAGGTCGCTGGAAAGAACCGTATCCAAGACCGTCTTGCTATCATCAAAATCAGGATCTTGAGTCAAATAACCAATCTGGTAATCATTCTTAGCCGAAAAGGGACTGACATCCCCATCAAAGCCAGAAACGCCAGAAAGAACATCTAAAAGGGTGGTCTTCCCTGTTCCATTGACACCAATCAAACCAATTCTGTCTAGGTCATGGATGATAAAGGAAATATCCTTAAAAACGGTCTTATCACCGACAGATTTACTTAGTTTTTCAACGATAAAATCACTCATTTCTTCTCCCTCAGATAAGCATGGATGGCTTGTCGGTCATTTTCCAATTCTCCATCGACAATGGCATACTCAATCTCTGTTAAAATCTCTCCCAAGTCTGGTCCCGGCTGATAACCATATTCCTTGATCAAAATGCCACCATTAATCTGAATTTCTTTCTTGTCATGAATGGTCAAACTCTGATAGGTTTCTGTTATGACTTGTGGGTTGACTGGTTTTCCCTGGGTATGACGAAGATTTTCAGCCTGTAAAAGCAACTCCAAGTCAAAGCGGTAACAATCGCGCTTGCTCAATTCTCCCTTTTCACGCAGAGCCAAAATAGTCAGCAAATCCTGAACTTGCTTGGCAAACTGGCGTGAGGTCTTCCAAGCTTTCAAAAATGGCTGCGCATTTTCAATCTCCAAAGCCCACAGTAGAGCCGCCCAAGCTTGCTCTGAAGATTCAAAGGTGAAATCAGTCTCTAAATCAAACAGTCTGTTAAGTTTGTCTTGGCTAGATGCCAGATCAGGGAGATAGTCATAAGCTTGACTCTCAATCATGGAAGCCAAGCCCCTTCTCCAAAATGGAGCCAGCAAGAGTTTATCAAACTCAACGAAGGTACGCTCCACAGAAATTTTCTCCAAAAGGGGCGTCAATGTCTTCATAGCTTTAAAGGTTTCTGACTCAAGTTCAAAGCCAAGACTGGCCTGAAAACGGAAACCACGCATAATCCGCAAAGCATCTTCGTTGAAACGCTCACTAGCCACACCAACCGCTCGCAAAACTTGATTTTCTAAATCTCCTAGCCCATGGAACAAGTCAATGATTTCTCCTGTCTCATCCAAAGCAAAGGCATTGACTGTAAAATCACGGCGCTTGAGGTCTTCTTCTAGCGAACGAACAAAGGAAACCGCACTGGGTCTGCGATAGTCCACATAGACATCTTCTGTCCGAAAGGTGGTTACCTCATACTCCTCATCCCCATCTAAGACCAAGACGGTTCCATGCTCGATTCCGATATCGGCTGTTCGCGGAAAAATCTGCTTGGTCTCTTCTGGATAAGAAGACGTCGCAATATCCACATCATGGATAGGGCGATTGAGAAGGGCATCTCGAACAGAACCTCCAACAAAATAGGCCTCAAAACCTGCTTCTTTAATTTTTTCTAATACTGGTAAAGCCTTCTGAAATTCAGAAGGCATTTGCGTTAATCTCATAATAAGTGTTCTAATCCATAGACAAGCTCATGACGCTTGACAACTTCTTTAATTCCCAAATTCACCCCTGTCATGAAGGAGCTGCGATCATAGGAGTCATGACGGAGCGTCAATCCTTCTCCCTGATTGCCAAAGATGACTTCCTGATGGGCTACCAAGCCTGGTAAACGAACTGAGTGAATCCGCATGCCATCAAAGTCAGCACCACGGGCACCTGCAATCAATTCTTCCTCATCAGGCGCACCTTGCTGAATAGACTCTCGAACTTCTGCCATTAACTCAGCCGTTTTAATAGCTGTTCCACTCGGAGCATCCTTTTTCTTGTCATGATGGAGCTCGATAATCTCCACATTGGGGAAATATTTAGCAGCCTGCCTTGCAAATTGCATAAGCAAGACAGCACCCAAGGCAAAATTTGGAGCGATCAAGCCACCCAAATCTTGGGCACGAGAAAATACTTTTAGCTCTGTAATTTCTTCACTCGTGAAACCAGTCGTTCCAACTACTGGAGCAAAGCCATTTTCAAGAGCAAAGCGTGTATTTTCATAGGCAACAGCTGGAGTTGTAAAATCTACCCAAACATCCGCTTCAAAGCCTGCTAAATCAGCCTTATCCTTGAAAACAGGAATTCCCTGCCATTCTGACTCAGACTCAAAAGGATCCAAAACTGCTACCAAGTCCAAGTCTGGATCAGCCAAGACCATCTGACAAGCAGCTTGACCCATCTTTCCCTTAAAACCAGCAATAATTACTCGAATACTCATCTCTACTCCTGTCTAAGATACAAGGCCTGTAAGAACACAAAGTGAAAATAGGAATTCTGATCAAGAAGTGTCTACTCCTTGGAAGAACTATCTTTTTCACACAGGGTCCCAGGCGTGTTCAATTATCAAGATACAAAGGACCTTAGCTGCCCATGAAAAATAGGGAATGACGCTGACTTGCCACGAAAGGCAAGACAGGCATCTTTTTTCAAGAGGCAGGTAGTCCGTGTTCAATTGCTAAGATACAAGGCATCTTAACTAAGCTAAAAGTCCCAACTAAATCACTGGAATATAACCCAGAGCAATACTTCCTGCGCCTAGGTGTGTTCCAATGACACTACCAAATGTAGCAAGTGAAATATCCGTACCCACTTCAGAATCTAGTAAGTGCTGACGTAATTCCTCAGCCTTTTCAGGAGCATTCCCGTGAATGACAATGACCCGATATTGGCCTGAAGCCGTTGTTTCCTTGATGATTTCAATCAAGCGCTTGGTTGCTTTCTTTTCCGTACGAACTTTTTCGTAAACTTCAATCACACCTTGATCGTTAAAATAAAGGATTGGCTTAATGCTAAGCAAATTGCCCAAAATGGCAGCCCCATTTGAAAGGCGCCCACCTTTTACCAAATGATCCAGGTCATCTACCATGATAAAAGCTGACGTACGGCTGATTTGAATAGCTAGCTTATCCTGAATGATAGCAAAATCATCGCCCTGATCTCGCCAGTTAAAGACGCTTTCAACCATGATGCCTAGGGGAGCGCTTGTAATCAAAGTGTCTGGGAAAGCACTGGTTAAACCTTCATAGTCATCCACCATATACTGAATATTTTGGTAAAAACCTGAAATTCCAGAAGATAGGAACAGTCCCAAGGCATGTGTATAACCTTGTTCTTTGAGCGAAGTTAAGATCTCATCTAACTTGGCAATACTTGGTTGACTGGTCTTAGGCAATTCAGAAGCCTGAGCCATTTTTGGGTAAAATTCCTCAGCAGTCAGATTGATGCCTTCGACATACTCCTCACCATCAATATTGACAGGAATATCCAAGACATACAAATCTTCTCTTTGCAAGGTCTCTGCACTGAGATAGGCAGAAGAATCTGTGATAACAGCTAGTTTCATAATTAGAACTCCAAATTGATTCCTGGTAAGTCTAATGCAATTTCAGTTACTTCGTAAGTCAAACGGTTGAGCATATTCAAACATGGACGAGCCAAAGTTTCCACTTCTTCTTGGCTCAATTCACTTGGTTCATTGACAATACGGCCATCGATATGATTTACCTGTGAAATGGTTCCACTGATGACAAACTTATCAAATACAATCATAAATGTCAAGATGACAATCAAGGAAGTCACTTGATTTTCTTGATTATGTTGGAGCAATTGGAAGTTCACATCCACCTTAGTTTCAGGAGCTCCATTTTCATTTTCCCATTCAAAATTACGCGCATCAAAATGATACTGACTAACAAATTCTTGTTCACGTTTAAGATTCATATCTTTCTCCCTCGGCTACAATATTATAAGCTATTGTACCATAATTTTTTATTTTCATCTAGTTTTCTAAGTTTTAGTCCATCCCAATTTCAGCTCGAACTACGTCTGCGATGGTATCAACATAGTAGTCAACTTCTTCTGTGGTAGGCGCTTCTGCCATAACACGCAAGAGGGGCTCTGTTCCACTTGGGCGTACTAAGATACGACCATTCCCTGCCATTTCTTCTTCCATCTTCTCGATGATAGCCTTGATAGCTGGCACTTCCATAGCCTTTTCCTTCACGGCATTTTCCACTCGGATATTGACTAATTTTTGTGGATAGATGGTTACTTCTGCTGCCAACTCTGACAAGCTCTTACCAGTTTCCTTCATGATTTTTGTCAATTGGACAGCGGATAATTGACCATCACCTGTTGTATTGTAGTCCATCAAGATAACGTGCCCAGATTGTTCACCACCGAAGTTGTAGCCTGATTTTCGCATTTCTTCAACAACGTAGCGGTCGCCAACTGCAGTGACTACCTTGTTAATACCTTCGCGATCCAAGGCCTTGTGGAAACCAAGGTTAGACATAACAGTTGTCACAATTGTATTTTGAGCCAATTGTCCTTTTTCAGAAAGGTATTTCCCAATGATGTACATAATCTTGTCACCATCGACGATGTCGCCATTTTCATCAACAGCAATCAAACGGTCACTGTCTCCATCAAAGGCCAAACCAATAGCTGAGCCGCTTTCTTTGACCACTTCTTGAAGGGTTTCTGGGTGGGTTGAACCAACATTAAGGTTGATGTTAAGACCATCTGGTGTTCCCCCTATAACAGTCAACTGAGCACCAAGGTCTGCAAAGATTTGACGGGCACTTGTAGAAGCTGCACCATGAGCTGTATCCAAGGCAACCTTCATTCCTTCAAGAGGAGTTCCAGTTGAAACAAGGTAGCCTTCATACTTACGCAAGCCTTCTGGATAATCTACCAAGGTTCCCAAGCCTTCTGCACTTGGACGAGGAAGAGTGTCTTCCGCAGCATCTAGCAAGGCTTCAATTTCTGCTTCTTTTTCGTCATCTAGTTTGAAGCCATCACCGCCAAAGAACTTGATTCCATTATCAAGGGCTGGGTTGTGGCTAGCAGAAATCATGACACCGGCGCTTGCTCCCTCAGTTTTTACCAAGTAAGCTACTGCTGGTGTCGCCAGAACACCTAGTTTGTATACGTGAATTCCTACAGATAGAAGACCAGCTACCAAGGCAGATTCTAGCATTTCCCCTGAAATACGTGTGTCACGTCCTATAAAGACTTTCGGTGCTTCCGTTTCATGTTGACTAAGAACATAGCCTCCAAAACGTCCTAGCTTAAAAGCTAATTCTGGAGTAAGTTCTACATTAGCTTCTCCACGGACTCCATCAGTCCCAAAATATTTACCCATTTTTATAAAATCCTTTTTTCTATTTTTAATTCGTTTTTGAACTAGTTGCTTTCGTTGACGAAGATGTCTCCGATGAACTGCTTGTAGTTGAATTTGATGTGCTTGAACTTGGTGCTGCTGGTTTTGTAGTTACCTTCATTGTTGTATCAAAGGGAGTGATAACTGTCGGTAAGACAACACCATTGCGGTCGATTGCCTGCAAAGGTACTGAACCACTGTAATTACCTGTTATGTGTTCGCTAGTTGGCAAGACAGCGATAATCTTATCAATTCTATCCAATGTCTCTTGATCACTCGTAATCGACACTTCTTCATCTGACACCGTGACATTTTCAATCTGTACCCGACTATCAATTTGACTAGGGTCAATCTCTGGTACAACCTTTACCTTATCCTTCTGAGCCTTCTTCCCAATCTTGACTGTAATTTTTTGCGGAGTCGCCACAGCGGTCAGCCCATTGGGTAAATCTTCAATGCTCAAAGGAACTTCAATCGTTCCAACACTGGCATCTGTTAGGTCAGCAGTAACCTTGAATTTACGTGTGCTTTCTTGCATTTCACTAGCTAGCGATAGGCGATTTGCACCAGTCAAGACCACTGAGACTTCTGAAGCAAAACCGCTAATAAAATACTCATCACTATTATAGCGTATGTCAATAGGAACATTTGTTACTGTATTCGTATAGGTTTCCGTTTTTACCTGCCTAGCACTGGTACTGTTTTGAAAATTCGTCGCCGTAGCATAGACAAATAAGACACAAGCAAAAAAGAGTGAGGATATGATATATAAACTATTTTTTTTCATGTTTCCATCCTCCTAGCAATCGTTCTTTAAAACTAAGACCCGCTTCCTCTTTTGGAAGTAAGATTTCACGTAATTCTGTTTCAAATTCATCAAGTGTTAGGTTGTGCTTAAAGCTTCCATTATAGGTTATCGAAATTCCTCCCGTTTCCTCTGATACGACAAAAGTCAAGGCATCTGAGACTTCTGATAAACCGATAGCCGCCCGGTGTCTGGTCCCAAATTCCTTGGAAATCCCTGTGTTTTTTGTCAAGGGCAGATAGGCAGACGTCACAGCAATACGTTCTTCTTTGATAATCACCGCACCATCATGTAGGGGAGTGTTGGGAATAAAAATGTTAATGAGAAGTTCTGCAGAAATCTTAGCATCCAAGGGAATTCCTGTCGAAATATACTCCTGCAAGGTACGTACACGCTGAATAGCAACCAAGGCCCCGATTTTACGAGGACTCATGTATTCAACAGACTTAACAAAGGCACGAATCATCTGTTCCTCAGCACTAATAGGGGCATTGGAAAAGAAATCTGTCGCTCTTCCCAAACGTTCCAAACCAGTCCGAATCTCTGGAGAGAAGATAACAACCGCCGCAATAACCCCATAAGTAATAATTTGATTGATTAACCAAGAAATCGTAGTCAAACCAATCATATTTGCAAGGATTTGAGCTAAAATAAACACCAAAACTCCACGTACCAAAATCATAATCTTGGTTCCTGCAATAGCTTTTGTAAAATGGTATAAAATATAAGCAACAATCAAAATATCAATCAGATTGATAGCTATCGTCCATGGACTTGCAAACAAACTGGTCCAATATTGCAGATTGGATAATTGTTGAAAATTCATCCCTGATATCCTCCCTATCAAAACACTTTCATCCTATTATACCATTTTCTGGCATTTTTTTCCCTATCCTAGTCCATTTTACATTGAACAAAAATATGATAAAATAAACTGACTAGAAAAAACAAAGGAGAAACTATGTCTCAACTCTATGATATTACCATTGTGGGTGGTGGTCCTGTCGGGCTTTTTGCAGCCTTTTATGCCCACCTACGCCAAGCCAAGGTTCAAATCATCGACTCTCTTCCCCAGCTAGGTGGACAACCTGCTATTCTCTACCCTGAAAAGGAAATCCTAGACGTACCAGGCTTCCCAAACCTGACTGGAGAAGAGTTGACTAACCGCTTGATTGAACAGCTAAACAGCTTTGATACCCCTATTCATCTCAATGAAACGGTTCTTGAGATTGACAAACAAGAAGAAGAATTTGCCATCACAACTTCTAAAGGAAGTCACCTGACTAAAACAGTTATCATCGCTATGGGTGGCGGTGCCTTCAAACCACGTCCGCTGGAACTTGAAGGGGTTGAGAGCTATGAAAATATCCACTACCACGTTTCTAACATTCAGCAATACGCTGGTAAGAAAGTGACCATTCTTGGTGGGGGAGATTCGGCTGTGGATTGGACTTTGGCTTTTGAAAAAATCGCACCAACTACCCTTGTTCACCGCAGAGATAATTTCCGTGCCTTGGAACACAGCGTTCAAGCCTTGCAAGAATCATCTGTGACCATCAAGACACCATTCGTCCCTAGCCAACTCCTTGGAGATGGAAACACGATTGATAAACTTGAAATCACAAAAGTCAAATCTGATGAAACCGAAACGATTGACTTAGATCACCTCTTTGTCAACTATGGTTTCAAATCTTCTGTCGGTAATCTTAAAAACTGGGGGTTGGAACTCAACCGACACAAGATTATCGTCAACAGCAAACAGGAATCCAGCCAAGCAGGTATCTATGCTATTGGTGACTGCTGCTACTATGACGGAAAAATTGACTTGATTGCGACAGGTCTCGGAGAAGCTCCAACTGCTGTCAATAATGCTATCAACTACATAGACCCTGAACAAAAAGTACAACCAAAACACTCTACTAGTTTATAAAAAAGAACCACGAGTCACATAGGATGCGTGGTTTTATAATTCATCGGCTTTTACAAATACCTTTACATCGTTTTACTATATCTTACAATACCTTTTAAAATAGCTATATTTTGAGCTTTTAAATAAATGTTTTTACATCATTTTACAGAGATTTACGACACTTTTGCCCCTTTTTTGCCCCCTGTTTTTTTAAAAAACTTCATCAAAACTCTTGACTTTCTCGGTATGCCGTGATATAATATAATCAAGATAAGGAAAGGGGGTGATGAAATTGAACAAAGAAGATTGGCTTAGGTTACTTGAAAAGGCAATAGACAATATTCCTGAAACGGTAACTGCTATCGCAAGTCTAGTGACCGCAATAACGGTCGCAAGGCAAAACAAAAAGCGTAAACCGAAATCCCGTCAAAGAAAAAGGTAAACGCTAAGAGGTTGGGGCGAAAGCCCCTCACACCTCTATTTTATCAAATGAAAAGAGGAAATGCAATGGTCAGCGCAATAGCTATTTTTATAATTGCAATCAATGTATATATTTATCTAAAAAACAAAAAGGACAAATAAGATGAGAAAAGTTATTCAAGAATTGCTAGACAGTTCGATGTCTACATCTACTATTTCGCAAGGTGCTGGAGTTCCATGGACTACTGTTTCTGATCTCAGAAAAGGAAAAACAAGCATGGACAAAATGGCACTTCTCACAGCGGAAAAACTTTATGAATTTGCTACAACTGATAAGCAGTGATTTCGGTCACTGTTTTTTATTTTTAACAAAACACCGTTTTTGACAATGATACACCACGATTTCCTCTCCATATTCTTCACGTAAACGCTTTTTTGAACAATAGGATTGTGATTTTGCTTTCTAATCGTTCAAAATGCCTGTTTTTGCAAAATAGAAATATAAACTCTAATTTTGTTAACATCAACAAAATTGGCAACCAAGCGCTTTATAAAGCTATTTGTTGATGTCAACAAGTCAATTTTTTTCAGACAAACCATTTATTTTGCTACCGACATTAATGTCGGTTGGTTAGATGTTTTCTTGATTCAGACAAACAAAAAACCGCAAGCCTGAGCCTGCGGTTGGTGTAATCTATTTTGAAGCCTTTCTATTTAGTCGTAATCAAGCC
>NZ_MWSM01000010.1:0-46892 GCF_002087075.1 Streptococcus pseudopneumoniae ATCC BAA-960 = CCUG 49455
TAGCCTTCCAAAATGAGTTCGCAGACTTTGTAGCCCTGGTCGACAAATCACAATTTGCTTGTGAGATAGCTATAAAAGTGTGGAGAAATAGCTTGAAATTTAGTATAATATAGCTAAACTATTTGTTTAAAGTGAGAAAAAAATGGGAAATTTTAGCTTTCTTTTAAAAAATGACGAATATGAATCTTTTTCAAAACCTTGCATTGAAGCTGAGAATATGATTGCTACATCAACTGTGGCTACTGCCTTTATGGCGCGTCGTGCTTTAGAGCAGGCTGTCCATTGGATATATAGTCACGATTCATATTTAGAAGCTCCCTATCGTGCTACTCTATCTTCTTTAGTATGGGATGATGATTTTAGGGATATCGTAGATTCTGAACTCCACAAGCAGATAGTTCTGTTGATTCGGTGGGGAAACCATGCTGCTCATGGTGGTGAAATTAAGGAACGAGAAGCTATTTTAGCTTTGCATCATTTGTATCAGTTTGTTAATTTTATCGATTATTGTTACAGCAATGAGTTTGTGGAGCGTTATTTTGATGAGAAGTGCTTACCACTTTCAGCAAACATCAAATACCGAGAAACTCCACAATCTATGATAAAGTTACAAGACAGTTTACCAGAACTGCCTGATTTTCATGAACAGATGGCTGCTCAGTCCGTAGAAGTTCAAGAGACTTATACTGAAAAACGTGAGACTGCAGCGCAACGGCAAGATGTGCCTTTCCATATTGATCAATTATCTGAGGCAGAGACAAGAAAGCTCTTTATTGATATTGATCTCCGTCTAGCAGGATGGATATTTGAAGAAAACTGTCGTGTTGAGATAGCTGTTGATGGTCTGAAGCACGGTTCAGGAATTGGTTACTGTGACTATGTACTTTATGGTAAAAATGGGAAAATTTTAGCGATTGTAGAGGCTAAAAAAGCCTCTGTCAATCCAGAAGTAGGGGAAGTACAGGTCAAAGAATATGCTGAAGCTCTGGAGAAACATATCGGCTATCAGCCAATTTGCTTTATTACAAATGGGTTGAAGCACTATATACTTGATGGTCCGAACCGCCGCCAGATTGCAGGCTTTTACTCTCAAGAAGAATTGCAATTAGTGATGGATAGACGTCATCTTCAAAAACCACTTGAGGATATTTCTAGTAAAATTAGAGACGATATTTCCGGGCGTCACTACCAAAAACATGCGATTGCAAGCGTTTGTGAAGCTTTCTCTAATCATCGTAGACAGGCACTTTTGGTTATGGCAACTGGGGCTGGGAAAACTCGTACAGCAGTTTCTCTAGTTGATACCTTATCACGTCATAACTGGGTAAAAAACGTTCTCTTCTTAGCCGATAGAACTTCCTTGGTTAAGCAAGCCTATGATTCGTTTAGAAAATTACTCCCAGATCTTTCCGTTTGTAACTTCTTAGAAGATAAAGAAGGAGCTCAATCAAGTCGCATGGTCTTTTCAACTTATCCGACCATGATTGGAGCGATTAGTGGTCAAGAAGAAGTAAATCAACGCCCTTTCACTGTTGGGCATTTTGACCTTATCATAATTGACGAGTCTCACCGTTCTATTTATCAGAAATACAAGTCCATTTTTGATTATTTTGATGCAAGGATTGTAGGCTTAACAGCTACTCCGCGTCAAGATTTAGATAAAAACACCTATGGATTCTTTAATTTGGAGAATGGTGTTCCAACATATGCATATGATTTGGAAGAGGCTGTTAAAGACGGATATTTAGTAGCCTATCATTCTATCGAAACTAAACTGAAACTACCTACGGATGGTCTACATTATGATGATTTGTCTGAAGAAGAAAAGGAACATTTTGATAGCAAATTTGAAGACGATAGCTGTGAAAAAGATATTGATGGGAGTGTATTTAATTCTTTTATTTTCAATAAAAGTACAGTAGAAATTGTTTTAAATGAACTCATGACAAGAGGAATTCAGACAGCCTCGGGGGATGAAATTGGTAAAACTATTATTTTTGCTAAAAATCATGATCATGCGGAATATATCAGAGGTATTTTTAACAACCGCTATCCTGAAAAAGGGAGCGACTATGCTCAGGTGATTGATTATAGTATGAAGCATTATCAGACCTTGATTGATGATTTTAAAATTAAGGAGAAGTATCCTCAAATTGCGATTTCTGTCGATATGTTAGATACAGGTATTGATGTACCAGAGGTTGTGAATTTAGTCTTCTTCAAGAAAGTACGCTCTAAAACTAAGTTTTGGCAGATGATTGGTCGAGGAACCCGTCTATGTAAAGATTTATTTGGACCTGAGCAGGATAAGGAAAACTTCTTGGTATTTGATTATGGGGACAATTTTGATTATTTTCGTGCAGATCCAAGAGATGGAGAGGGGCGTCACATTGTTTCGTTGACTCAGCGTTTATTTAATATCAAAGTGGACTTGATTCGAGAACTTCAGGGACTCCAATACCAAGAAGATCAGTTTGCGAGAGCATACCGTCAGCAGCTTGTCTCGGAACTTCAAGGTCGTATAGAGAGCTTAAATGAGTTGGACTTCAGGGTTCGTATGGTTTTAGATACAGTTTATAGCTATAGGAAATTGGAAAGTTGGCAGAATCTAACTGCTGTTACAAGTGAAACCATTCAAAAAAATCTCTCTCCGCTTTTATTTGATGAAGATAAAGAAGATGAGATGGCGAGGAGATTTGATTTGTGCTTACTTCATATTCAGTTGGGGCAACTGACAGCTAAATCTTCCACTGTTCATATTTCCCAAGTGATGAAGACGGCTAGAGCTCTTTCTGCTATTGGCAATATCCCGCAGGTTTTTGAGCAGGTTGAAATTATCAGGAAAGTACAGGAGCCTGAATTTTGGAAAGAAGTTAGCTTGTCTGATTTGGAAAAAATTCGTCTTGCTATTCGAGATTTATTACAGTTTTTGGATAAAACAGACCGTAAACCCTACTATGTTAACTTTGAAGATCGTATACTCTCCACTGTTCACGAGACCACAGCATTTTTGCAGGTCAACGATCTTCGATCTTATAATGAAAAAGTTGAGCATTATTTGAAAACTCATCTGGATGAAGAGTCCATTTCTAAGCTATACCATAATAAAAAGTTGACATCTGATGATATGCTTGCACTTGAAAAATTGCTCTGGGAAAAATTAGGTAGCAAAGCAGACTACCAACATCATTATGAAAATAAGGCAATTCCGAGATTGGTGCGTGAGATTATTGGCTTAGATAGAGAGTCTGCCAATCGTATTTTTTCTAAATTTTTGTCGGATGAGAATCTTAATGCCAGGCAGATTTCATTTGTAAAATTGATTGTAGACTACATTGTAGAAAATGGTTGCTTAGAGATGAAAGTGTTAACGCAAGAGCCATTTAAATCTCATGGATCTGTTCAACTACTCTTTCAACACCAACTACCAGTACTTCGTAATATTGTTCAAACCATTGAGCTCATCAATGATCGAGCTGGAGAAGTGGCTTAAATTCTAAAGTGATTGCCATACTGAGACTCATTTAAAATTAAAAAGAGTAGAAATTTATGCTATATATGAGAAGTTTTATTAGAAAGAATGTCATCGTTTTCCTAGAATACAGTATCAGTTGTTAAGTGGTTGATAAATTTCAAAGTAGATACTTGTACCACGATGTTTGTTGATCGAGTTATTATAAAAGAGCTACTTTGATTTTAAAGAAATAGAAAACAAAAAGCCGAGCAAGAATTCAATTGCAGGAGAAAATGAAGGAATACTCAGTGAAAATCAAAGAGCAAACTAGCCGCAGGCTGCTCAAAACACGGTTTTGAGGTTGTAGATAAGACTGACGAAGTCAGTAACCATACCTACGGCAAGCTGACGTTGACGCGGATTGAAGAGATTTTCGAAGAGTATAAATCTTCCTAGAATAAAGCAAAACGCATAGTATCAAGGGTTTTCAACACTTGATACTATGCGTTTTCTGATGTTAAAGACTTTCTACCAGGTTTTTTAAAGCATAATTGTTAGTTGTAGTCATTTATTATTCTTCAAAGAAAAATGGTGGGGCGAATTTTTTCAGTTCTTCAAAGCACTTTTGAGCAGCATCTGTATCTTCACAGATGATAAGGCAAACATCATCACCACAAAGGGTTGCGATAATATATTGGAAATCAAGAGCATCAATAATTGTAGCGAACGATTGTGCTAGACCAGGAAGAGTTTTGAGTAGGACTTGGTGCTGAATAGGTCGCAACATGATGAGGGCATCTTCCATATAGTTTTCTAAACGTTTTTCCCATTTTGAGATGGAACCATTATTAAGAACATAATAAGCGTTATCTTCTTCGCGGACTTTTGATAGGTTCATATTTTTGATGTCGCGTGAGAGGGTTGCCTGGGTCACTTGAATGTCGTTCTCAGCAAGAAGGGACTGCAATTCAGCCTGTGTATGAATCTTGTTTTTTGCGACAAGAGCGCGTATGAGTTGGTGGCGGTGTTCTGATTTATTCATAATAATGTAACTCCTTTCAGCAAGGTAAGGTAAGCGTGGACTGAGCGAGGTCGACAGTCAAGTGATAGTCGGTATTGTCACGGATGGTGATTTCAAAGTCAGTCGTATAGAGGACTAAACGAAGAGTATCTCCTTCTTTTAGCTTATAAATAGTAGGTTGCAGTTCAAATTGCACATCCATCCATTCATCTGCAGTAACATCCTCTACTAACAGTAAATCATTTCTATTTTGTAAATTAAGGTAACCTTTTGTCATGACTCGTTGTGCATTTGGTCTAAATGGTAATTCACAGAGATTTTCCAACATGTGGTAGCGTCCATTATCAATGGTTTTAGCACTGATAATAGCTGGATAAGGTTGTAGGTATTTCTTCTGTCCAAATTCTAGCAGTTGGGCAGATAAGAGCCCCTTATTTGTACTGGATTTGATACGAAGATTAAGTTGGGCACGACCGTTCAAGTGAAGATCCTTAGTCACAGGAAGGTCAATAGTAATTTGATTTGTTTTCCCTTGATAGAGTTCCGTATTGAAGGTCTGGTATGTCTTACCATAACGTTCAAAATCCTTATCTGAGTACTGGTTTTGAATGACCTGTTCTTCTTGACCGAGTGAGAAGGTTTCAAAGTTTTCTTGCTCACCAAAGTTATCAAGAGATAACCAAGTCTGAGGAGCAGTATTGTCCTGCCAGATAACGGTCGGAAGTTGAAAATCTGTATCTTGTCCCAATAATTTCTTGGTTAATAAGGCATTCATGGATTCACGGAAGTCAATGGACTGCCAGTTGTTCATGTACACATGGGCGCCATTGTGGAAAAAGAGATGCTTGTTTATGTGAGCAGGAAGGGCATGGAACATCTGGTAAACATGAAGTGGTTTGACATTCCAATCCTGTGAACCGTGGGTAAAGACAACCTCTGCTTTTACCTTATGGGCATTGAGCAGATAATTACGGTCATGCCAAAACTGGTTATAGTCCCCAGTTTTTCGGTCTAGCTGAGCTTTCACTTTTTCTAAGTCAGCTTGGTGAGCTTCATTGCCACGGATATAGTCGCCAGCCAAGAGATTACGAGAGTAGGTTAGTTCAGCAAGGGAGTCAAAGTCCTCGCCTGGATAACCACCTGGACTAGTCACCAGACCGTTTTCACGGTAATAGTTGTACCATGAAGAAATGCCAGCCTCAGCAATGATGACTTCTAAACCATCAACACCTGTAGTGGCAAGGCCGTTTGACATGGTACCTAGATAGGAAAGTCCAGTTGTGGCTACTTTTCCATTTGACCAGTCAGCCTTGACTTGACGCTGGCGCGTATAATCGGTAAAGGCACGGCAACGGCCATTAAGCCAATCAATGACATTTTTATAAGCCTCGATTTGCTGGTAGTCGCCATTAGTCATGAAACCAGTAGAGTCTCTGGTACCAACACCTGAAACATAGAGATTGGCAAAACCTCGTGGAAGGAAGTAGTCGTTGAGTGTATAGCTAGAGTTGATGTGACTTAGCTTTTCCTCAGCTTCCGACACAAGCTCAGCTTGGCCTTGGGGTTGGACGAGATTGAGTTGAGGTTCCTCTAGTTCAATCTTATGAGCAGGTTTAACCTCAAGCTCGCCCTCCATCTTATAGAGAGCCTTATCGCTTGCCTTGTCATTTGTTCCCTGATGATAAGGACTGGCTGTCATGATGGCAGGGATTTGGCTCTCATAACGTGGACGAATAATGCTAACCTTGACTAAGTCTGGTAGACCTTTTTGGTCAGTATCGACACGAGACTCAACGTAAACGACTTCACGAATGACATCATGGCTAGAAAAAGTAGCCAAACTCTTGCCGTTAAAGTAGTGGTAGTCATTATCCTCCGGAATAAGACCATCACTAACAAGTTGGTCGATAAGAGTATTTCCCTTTTTGGTGCGAGTATTGAGTAACTGATAAAGATTTTCAATCAAGTCACCATATATAATGGGAAATCCAGTTTCTTTACGAAAAACGTCACTATCTTCGAAGTCAACCAAATAAGAAAAGCCTAAAAGTTGAAAAGCAACAGTATAAAAAATAGCTGCTGTCAAGTCTTTGTCAGATTTGAAAAAAGTTAATATGTTAGTTTCTTTATCTACAGCCAAGCAGAAGAGTGGATAGTCGGTGTTCTCATAAGTGAAAAAGAAGCGACGTAAAAAAGTTTCCAGTAATTCCTTGGGATTGGCTGTGTTTTGTAAATCAAAGCCACATTTTTTTAGTTCAGATAAGATATTTTCTTTTGGAAAAGTGATATAACTATATTGATTAAAACGCATAGAACCTCCATATAGAATGATAGTTAAGGTTATTATATCAAAAAAAAAGCAGAAAGGGAATTGTTAACTGCAAAAGGAAATAATCCAATAAAAATGAATAAAGTGCTAAATTCAATATAGAGAACAGTGTAATAATAGACGTAATAGGTATAATATAAAAATTCTAGGAGATTTATATTATATGTTTTCTATTTTTATATATAATATAGTATAAATATAAAAAACGATGACAAAAATACAAATGAATAGAAAGTAAATTAGTAAGCTGATGAAATTTTTCTCAAGAGCAACCTTTTATAGGTGAAAATGGTATAATATAGTGAGAAGGATAGAGGAGAAGTGTAAATTGATCGCACAACTAGATACAAAAACAGTCTATAGTTTTATGGAAAGCGTCATTTCGATCGAAAAGTATGTGAGAGCAGCTAAAGAATACGGCTACACTCATCTGGCTATGATGGATATTGATAATCTTTATGGTGCTTTTGACTTTCTAGAGGTTACAAAAAAATATGGCATTCATCCTTTGCTAGGGCTTGAAATGACTGTATTTGTGGATGCTCAGGAAGTGAATTTGCGCTTTTTAGCTCTATCTAGTGTGGGCTATCAGCAGTTGATGAAGCTTTCAACAGCCAAGATGCAGGGGGAGAAAACATGGTCAGTTCTATCTCAGTACCTAGAAGATATTGCAGTAATTGTGCCTTATTTTGAAGAGCTTGAATCATTAAATCTAGGCTGTGATTATTATATTGGAGTTTATCCAGAAACACTGACAAGAGAATTTCATCATCCAATCTTGCCCCTTTATCGGGTCAATGCCTTTGAAAGCAGAGATAGAGAAGTTCTGCAAGTTTTAACAGCGATTAAAGAAAACCTACCGCTCAGAGAAGTTCCCTTGCAATCACGACAAGATGTCTTTATATCAGCAAGTTCTTTAGAGAAATTATTCCAAGAACGATTTCCGCAAGCCTTAGACAATTTAGAAAAGCTTATTTCAAGCATTTCTTATGACTTGGATACTAGTCTGAAACTGCCTCGTTTTAATCCAGCTAGACCAGCAGTAGAAGAGTTGAGAGAACGTGCTGAATTGGGACTTGCTCAGAAGGGGTTGTCTAGTAAAGAATATCAAGAACGTCTAAACCAAGAATTGGCTGTTATTCATGATATGGGCTTTGATGATTATTTCTTAGTTGTCTGGGATTTGCTGCGTTTTGGACGTTCAAATGGCTACTATATGGGAATGGGACGGGGTTCTGCTGTTGGTAGCTTGGTTTCTTATGCCTTAGATATTACAGGGATTGACCCAGTAGAGAAAAATCTGATTTTTGAACGCTTTCTCAATCGTGAACGCTATACCATGCCTGATATTGATATTGATATCCCAGATATTTATCGTCCAGATTTTATCAGATATGTTGGTAATAAATATGGTAGTAAGCATGCGGCTCAAATCGTTACTTTTTCTACCTTTGGGGCTAAGCAAGCTCTACGAGATGTCTTGAAACGCTTTGGTGTTCCTGAGTATGAATTATCTGCAATTACTAAGAAAATCAGTTTTCGTGACAATCTCAAGTCGGCCTATGAGGGTAACCTCCAGTTTCGTCAGCAAATCAATAGTAAGTTAGAATACCAAAAAGCCTTTGAAATTGCTTGCAAGATAGAGGGCTACCCAAGACAAACCTCTGTCCATGCGGCTGGTGTTGTGATCAGTGACCAAGATTTGACCAATTACATCCCTCTAAAGCATGGTGACGAAATTCCACTGACTCAATATGATGCTCATGGTGTTGAAGCTAGTGGGCTTTTGAAGATGGACTTTCTGGGACTACGAAATTTGACCTTTGTCCAGAAGATGCAAGAATTGCTTGCTGAAATAGAAGGTATTCACCTTAAAATCGAAGAAATAGATTTGGAAGACAAAGAAACACTAGCTCTTTTTGCTTCTGGAAATACAAAAGGTATCTTTCAATTTGAGCAACCTGGTGCTATTCGCCTGCTTAAGCGTGTGCAGCCAGTCTGTTTTGAAGATGTCGTAGCCACTACTTCCCTAAATCGACCGGGTGCTAGTGACTATATCAATAATTTTGTGGCAAGAAAGCATGGGCAGGAAGAAGTGACTGTTCTGGATCCAGTACTGGAGGATATTTTGGCTCCAACTTACGGAATTATGCTCTATCAGGAGCAGGTTATGCAGGTTGCCCAGCGATTTGCTGGATTTAGTCTTGGGAAAGCCGATATTTTGCGTCGGGCTATGGGGAAAAAGGATGCCTCTGCCATGCATGAGATGAGGGCTTCCTTTATTCAAGGTTCATTAGATGTTGGTCATACTGCGGAAAAGGCAGAGCAGGTCTTTGATGTCATGGAGAAGTTTGCAGGTTATGGTTTTAACAGGTCACATGCCTATGCCTACTCAGCCTTGGCCTTCCAGTTGGCTTATTTCAAAACGCATTATCCAGCCATTTTTTATCAGGTTATGTTGAATTTTGCCAACAGTGATTACTTAATAGATGCCTTAGAAGCAGGATTTGAAGTAGCCCCTCTGTCCATCAACACCATTCCCTATCACGATAAAATTGCCAATAAGTCTATCTATCTAGGTTTGAAATCGATTAAGGGAGTCAGCAAAGATTTGGCGCTTTGGATTATTGAAAATAGGCCTTATTCTAACATTGAAGATTTTATAGCTAAATTACCTGAGAATTATCTGAAACTTCCTCTGCTAGAACCTTTGGTAAAAGTTGGTCTTTTCGATTCATTTGAAAGAAATCGTCAAAAAGTATTCAATAATTTAGTTAATCTATTTGAATTTGTAAAAGAGTTGGGAAGTTTGTTTGGAGATACTATTTATAGTTGGCAGGAATCGGAAGATTGGACGGAACAAGAAAAATTCTATATGGAACAAGAACTTTTAGGAGTAGGAGTTAGCAAACATCCACTACAAGCTATTGCAAGTAAGGCTATTTACCCGATTATCCCAATTGGGAATTTGTCAGAAAATAGCTATGCTATTATTTTGGTTGAAGTTCAGAAAATAAAAGTAATTCGTACCAAAAAGGGCGAAAACATGGCTTTCTTACAGGTAGATGATAGTAAGAAAAAATTGGATGTTACCCTCTTTTCAGACTTATATCGTCAGGTTGGACAGGAAATAAAAGAGGGATCCTTCTACTATATAAAAGGAAAAATACAATCACGTGATGGCCGTCTGCAAATGATTGCACAAGAAATAAGAGAAGCAGTTGCTGAACGCTTTTGGATACAGGTAAAAAATCATGAATCGGATCAAGAAATTTCACGTATTTTAGACCAGTATAAAGGTCCAATCCCAGTCATCATCAGGTATGAAGAGGAACAGAAAACCATCGTTTCTCCCCATTATTTTGTAGCTAAATCCAATGAATTAGAAGCGAAATTGAATGAAATGGTTATGAAAACGATTTATCGCTAAAAATACGGAAAATAGAAGAATTTTAAAATCAAATGTGGTATAATCAAGAAGACTGTTAAAAGAAAAAGGAGCATAAACCAATATGAAACGTATTGCTGTTTTGACTAGTGGTGGAGACGCCCCTGGTATGAACGCTGCTATCCGTGCAGTTGTTCGTCAAGCAATTTCAGAAGGAATGGAAGTGTTTGGTATCTATGACGGATATGCTGGTATGGTTGCCGGTGAAATTCATCCCCTAGATGCAGCTTCAGTAGGAGACATCATTTCTCGTGGTGGTACTTTCCTTCACTCAGCTCGTTACCCAGAGTTCGCTCAACTTGAAGGGCAACTAAAAGGGATTGAGCAATTGAAAAAACACGGCATTGAAGGTGTAGTTGTTATCGGTGGAGACGGTTCTTACCACGGCGCTATGCGTTTGACTGAGCATGGTTTCCCTGCTATCGGTCTTCCAGGTACAATCGATAACGATATCGTTGGTACTGACTTTACAATCGGTTTTGACACAGCGGTTACAACTGCTATGGATGCTATTGATAAGATTCGTGATACATCATCAAGTCACCGTCGTACTTTTGTTATTGAAGTTATGGGACGTAACGCTGGTGATATCGCTCTTTGGGCTGGTATTGCAACTGGTGCAGATGAAATCATCATTCCTGAGGAAGGATTCAAGATTGAAGACATCGTAGAAAGCATTAAATGTGGTTATGAGTGTGGTAAAAAACACAATATCATCGTCTTAGCTGAAGGTGTGATGTCAGCAGCTGAATTTGGTCAAAAACTTAAAGAAGCTGGAGATACAAGCGACCTTCGTGTGACAGAACTTGGACATATTCAACGTGGTGGTTCTCCAACTGCGCGTGACCGTGTATTGGCGTCACGTATGGGTGCCCATGCTGTTAAACTTCTTAAAGAAGGTATTGGTGGTGTTGCGGTTGGTATCCGTAACGAGAAAATGGTTGAAAACCCAATTCTTGGAACGGCAGAAGAAGGAGCATTGTTTAGCCTTACTGCAGAAGGTAAGATTGTAGTTAACAACCCACACAAAGCCGATATTGAGCTATCTAGCTTGAATAAGAGCTTGTCATAATTTACAATTTAGTTAATAAGACCAAAAAGGTCATATCTATAAAGGAGTCACAAAAATCATGAACAAACGTGTAAAAATCGTTGCAACTTTGGGTCCTGCGGTAGAAATCCGTGGTGGTAAAAAATTCGGTGATGACGGATACTGGGGTGAAAAACTTGATGTTGAAGCTTCAGCTAAAAACATTGCTCAATTGATTGAAGCTGGTGCTAACACATTCCGTTTCAACTTCTCACACGGTGACCACCAAGAACAAGGTGAGCGTATGGCAACTGTTAAACTTGCTGAAAAACTTGCAGGTAAAAAAGTTGGTTTCCTTCTTGATACAAAAGGACCAGAAATCCGTACAGAATTGTTCGAAGGTGAAGCTAAAGAGTATTCATACAAAACTGGTGAGAAAATCCGTGTTGCAACTAAACAAGGAATCAAATCAACTCGTGAAGTGATTGCATTGAACGTTGCTGGTGCTCTTGATATCTATGATGATGTTGAAGTTGGTCGTCAAGTTTTGGTTGACGACGGTAAACTTGGTCTTCGTGTGGTTGCTAAAGATGACGCAACTCGTGAATTTGAAGTGGAAGTTGAAAACGATGGTATCATCGCTAAACAAAAAGGTGTGAATATTCCTAACACTAAAATTCCTTTCCCAGCCCTTGCTGAACGTGATAACGACGATATCCGCTTTGGTCTTGAACAAGGTATCAACTTTATTGCGATTTCATTCGTACGTACTGCAAAAGACGTGAACGAAGTTCGTGCAATCTGTGAAGAAACTGGAAACGGACATGTTCAATTGTTCGCTAAAATCGAAAACCAACAAGGTATCGATAACTTGGATGAAATTATCGAAGCTGCTGATGGTATTATGATTGCTCGTGGTGATATGGGTATCGAAGTACCATTCGAAATGGTTCCAGTTTACCAAAAAATGATTATTAAGAAAGTCAATGCTGCAGGTAAAGTTGTTATCACTGCAACAAACATGCTTGAAACAATGACTGAAAAACCACGTGCAACTCGTTCAGAAGTATCAGACGTATTCAACGCTGTTATCGACGGAACTGACGCAACAATGCTTTCAGGTGAGTCTGCAAATGGTAAATACCCTCTTGAGTCAGTAACTACAATGGCTACAATTGATAAGAATGCTCAAACTCTTCTTAATGAATACGGACGTCTTGATTCAGATTCATTTGAGCGTAACTCTAAGACAGAAGTAATGGCTTCTGCTGTTAAAGATGCGACTAACTCAATGGACATTAAATTGGTTGTAACTCTTACTAAGACAGGTCACACTGCACGTTTGATTTCTAAATACCGTCCAAATGCTGACATCTTAGCATTGACATTTGACGAATTGACAGAACGTGGCTTGATGTTGAACTGGGGTGTTATCCCAATGTTGACAGATGCTCCATCTTCAACTGACGATATGTTCGAAATCGCTGAACGTAAAGCGGTAGAAGCAGGTCTCGTTGAGTCAGGTGATGATATCGTTATCGTTGCTGGTGTACCAGTAGGAGAAGCTGTTCGTACAAATACAATGCGTATCCGCACAGTACGTTAAGAAAAATATAAAAACCTATCATATCCAGCTTTAGAGCTTGTGTGATAGGCTTTTTTGGGCTCTTTGTCAACTGTAGTGGGTTGAAGTCAGCTAAGCTCGAGAAAGGACAAATTTTGTCCTTTCTTTTTTGATATTCAGAACGATAAAAATCCGTTTTTTGAAGTTTTCAAAGTTTCGAAAACCAAAGGCATTGCGCTTGATAAGTTTGATGAGATTATTGGTCGCTTCCAGTTTGGCGTTAGAATAGTGTAGTTGAAGGGCGTTAACAATCTTTTCTTTATCCTTGAGGAAGGTTTTAAAAACAGTCTGAAAAAGAGGATGAACCTGCTTTAGATTGTCCTCAATGAGTCCGAAAAATTTGTCAGGCTCTTTATTCTGGAAGTGAAAAAGTAAGAGCCGATAGAGATTATAGTGGTGTTTCAAGTCTTCTGAATAGCTCAAAAGCTTGTCAAGAATCTCTTTATTGGTCAAGTGAATACGAAAAGTAGGGCGATAAAAACGTTTATCACTCAATTTACGACTATCCTGTTGAATGAGCTTCCAGTAGCGCTTGATAGCCTTGTATTCATGAGATTTTCTATCGAATTGGTTCATGATTTGGACACGCACACGACTCATAGCACGGCTAAGATGTTGTACAATATGAAAGCGATCTAGAACGATTTTAGCATTCGGGAGTGAAACAGTCTGGGAGACTGTTTCAGCCTGAGCCTAGAAATTTGAAAGCGAATCTGTTTAGCCAAGGCATAATAAGGACTAAACATATCCATAGTAATAATTTTGACGCGACATCGGACAGCTCTATCATACTTAAGAAAGTGATTACGAATGATAGCTTGTGTTCTTCCCTCAAGAACAGTGATGATATTGAGATTGTTAAAATCTTGCGTAATGAAGCTCATCTCCATCTCCCGATTGAAACAGTCACTCCCCGGACTGTTTCAACGTCCCAAGACATAATCTCAGGCAGATTTCTAACATTACACTCAAAGTGGAAGTCATTGAGCTTTCGAATGACAGTTGAAGTTGAAATGGCCAGCTGATGAGCAATATCGGTCATAGAAGTCTTTTCAATCAACTTTTGCGCAATTTTTTGGTTGATAATACGAGGAATTTGGTGATTTTTCTTGACGATAGAAGTTTCAGCGACCATCATTTTTGAACAGTGATAGCACTTGAATCGACGCTTTCTAAGGAGAATTCTAGTAGGCATACCAGTCGTTTCAAGGTAAGGAATTTTCGACGGTTTTTGAAAGTCATATTTCTTCATTTGACTTCCGCACTCAGGGCAAGATGGAGCTTCATAGTCCAGTTTGGCGATGAGTTCCTTGTATGTATCCTTATTAATGATATCCATAGGGGATTTACCCACTACAAATATTATAGAGCCCAAAAAGGTGGCTATGTCACCTTTTTGTGTCAGTGTAGGTATTTGTGACGCGGTGGTGGGGCATCAATGGAGTTTCTTGAAGGTAATACTCTTCGAAAATCTCTTCAAACCACGTCAGCGTCGCCTTACCGTAGGTATGGTTACTGACTTCGTCAGTTTCATCTACAACCTCAAAACCATGTTTTGAGCTGACTTCGTCAGTTCTATCTACAACCTCAAAGCAGCGCTTTGAGCAACCTGCGGCTAGCTTCCTAGTTTGCTCTTTGATTTTCATTGAGTATGAAATAAGATATGCACAAATTGATTAGAAAAGTCAAATGAATTTCTACAAATGTTTTAGCAATCGCAATCTACTTGTCTAGATTCGATCTGATATATTTTCGATTTAATGATATGGTATTTAAAACCTCCAAAGCAGCTTGCTCCATTATTTTACTTACGTGAGTGTAGATGTTATTTATTGTTTTAGCGTCTTTGTGTCCCACTCTAACCATTATAGCTTTTAATGGGATATTCTTCTCAGCTAGTGTACTAAAGAGTGTGTGCCTGAAAATATGGGAACTAAGGGGCTGGTTTATCGGTTTCGCTAGTTTAGTATTTGCCTTTTGAAAAGTGATCTTAAATGCCTTTCTCTAAATTTACATATCACTATTGTTTAACAAAATATAATCTGCTTTAGGTCACTTATTCTTTTTTGAAATGTAGAATGAACTTTTTCAAAGTTTTTCGAATCTTTTAAAATCTGTTTGTTTTATATCGTCATTCTCCCTCTTTTTTAATTCTCCCTATACAGCCTGACAACTTTTCCGATGGTGCGAATACGGTTGCTTTCGTCTAGGCAGATGTCGGGGTATTCGGGATTGAGTTTTTTGAGGTAGCCTTGGCGAAGTTTCTTGACCTAGTTAGCACCGTCTACTTGGAAGATGACGATGGTATTATAGTCAATCTGTGGGGGATTCTTGATAAATAGGTAGTTGCCGTTTCTTATCTTTGGCTCCATGGACTTGCTGACGACATAAGCGATTGCGTCGTAGTCGTCTGGGATTTCATCCTCATAGAATGGAAACTCCATATCTAAATTGTCGTCCTGCATCGAGCGGCTACCTGCAGAGATAAACTACCTAACACGAGAGTAAGTAGTCTGTCTGTAGTCGTCCAGTCTGATGATTTTTGCGATACTTCGTTTATCATCGTTTTTCTTCTCATACAGTTGCCTCTCGGCATAGGTCAGTACCTTTACCTTGTCTGGGTGATGCCCGTTGGTCGTAGATAGATTGGATATCGCTAGGAGAATCCTTTTGAACTGGAGGAAAGAGGACATCAATCAAGCTACTGAATACTTTAACTAAGTCAAATATAGTATTTTTCTTAGTAGACCTAACCCTTTTTTCATAGTTTCCAAGGGTGTTTTTACTTATACCAATCTTGGTACTCAATTCTTATTGAGTCCAACCATTACTAGTCTATATTGTTTTATTTTTCGCATGTAACAATTGCAATCTCTTCTTTATCCACGAATGAAATCGCTTTCTGTTTTTATAAGTAAAGCATAACACGAAATCCACGAAAATGAAAACTTTGTTGTGTTTTCGTAAAAAAATTGTTGACAGAGCACGAAACGCCTATTATAATTAAATCAAGCTTAAGGAAATAACAAAAAAAACAAATCGGAGGGAAAGACGATGAGCATATTAAATGAGAAAGTAATCAATATCTGTAAATCAGTAGTTAAAGAAACTTTAATCCAAGACATTTAGGAGAAAAAGATGAAGAAATCAAGAAAATTAGCCATATTAGGAATCTGTTCAGCTTTGTTTTTAGGCTTGGCAGCTTGTCAGCAAGATGCTACAACTTCGAATGGGACGAGTCAAAGGCAAAGTAGTTCAACGAAAGTTCCATGGAAAGCTTCATACACCAACCTAAACAATCAGGTAAGTACAGAAGAGGTCAAATCTCTCTTATCAGCTCACTTGGATCCAAATAGTGTTGATGCCTTTTTTAATCTCGTTAATGATTACAATACCATTGTCGGCTCAACTGGCTTATCAGGAGATTTCACTTCCTTTACTCACACAGAATACGATGTTGAAAAAATCAGTCATCTCTGGAATCAAAAGAAGGGTGATTTTGTTGGAACCAACTGCCGTATCAATAGTTATTGTCTTTTGAAAAATTCAGTCACCATTCCAAAACTTGATAAGAATGATCAATTGCTTTTCCTAGATAACGATGCGATTGATAAGGGGAAGGTCTTTGATTCACAAGATAAGGAAGAGTTTGATATTCTATTTTCTAGAGTTCCAACTGAGGCAACGACGGATGTCAAGGTTCACGCTGAAAAGATGGAAACATTCTTCTCCCAATTTCAATTCAACGACAAAGCTCGAATGCTATCTGTAGTCTTGCACGACAATCTGGATGGTGAGTATCTGTTTGTAGGCCACGTTGGAGTCTTAGTACCGGCTGATGACGGTTTCTTATTTGTAGAGAAATTGACTTTCGAAGAGCCCTACCAAGCGATTAAATTTGCCAGCAAGGAAGATTGTTACAAGTATTTAGGCACCAAGTATGCGGATTATACAGGCGAGGGACTGGCTCAGCCTTTTATCATGGATAATGATAAGTGGGTTAATATCTAGAGGTAATCTAACATGGATATAGTATTAGGCATTTTATGTTTATTCTTGATAGGTATATGGGTGAGTACGATAATTAACAGTCGAAAACCAGGAAAAAATGAAAGATTTATAGGTTATATTCAAAGATACGATATTGATGGGGAAGGCTATCAATCAGAAGTATGGGAAGTGACTGAGGAGGAAGATTAAGAAGTAAAAACAGCGTCTTCTTTTTAGTATTGCACCTATTTCCAGACAGTCCATTTGTAGTTTTATCCAGATTGATATATAATTTAAGGTAGAGAAAATAGGAGGATCAATCAGATGGAATTAAAAGATTTTACAGAAAAAGAACAGGAAATGATTAAGAATGGGCTGACGACGTCTAAGATTAGTGACAAGGAAACTGCTGAGAAGATTCTTGCGCTTGTCCCACAAGACTTGATTAAGCGAATCCCATTTTTCGTCAGAAAACATGCTACGACACGTACGATTAAACGCATTTCAATCGAACACCCTGAGCTTTACGCTGCAGCTCAAACAAGTGGTGAGATTCCAGAAAAAGAACGAGAAGAATTACGTCAGATTATCACAACTATCTTTGAACAAAAGATGAATAAGCATAGTATTAAGTAGAGAATGAAAAAATATTTTATTGGTGGTTTGGGAAGTAATGTCTATCATAGCAAGGATCTTCTTCAAGAACTAGATTCTCAGGTTTATTTTCTAAATCCATATGAAAAACATCTTCGAGATGAAACAGAATTGAAATCATGGTTTAAAAAATCGATAGAAGAGGAAGAATCTATCTGTCTGATAGGCCATTCTCTTGGAGGAGATTTGGCTCGTTATCTCGCATCGGAATTTCAAGAAGTGAAGAAACTGATTCTTTTGGATGGTGGCTATCTAGATTTAGATAAGATTTTACCTTTAGATACAGAGTTAGAGGAAACTAAAAATTATATCAAATCTCAAATTGTTTCGGACTTAGCTCTTCTTATTTCTAAAGAAAAATCTGAAGCAAAGCATTGGTCAGAAAATATGGAGAAAGCCGTAAGGCAGTCCTATCACTGGAATTCTGAGTATAATAGATATGAGTTGGCTATAAATTATGAAAATATAGAAGCGATACTCCGCTTACGGAGAAAAATACAAGCTTTTAAGAGAGAAGTGGGAGATACCTTGTTTATTAGTCCTCGCTATCCTAATGAAGCTACATGGAGAGAGGAAACACTAAAAGAATTACCAGATTATTTTGATACTATTTTTCTAGAAAACGTTGGCCATGAGCTTTATACTCAAGCACCCAAAAAAATCGCTAGTATGATTAATGAGTGGCTCTCTTATTCTCACTGAGTTGCTTGTATGGCTTGAAATGGTATAAGATGAAAATCTACAAGTCACTAATTCTCATATAACAAAAAAAACGAACAGGCTCTTTTCTGTCATTCAGAAGAGAACTTGTTCGTTTTTATCTTGATTTTCTTAAAAAGCTCGATAAACATAGGGATTTTCTGGTTTATCGACTTTTGTAAAGCTGTCGATTTCCAAGGTTGGGAGATTTTGTTTGAGTTCTTTATGGTAGTGATTGAGCAGTTTTCCTTTGGCCGTAATCCAAGTGTTGTTTTCATACTGCCGGGTATTTCCCTTGGTCAGCAATCCATAGACACCAGAATCTGCGATACAGTGGATAATGCCGAATCGGAACAGAAATTGACTATTGGCATGACTGGGGTCGTTATAGACAAAGCCTGTAAACTGGATTGTCTTGCCCTCAAACTCATCTGGATAGTCGTAGATAGCCTCCATGACCTCCATATAGTTTTCATTAGTGATCTGAATGCTATCCTGGGACAAGTATTTATCCGCCGCCGTTCGCATTTCCTTTTCATAGGCTGATTTTGAAAAATAAGAACTGGTGTCTGGTTTCAAATATTGGCTTGTCGTCCCTTCACTTGTCTGAATGGCTAGATCCGTTCCTTCCGATAGGGGGAAATGATAACCTTTAGCAGAAACGGTCTGAGAATCCAAGCTAACAGTTGGGAAAGTTAAGCCGATGACAAGTGGAATAGCCAGAAGAGAAATACTCGTCATCTTGGCCAATCGGCTGTTCAGATGACTGTGGGTTTTGATTTGCTTCATCCAGATATACAATTGAACAATTGCCAAGATAAAGGAAAGCACCATGGAGATATAGGGCAGATAGGAATAGTGCATGTTGATGTACTGGTTTAGTTTGCCCGACAGATGGAGGTAAATAGTCAGTTCAAAATAGCCAGCTAAAACTAAAAATCGAATCATAGGATGACTCCAATCAAGAGAGAATAGGCTAAAACGACCAGAGTCACAATCGTAATGAAGTGACTAATAAATCGTGCTTTCAAGTAATTTTTCATCATGAGAATATTTTTGATATCCAGCATTGGGCCAATGACGAGAAAGGCCAGAACTGGAGCCAAACCGAAACTCGAGAGAAGAGAAGCACCTATAAAGGCATCCGCCTCACTACAGAGCGAAAGAAGAAAGGATAAAATCATCAAGAGCAGGATGGCAAAAAGAGGGGTCGCACTGATAGAGGTCAGAATCCGAGTCGGAACGTAGACCTGTATTATAGAAGCAAAGAGGCAGCCAAATACCAAATAACGCCCCGTATCAAAAAATTCATCAATGGCCTGCACAAAGACTTGAAAAACTTTTTTTGCAGAACTCAAGTAAGAAAAATCATGCTCATGACAAGTCAGACGATTTTCTTTCTGAATCGGTTCTTGCCAGAAAAATCCTAGAAAAATTCCTAGTATTACAGCCACAAGAATGGAACCCAGAGCTCGTAATAGGGCGACATGGAAGGAGTTGCCAAAGGCAGAATAGGTCGCAAAAAGAACAATGGGATTGATAACAGGTGCTGTCACAAGAAAGGGAACGGCCGTGTAACTGGGAACCTTTTTTTCCAGAAAACGATTGATAATGGGGACGATTCCACATTCACAAGAAGGGAAAAGTATACCAACGAAGGTGCCAAAAAAGATTCTCCCCCAACGATTTCGAGGGAGAAAATGATAAACCCTGTCAGGTGTGATATAGACCTCAATCAGCCCTGAGACAATGCTTCCTATCAGAACGAAGGGAAGGGCTTCAATGATAATGGAGAGGAAAATGGCTCCAGTTTGAAGTACACTAGATGGGAGTTGTTGAAAAGCAGTCATCTAGTTTTTCTTTTCTGCTTTGGCTTTTTTCTCTTTGTCATCAGGGAAAGTGACTTGTTTCAAATCTGGGAGTTTAGCAAACTCTTCAAACATCTTGTCCAAGTCGTCTCGTTTTGTAAATTTTACAGCCATAGGTGTACCTCGATTCTAAATTCTACCTCTATTATACTATTATTTTGAGGAAAAGGGAAAAGTTAAAATTGAGTATCTAACGAATAATAGAGTTTGATATATCCTGATATACACTATGATTGTGATATAATAGTTGTGGAATAACGGAGGAAATTATGGATCATGAAAAAAATCGGTCAGATTACCGATGAAGTAAAAGAAATTTTTGATATTGTTCTTGAAGCGAGCGACATAAAGGTCAACAAAGACGGTTTGAGAAGTCATATGATAAAAGGCCATCACAATGATGTGATTCATCATATTGAAGACCTGGAACTCATACTAAGGAACCCAGATTTCGTCGGCATCAATCCACGAGAGAAAGACGCCAGTTTTGAATATGTAAAAAGATTTGATAATAATGTTCTTGTTGCGATTAAGTTGCGATTAAGTTACATAAAAGTGGTGATTTCTTTTATGTTCCGACCATGTATCGTTTACAAGATTACAAGTTACAAAGTCGTATTAAGTCTGGTAGATTGAGAAAACATAACATTAAATTGTCTGAAAATTTATTGACAGATTAGAAAAAACATAGTATAATGAAACGTAAGATGAATTCAGGTTTCCTGAACCGATAGGAGTATACAATGAAAAAACTAGGTTTTGTCCTTTTATCTTCAGCCTTGCTATTGACAGCTTGTGCAGTCCGTTTTGAAAAATCAACCGAGACAACCGATTCGTCCAAGGTGACAGCCTTGTCTGAAGACAAGCAAAAAATGCTTGATAAGGCTACTGCTGACTATAAGACTTTTGTGCAAGACCAAATCGATAAACTGTTGACAGATACAGAAGGCTTTGTCAAACTGTTGAAAGAAGGTAAGTTAGAAGAAGCTAAGAAGGTCTATCCACTGATTCGTATGTCTTATGAGCGTTCAGAACCGATTGCCGAGAGTTTTGGTGAGTCAGATGTCAAGATTGACTTCCGTTTGGCAGACTACATGGACGAAAACAAGACAGAAGAGGGATGGTCAGGTTTCCACCGTATTGAGCGTATCCTTTGGGAAGACAATACAACTAAAGGAACTGAAAGCTATGGTGATCAGTTGGTCAATGATATCAAGGAATTGAAAGCCAAGATTGCAACTGTTGATGTGGACTACAAGGTTATGCTGACTGGGGCAGTCGACTTGCTTAACGAAGTTGCAACAAGTAAGATTACAGGGGAAGAGGAAATTTATTCTCATACAGACTTGTATGACTTCCGTGCCAATATCGAGGGAGCTGAGAAGATTTTCCAACTCTTTAAACCTTTGCTTGAAAAATCAGACGCTAACCTAGTTAAAGAATTGGAAGCGGACTTCAAGTCTGTCAATGATTTGTTGGACAAACACATGACCGACAAGGAACACTACAAGCTCTATACAGATTTGACAACAGAAGATACCAAAGAATTGTCAGAAGCTGTGACAAAACTTGGTGAGCCTCTATCACAAATGGGTAAATTTCTTAGTGGAGAATAAGAGTCATGACTGAAAAAGACGAAAAGTTTTTTGAGAAGAAAATGGACCGTCGAGAATTTCTAAAAAAAGCAGGGATTGGAGGGGCTGGTTTAGCGCTAGGACTCTCTGGTGCTTCTGCTTTTTTCGCACCTAAGCTAGGAAGTCAGGAAAAAATCTCGTACGGAAATGAAAAAATTGCTTTTTATGGCAAGCATCAAGCTGGGATTAGTACGCCCATGCAAAAGAATATCTATTTTGTTGTCTTGGACCTGCATACGACGGATAGAGATAAGATTATCCAGCTATTCAAGGATTGGACGGATTATAGTGCCAAGTTGGTTGAGGGGGAATTGGTCAAAAAAGATGGCCAGAATGCTCTCTTGCCTCCGAGTGATACTGGTGAGACAGTCGGGCTCAACCCTCATCGTTTGACGCTGACTTTTGGTGTGTCTGCGAGTTTCTTGAAAAAGATGAACTTGGAAAACAAGCGTCCTCAAGTTTTCAGGGATTTACCGCCTTTTCCTAAAGAGCAATTGCGTGAAAAATATACTGGTGGAGATATTGTCATCCAGGCCTGTGCAGATGATGAGCAGGTTGCCTTTCACGCTATTCGCAATCTCATCCGTAAGGGGAGAAATGCCGTGACCCTTCGTTGGAGTCAGTCTGGTTTTGCAGCTATCGGGGATCGAATGGAGACTCCGCGTAACCTCTTTGGTTTTAAAGATGGAACAGCAAATCCAACCAAGGAGCAAGACTTTGACCGCGTTATCTGGGCTGATAGTAAGGATTGGATGGAAAATGGTTCATATATGGCAGTTCGTCGGATTCAGATGTTTTTAGAGACTTGGGATCGCACTAGTCTTGAAGAACAAGAAAATACTTTTGGTCGTTACAAGGAAAGTGGTGCTCCCTTTGGTAAGAAGAATGAGTTTGATGAAGTGGATTTGAGTCTCTTACCTGATGATTCGCATGTTCGTTTAGCTAAGGAAGTAGACAAGCCCCTTTTGCGACGTTCTTATTCTTACTCTGATGGAATTGATGAAAAAACTGGCCAGTTTGATACAGGATTGCTTTTCATTTCTTTCCAGAAGGATCCTGATAACTTTGTCAAGGTTCAAACCAATCTAGGTGCTACTGATAAGATGAATGAATATATCACTCACATCGGTAGTGGACTCTTTGCTTGCTTTGGTGGTGTGGAGAAAGGAGGCTACATTGGTCAGAAATTATTGGAAGGCTAGAAGCTGGTTACTAGTTTTAGCTTTGTCATTTTTAATTCTTTCCCCAGTAGGTGCCCAAGAAAGCTTGAGTTCTTACTTTGTGAAAATCACAGATGCTTCTAAAGCAGTGAAAAATGGGAATCAGTCTGAGGCCCAGAAACTTGTTCAAGAGATGGCATCAGACTTTGAAAGAGTAGAAGATAGCAATTCTGAGGCTGGTAAAGTCGTTAAGGAAAAGTTAGCTCAGTCAGGCGAGATTACTGAAGACAAACTCACCGAAATTTCTGCAGCCCTATTAGCCTTTGAAAAAGAACAAAATCCTGTTGACCTAGATGCGGAAAAAGAAAAATTGGTAAACCGTCTAAGTCCTTGTTTTGAAGCCTTAGAGCAGGCCATTGCCTCCAAAGATTTGGAAAAGGTACGAGAAGCTTTTAAGAAAATGAATTCCACTTGGACTATCAATGAAAGTGTGGTTCGTGACAATAGTACGGCCCATTATGGACGTGTTGAAACAGCTATTTCTTTCTTGCGTAGTAGTATGGAAACCGAGCCTACGGATTTTAACTCCATCCAGACTTCCTTTGAGGACTTAAAAAAGGCTATCGATGATTTTGCAAGCGGAAAAGAAGTCGCAGAAGCATCTTCTGATTTAAGTCTCAAAGATGGTATTGCTCTTTTGAAGAAAGCTTTGGAACAATTCCAAGCTGGTGACCAAGCATCAGGAGCAGCTAGCATGAAGGAATTCATCACTATCTGGCCAACGATTGAGGGTTCTGTTAGCACGACCAATCCTTCCCTCTATACACGAGTGGAAAGTGAAAGCCCTGTGATTATGGTCAAGGGAGGTGAGAAGGAATACCAAGAAAAATTAGAAAAACTGATTGCAGATTTATCACAAATTGATACTAGCGCACGTTACAATGCCTTTGATGCTATGCTGATTCTTCTAAGAGAAGGAGTAGAGGCCCTCTTAATCGTCATGGCCTTGGTGACGACCTTGAAAGCAGCCAAGATGCGAAAAGGGCTCAAGTGGGTTTATGGTGGTGCTATCACTGGAATCATGGCCAGTCTCCTTATTGCCTTCATCCTGCAAATTTCCTTTCCAGTAGTAACATCAGGCTCCAATCGTGAAATCATCGAAGGAGCAGTGGGGATTTTTGCGGTAGCTATGATGATTTTGATTGGAATCTGGCTCCACAGCAAATCCTCGGTCAAAAAATGGAATACCTTTATGGAGTCACAAATGGAAACAGTGACCAAAACAGGCTCCTTTATTTCCATGTTTGCCCTCAGTTTTCTAGCTGTTTTCCGTGAGGGAGCAGAAACCATTCTCTTTTATGTTGGGATTTTACCAAGAATTTCCAGTTTTGAATTTGTCTTGGGAATTTCACTTGCCTTGCTGGTTCTGGTAATTATTGCCCTTGTGATGAACAAGGCCAGTCAATTCTTCCTGCCACATAAGGTCTTCTTTATCCTGACTTGGATGATTTATGCCCTAGCCTTCAAGATGCTGGGGGTTAGTATCCATGCTCTTCAGTTGACCAATATGGCACCAAATCACTTAGTGACAGGCTTTCCAACGATCGACTTGCTTGGAATTTATCCAAGTTGGGAAGGCTTGGTTAGCCAGCTAGTCTTTGTTATTATTGTCTTGATTGTCACTTTTAGACAGGGTGAAAAATAAATGGATAGAAAAGAATTGACAATCGTTGAACATCTGGTAGAATTTAGAAAGAGACTATTGGCAGTAGTCATTTGTTTCTTTTTGGTATTCTCTGCTTCTCTGCTGTTTGCAGACCAGATTTACCAGTATGTGACCCAATCTTTTCAGCAAAAGTTGATTGTTTTAGGGCCTAATGATATTTTATGGATTTACATACGTTTGGCTAGTCTGATGGCCTTTACTATCACCTTGCCTTACACGGTGTATCATATTTGGTCTTTCATTAAACCCGGTTTAAAGAAGGAAGAAGCTAGAGCTGTCTTTGCCTATATTCCAGCTAGTTTCCTTTGTTTTCTAGTTGGACTGGCTTTTGGTTTTTACTTTGTAACACCGGCCTTACTTCAGGTTTTATTAGGGTTGGGAGAAGGTCTATTTGAAACGCAGTTAACCGCCCAAAATTATCTGTCTTTTGTTTTTCAAACGACCTTGCCTTTGGCTCTGATTTTTGAATTGCCAGTTATCATTGCCTTTTTGACGTCGATTGGACTCATTGGACCAGAATTATTGACTGCTTATCGCCGATATGCCTATTTTATCTTATTGGTACTCGCAGTCATCTTAACACCAGCTGACTTTGTCAGCGATTTGGCAATGACTGCCCCCTTGATATTACTCTATGAATTAAGTATTGCTATTAGCAAACACATTATGAAACGCAAGCAGAAAGGAGAGAGGAATGGGAATCTTACGTGATATTGGAGCACCAGGATTGATTATCATCGTTTTAGGAGCTCTCTTGATATTTGGACCAAAACGATTGCCTGAACTAGGCGAGTCAATCGGTAAAATGCTATCTGAATTTAAAAAAGCAGTTAAAGGAGCTGAAAATCAAGATAAGGAAGACTAAACCTTGTCTAATAAAAAACTTTGTACTCTGGAAGCCATCGCGTGGCTAGCTAGAGTGCAAAGTTTTTTTATTTTTTAGTTAAAATGAAGACTGTGTTCCTTATAAGTACAAGGTTATTAAGAGAGTGGTGGACATTAAAATGATGATTTTGAGTTTTTGTTATTTTTGCTTTGGAGCAAGGTAACATAGTCACTTTTGGTGTGAAATAAGTGGGAAAGAAAAACAGTTCTTTGAGTCTGGTCGATAAAGTAAAGCAAGATATACTGACCGATAATTTTTCCTCGCGTAGGGTACTTACTGTTGATTTTTAGTCCGATTTTTTCATCTGCATCAAAGCCAGCTTCAGGAAAAGTTTCTAAACTTTTTAAGCCGTCTAAAATTCTGGCTACAGTATTCTTAGCAGACTGAGGTGATAAAAGAACAGTAGTAATGTAGTCATGGATACTGTCAATTGCTTGACTCACTTCGGTAGATAGAATCACTTTATAAGTCATATCGTAGCCTCATATCATCTAGGGAAGTTCCTTGTCCGGATTCGTATTCTCTTAAGGAGCGTTCAGATTGGGCTTGTAGTTCCTGAATCAATCGCTCACGATGTATATCTTCTGCAGTTTTTATTGGCAAATCCTGTTCGAGTACAATCTGCTCGATAAAAAGACTAATAGCATCCGTCATAGTCATTCCTTTTTCCTTGATGATAGCTCTAGCTTGTTCCATTGATGACTCATTGATTTTAAAATTGTATTGCTTAGTAAGTGATGTCGTCATGGTATATCTCCAATCTATGCTATATATAGCTAGTATATATCTTTTATATTTTTTAGGCAAGAGAAAACTTTGTACTCTAGAAACTATCGAGAGTGTAAAGTTTTTTTAGTTTGGAACATGAAAACAGCAGTTGATTTCAAGAAACAAAAAAGAACAGCCGAAGCTGTCTTTTTCTCATTATTTGAGACCGTATTTTTTGTTGAAACGATCCACGCGTCCATCTGCTTGAGTGAACTTTTGACGTCCAGTGTAGAATGGGTGTGAGTCTGATGAAATTTCCACACGGATCAATGGGTAAGTTTCGCCTTCGAACTCAACTGTTTCGTTAGAGCGTTTTGTTGAACCGCTAAGGAATTGGTAACCAGTAGTTGTGTCCATGAAGACAACTGGGCGATATTCTGGATGGATATCTTTTTTCATTTTGCAATATTTCCTTTCTGCCATGGTCTCTTTGCGAGCCATAGATTGTTACTATACTAGTCTATCAGATTCTGAAAAGTTTGGCAAGTATTTTATCAGTTTTTAAGCAAGTTTTTTAACTTTTGGTAGATGATTTCGTTTTCCTCTAGGCTATAGGAATTGGCACCGCTTGCTAGAGGATGGCCTCCACCATCATGTTCTTTGGCAATTTCATTGATAGGATGAATTTTACTGCGTAAGCGAACGCGGTAGTGGCCAACAGCCTGCTCCACAAAAATTCCCCAGAGACTAACACTATCAATGCGTCCAGGTGCACCGACAATGGCTGCAGTTTCAGCATCGGTAACATTAAATTGTTTCAAGATTTCCTGACTCAGGATAACACGAGCAGCACCATTTTCATCCACTTCCAGATGGTCGTAGATGTAGCCTTGAAGTTTAGCAATTTTGTAACTCATAGTGTCCATTTTGCGAGTGAGAGCCGCAAAGTCAAAGTTCTGTTCTCTTAGATAGGCAGCCAGGCGAAGAGTCCGTGCAGTGGTAGAAGGGTAGAGGAAACGACCTGTATCGCCAACGATTCCTGCAAAGAGCAACTCAGCAGCGCAATCTGACAAGGCTAGCTGGGTTGTTTGGGCAAATAGGGTAATCATCTCACTAGCGCTACTTGAACTAGTATCTACCCAAGATAAGTCGCCATATACATCATCATTTGGATGATGGTCAATCTTAATGAGAAAATCACTTTGACTATAGCGCTTATCATCGATACGAGCGGTATTAGCTGTATCACAGACGATGACAAGGGCTCCTTGGTAGGCATTATCTTCAACAGAATCCATTTCAGCCATCCAAGTAAGAGTTGGTTCATCAAAACCAACTGCTTTGATGTTTTTTTCTGGGAAATGATGTTTGAGAAGAGCTTTCAAACCCACCTGACTTCCCAAGGCATCAGGGTCTGGTTTCATATGACGATGAATGATAATCGTGTCGTATTCTTTGATTTTTTCTAAAATTTGATGGCAAATTTCCATAAATAACCTCAATTCTTTCTCATTTCATTGTAGCACAAGAATTTTTATTTTTAAAATGAAAAAGATGTGATATAATGGAGAAAGATAAATTGAGGAGGACGATATGGTATTAGCAAAAATTGTATTTGCCAGTATGACCGGTAATACCGAAGAAATTGCAGATATTGTAGCAGACAAATTACGTGACTTGGGCTTGGATGTCGATGTTGATGAATGTACAACTGTTGACGCTTCAGACTTCTTGGAAGCTGACATCGCTATCGTTGCGACCTATACTTATGGTGATGGTGAATTGCCAGATGAGATGATGGACTTCTACGAAGACCTAGCAGATCTCAACTTGAATGGCAAAATCTACGGAGTGGTTGGTTCAGGAGATACCTTCTACGATGAATTCTGTAAGGCTGTTGATGACTTTGATCGTGTTTTTGTTTCGACAGGAGCAGAAAAAGGTTCAGAATGTGTTAAAGTTGATCTCTCTGCTGAGGAAGAAGACATTGAGCGCTTGGAACAATTCGCAGAAGAATTGGCTGCTAAAGTAGGATAAGTATAAACGTGCGCTGATGTAATCAATCAGTGCATTTTTCTTATCGTGAGTTAGGATTTTACTAGCCTATTTGGTGGCTTTTTGATACAATAATTCAAATAAAGGAGGAGACTGTATGGATTTAGATAGTATTCGTCAAGAAATTGATCAAATCGACGACCAAATCGTCAAGCTCTTAGAAGAACGAATGCATTTGGTTGAGGGTGTAGTTGCCTATAAGAAAGCTTCAGGTAAACCGATTTTAGATACCAAGAGAGAAGCGGTTATTTTTGAAAAGGTTAGAAGTCGTGTAGGAGATAAGCGCTATCAGGAAACTATTGTCGCGACTTTTTCGGACATACTCAAACGTTCGCGTGATTATCAGAATCAGAATATCAAATGAAAAAAGAACAATTTTATCCGCTAGGCATTTTTATAGCTGCTATGTTGGGCGGACTTGTGCGCTACCTTGTTTCTACTTGGTTATCAGCCAGTCCAGACTTTCCTTGGGGCACTCTCTTTGTCAACTATCTGGGAATTTTCTGCTTGATTTATCTTGTCAAGGGATATCTGGTCTATAAGGGAACCAGTAAAGGCCTTGTTTTAGCACTGGGGACGGGCTTTTGTGGCGGTTTAACAACCTTTTCCAGTCTCATGCTTGATGCTGTAAAATTACTGGATACAGGGCGTTATCTTAGTTTGATCATGTATTTGTTTTTGAGCATCGGTGGAGGACTGCTTTTAGCTTACTATTTAGGGAGGAAGAAATGGTAATCGTCTATCTTGCAATTGCTTGTGGTTTCGGAGCTTTAGTGCGCTATTTCTTTTCCCGCTATAATCAAACTTCTAAATTGCCCCTCGGAACGCTCATAGTCAATCTTCTAGGTTGTTTTTTAATTGGATTATTCTACAATCATGTGGAGTCTAAGGAAGTCTATGCTATTTTAGCAACAGGATTTTGTGGAGGTTTGACAACTTTTTCGACCTTGAATGACGAACTCCAAAGATTGTTAAGTGATAGGAAGGGATTTTATTCTTATTTAGCTTTGACCTGCCTCGGTGGTTTGCTTGCGATTTTTTTAGGAATTCTGCTATAAATTTCTTTACTTTTTGGTGGAAATTTGGTAAACTGTATCTTGTGTGTAATGGACGCACAAAAATACAGTTTATCCGCTGAGGAAGATTCCTCAAGATTGACAAAGATAGGAGAATAAAATGAATCCATTAATCCAAAGCTTGACTGAAGGTCAACTTCGTACAGATATCCCATCATTCCGTCCTGGTGACACTGTTCGTGTACATGCGAAAGTTGTCGAAGGTAACCGTGAACGTATCCAGATTTTTGAAGGTGTTGTTATCGCACGTAAAGGTGCTGGTATCTCAGAAAACTACACAGTTCGTAAAATCTCTAACGGTGTAGGTGTTGAGCGTATCTTCCCCATCCACACTCCACGTGTTGAAAAAATCGAAGTTGTTCGTTACGGTAAAGTACGTCGTGCGAAATTGTACTACTTGCGTGCTCTTCAAGGTAAGGCAGCTCGTATCAAAGAAATCCGTCGTTAATTCGACTAAAACTCTGCTTTTTCAGCAGAGTTTTTATCTAGCTCCCTTAGTTCAATGGATATAACAACTCCCTCCTAAGGAGTAGTTGCAGGTTCGATTCCTGCAGGGGGCATAATAAGAAGCGTAAAGAAACATAAAGAATATTCAAAGTGTTTATTTGTAGGCAATCATCACAATTTAGTTTTTTAAAATAGGTTAGTATTTTTGGAATCTTTGACCAAAGTGTGACCAAAATTTGACCAAAAGTCAATGAATATAGAATAAAGTAGATCAGGAAGCTGGTCTATTTTATTTTGTAGTTATTGAGAAAAAGTGGTTTGTTTTAATTTGACTATTATACACATAATGCGTATAATAGTAAGTGTAAGGAGGTAACGAATATATATGCCACTTACAGGTAAAGAAATGGTGAAACTAGCTCTTGAGAATGGATGGGTTGAAGTTCGTCAAAGAGGAAGTCATCATCATTTTAAGAAAGAGGGTTTTTCTTATCTTGTCACGATTCCAGTTCATGGAAATGAAGATTTGGGAAAGGGATTGGAGAGAAAGATTCTCAAAGATTTAGGATTGTAATTTTTACTTTCCTAAGTCTTTTTACATCAGAGGTAGTAGAATGTTGGGGGTAGTAGAATGTTAAAAACGTATCCAGCTATTTTTCATAAAGAAGGAACAGGATATTGGGTAGAATTTCCAGAATTTGGTGGTGGTACAGAAGGAAAAAATATCGAAGAAGCGATGAAAAATGCTCGAGAAATGCTTGAAAATGTTTTAGCTTCTTATATCGATGAAGGGATGGCGTTGCCTACTCCAAGTGATATTTTAAAGATTGAAGTTTCAGATGGTTTTGTATCAATGATTCAAGTTGATCCTGCGCCTTTTGTGAGAAGTAACAAGGCGATTAGAAAGAACGTGACCGTTCCTGAATGGCTAGTTCGTCTTGCTGATCGAGAAAAGATTAACTATTCAGAAGTTTTGGCACAAGCATTAGAGAAGAAGTTGCAAGTTTAAATTTAAAGACTGTATTTATTAGGGAATAAGTTTGATATGTATTGGTAAAAGTGATACAATAGATATACAAGAAGAAAAGGAGAAATGCTATGTCACAAATTGCTGTAAGAGTAGATGATGAATTGAAAAAAGAAGCGACTGCGATTTTTAATGAGTTGGGGTTGGATATGTCAACTGCTGTGAAGTTATTTTTGAAGCAAAGTGTGTTGACAAGAAGTATTCCTTTTGAAGTTAAACTTGATTCTGAGTAAGGTGAAATAAAAGTGTGGATAGATATAATCTAAAGGGGTTCGGTTATGGTTTATACAATAGATCAGATAAAGGAAAAAATTGTTCCTGTTGCTAAACAATATGATTTATCTAAAATTTATCTATTTGGCTCTTATGCTAGGGGCGAAGCTGATGGGAAAAGTGATGTTGATATTGCTTTGGAGTTAGAGGATGATTCTATATATTTTGATGTATATGGTAGACTTTTGACTATTTTTGATGGTAATATAGATATTCTATTGGTTAGTGATTTACTTTCTCCAAAAACAAACATTGGGAAGTTAGTCAAGAAAAATTTTTTGAATGATAGAGAGGTTATTTATGAGAAGTCAATCTCTTGAAACTGATATAGCATATTTGAAGGATATGGTTTTATATCTTGATAAGGCCGATGCTGTTTTGTATAAAGCAAGAAGATATAATTTACCTTTAGATGATGATATGGTAGTTGATTCTATCGCTATGAATTTAGGACAGGTAGGAGAACAGTTATCGTTAGGCAAATTATCAGAGGAAGTAAAACAGAAGTATTCAGATAGGATAAACTGGACTCAGATAAAAGGTTTTAGAAATTTTATTTATCATAATTATTCTAACTTAAATTTTAAAATTATAGAGGGTATATTGAAGGAATCTGTTCCCAAAACGAAAGAATCTTTACACTCGATTATAAGAGAATTAGAAGGTGAATTATAAAATAGAAAATGAAAGAGAAACTCTAAAAACGTATGGAAGATTTGCTAGAAATCGACAAATTTTATTCCTCAAAAAACGAATACTTCCATAAGAGAAATTATTATTGATGAAGATTTAATATCTGTATTGGATGCATTGAAAGAGGAACAAGATAAGGTTCTTTATAATCGTGAAGAATTAAAGAAATATGATTTGGTCTCTTGTGATAGAAGGTATAAACTTTCTACAAATTATGGATTGAATAAATACTTGAAAGTATTTTTATCCGAACTTGGGATAGGTAGCCAAACCATGATAGCAAAAGCAGGCAGGCATATTTACGGTTTATATTTATTAGACTTCCTGCAAAACTAGAATCCTAGTTCATGATTGATAATACCAACAATCAAATTCATTCGTAAGCCGAAGCGTTTACGATGATTTCGATAGGTTGTTGAAAATATTTTAAACGTTTTCATAGTGAAATGAAATAAGAACAGGACAAATCGATCAGGACAGTCAAATCGATTTCTAACAATGTTTTAGAAGTAGATGTGTACTATTCTAGTTTCAATCTACTATACTCTGTCAAAAATATTCTCAACCTTGATTCTCTCCTTAGATAGCGCATGGTTACAGGCTTTATCTTCAGCTGTTAGCAGCTTGAGTTTGCTGGATTTCCTCGGAGTTTGCGCTTGAGGATATAGCTTCATGAGCCCTTGATAAGCACTGTCAGCCAAGATTTTACCAGCTTGTCCGATATTTCTGCGACTCATTTTGAACAACTTCATATCATGACAATAGTTCACAGCGAGCTCCAAAGAAACAATTCTCCCTTGACTTGTGACAATCGCTTAAGCCTTCATAGCGTGGCATTTCTTTTTACCAGAATCATTCTCTAATTGTTTTTTTAGAACGATTGATTTTTACTTCCGTCGCATCAATCATTACCGTGTCCTCAGAACTGAGAGGAGTTCTTGAAATCGTAACACCACTTTGAACAAGAGTTACTTCAACCCATTGACTCCGATGGGTTAAGTTGCTTTCGTGGATACCAAAATCAGCCGCAATTTGTTCATAAGTTCGATATTCTCGCACATATTGAAGTCGCCATAAGAAGGTATTCTAGGCTTAGTTTAGGTTTTCGTCCCCCTTTTGCGTGTTTACCTTGATAAGCTGTTTTCAATACAGCTAACATCTCTTCAAAAGTCGTGCGCTGAACACCAACCAGGAGCTTAAATCGTGCATCAGTTAGTTGTTTACTTGCTTCATAATTCATAGAACTATTCTACCATATTTTGTTTCGCAGGAAGTCTATTATCAAAAGGTGTTGATATATGGGCTGTTTCAAGATTACTAAGGCATAAAGATATACAACAAATTATTCAAACTTACGGACATACTCTAAAAGAGGGTTATTGATAAATAGTATAGGAAGAGCCTTAAAATAAGGTTTTTTCTATTTATCGATTCCAGCAGGGGGTATGTAATTAGATACTATAGTAGATTGAAACTAGAATAGTGTATCTGGACTTCTAAAACATTACTAGAAATTGATTTGTCCTATTCCTATTTCATTTTACTATAAAAACCGCTCAACTGAGCGGTTTTCGTCTATTCATACCCTCTTACAGTACCCATGTTCGGATGGCATGGGCAACACCGGATTCGTCATTTGTTTTAGTGATGTATTTGGCGATTTTTTTGATTTCTGGATTTCCATTTTCCATGACAACGGGGTTCCCAACGACTTCCAGCATGGCACGGTCATTTTCTTCGTCACCGATAGCCATGGTTTGATTTTTGGTCAATCCGAGTTTTTCAGCTAGGTGAGTGATGGCTGACCCCTTGTCTACATTCTTTTTAAGGAGTTCGAGGTAGAAAGGAGCAGACTTGTTGATAGAGTAGCGTTCGTAAAATTCTGCTGGTATCTTTTCAATTGCAGCATCGAGAACCTCAGGCTCATCGATGAACATACACTTGACGATTTCCTTGTCAGCCATTTCTTCAGGTGTGCGGTAGAAGATAGGCATGTTGACGAGGGTTGATTCGTGCACAGTGTATGTTCCGATATTGCGATTGGCAGTATAGATACCGTCCTTAGTAATAGCATGCATGTGGACACCGAGCTTACGACTGAGAAATTCCATATCCAGATAATCCTCATAAGTCAAGGATTCGCTGATAATCTCATGCCCTGTAGCAGTTTCTTGGACAAGGGCACCATTGAAGGTCACAACATAGTCACCCTCGTCTCTCAACTGCAAGTCGTCCAGAAGTTTGGCAACACCTGCGATAGGGCGGCCAGTTGCAATGACGACTTTGACACCAGCTTCTTTGGCATCTTGGATGGCAGAAAAGACTTCAGGAGTAATCTCCTTTTGACTGTTGACTAGGGTTCCGTCAATATCGACAGCGATTAGTTTAATACTCATAAAATTCCTCTTCTAGTTTTTATTTGGGGTAAAATGATCGTTCTCAATTAAGTGTAAAAATTGCTGGGTAATGCTAGCAAAGATGCTGTTTTGGTCCAACATTTCTTTTGGAAAATAAAAGCGATTATCTCCGTGGCGACTGCCAGCAAGGGATTGGACGATAGGAGACAGGCTAGAGAGTTCGGCCAGTTGACCATTTTTTTGTAAAATCTCAATCTGTGTCCGTGGATTTTCAGATTCGGGACGATAGATATCATAAGGGAGGTCAAAATTCTTATGAATGGCAGTGTAGTAGTCGGGATCAAAGCCGATATCCTCAACCAATTTTCTCATGCTAGCGAGTTGGTCTTGGTCTTCTTGTGAAAAAGTAATGGATTTAAAGACCTTGCGGTTGACAAAGCGTTGCGACAGGTCTGCAAGAATCTTGTCAGGACTGGTCATCCAGAGTTGGAAGTAGGTATTCATCACACCATCATCCAGAGCTAGATAGTCAGACAAGGTCACATTTTTTTCGAAGAAAGGCAGGAGGTGTGGAGAAGTTCGGGCAAAGAAATCCTTGTCCTCAGGATAGAGTTCCTTGGCGCGTTTGAGAAGATTCTGTAGGAGAACTTCCATGGCGCGTGTTGCGGGGTGGAAATAAACCTGCATGTACATCTGGTAGCGACTGAGGACGTAGTCTTCGATGGCGTGCATGCCATTGCGCTGAAAGGCGATACCATTTTCGACAGGACGAATGACTCGGAGGATGCGAGTCAGGTCAAATTCCCCATAGGATGCTCCTGTAAAATAGGAGTCGCGCAAGAGATAGTCCATACGGTCCGCATCAATCTGACTGGAAATGAGTTGCACCACCTGCTTGTTAGGATAGGTATGGTCTATGACACTGGCAACTTTTTCTGGAAAGTCTGGCGCCACTTGTAGCAGGACTTGGTGAATCTCCGTCTCAGGACTTTGGATGATTTCCTGGGTGATGCCCTCATGGTCTGTATCAAAGAGATGTTCAAAAGTATGGGAGTAGGCACCATGACCCAGGTCATGGAGGAGAGCAGCGGTCATGGTGAGGAGGGATTCGGCAAGATTCCATCCCTCAGGATATTTTTCTTCAAAAATCTCCGTGATACGTCGTGCAATTTCATAGACTCCTAGACAGTGGGAGAAGCGGCTGTGTTCTCCACCGTGGAAGGTATAACTGGAAGTTCCCAGTTGCTTGATACGGCGCAAACGTTGAAATTCTTTTGTATTGATCAAGTCATAGATGATTTGATTATTGACATGGATGTAGTTGTGAACAGGGTCACGGAATACTTTTTCGTTCATATGACCATTATAGCAAAAAGCTAGAGTTTTTGGTAAAATAGTAGGACAAGAGACAAGAAAGAGGACTTGATGTGAAGATTCGGATGCGAAATACGATTCAGTTTGATGAGCAGTTGGAAGTGATTGACCAACTTTATGACGTGGAAGTGCATGAAAAGGGAGATTATAGCTACCTGCTTTTCTATAATGAGGAAAAGGAAAAAGTAGTGATTAAATTTCATGGTCAAGAACTGGTGATGAGTCGTTTTTCCAATCCCAAGACCATTATGCGCTTTTTAAAGGATAGTGATAGTTTAGCCTATATTCCTACACCTATGGGCATGCAGGAGTTTATCATCCAAACGAGTCATTATCAAGTTGATAGACAAAAGATTGAACTAGATTATCAACTACAAAATCAAGAGGGACATCCCTTTGCTAGCTATCAATTGGAAATTACTTGGGGCTAGGCTCTTATTTTTTTCAAATTTACCTGGCTATCTTCTCGGATTGGCTTCCTAATGTGGTAGATTAGGCTAATTTTTGGTATAATAAAAGTTATGGAAATCGAAAAAACCAATCGTATGAATGCGCTCTTTGAATTTTATGCAGCGCTTTTGACAGATAAGCAAATGAATTATATAGAGCTCTATTACGCTGATGATTACAGCCTTGCTGAGATTGCCGAGGAGTTCGGTGTCAGTCGTCAGGCTGTCTATGACAATATCAAGCGAACAGAAAAGATTCTGGAAGATTATGAGATGAAATTGCACATGTACTCGGACTACATTGTCCGCAGTCAGATTTTTGATCAGATTTTGGAGCGCTATACCAAGGATGACTTTCTGCAGGAGCAGATAGAAATTTTAACAAGCATTGATAATAGAGAATAAGAGGAAGAAAAATGGCATTTGAAAGTTTAACAGAACGTTTGCAGAACGTCTTTAAAAATCTACGTAAAAAAGGAAAAATCTCTGAATCTGATGTCCAAGAGGCAACCAAAGAAATTCGCTTGGCCTTGCTCGAGGCCGACGTTGCCTTGCCTGTTGTAAAGGATTTTATCAAGAAAGTTCGTGAGCGTGCAGTCGGCCATGAGGTCATTGATACACTTAATCCTGCGCAACAGATTATTAAAATCGTTGATGAGGAATTGACAACCGTTTTAGGTTCTGATACGGCAGAAATTATCAAATCACCTAAGATTCCTACAATCATCATGATGGTTGGTTTGCAGGGGGCTGGTAAAACAACTTTTGCTGGTAAATTGGCCAACAAACTCAAGAAGGAAGAAAATGCTCGTCCTTTGATGATTGCGGCGGATATTTATCGTCCAGCTGCTATTGACCAGCTGAAGACACTGGGTCAACAGATTGATGTGCCTGTCTTTGCTCTTGGTACAGAAGTACCAGCTGTTGAGATTGTTCGTCAAGGTTTGGAACAAGCTCAAACTAATCATAACGACTATGTCTTGATTGATACTGCGGGTCGTTTGCAGATTGATGAGCTCCTCATGAATGAGCTTCGTGATGTGAAAGTATTGGCTCAACCAAATGAAATCTTGCTTGTCGTTGATGCTATGATTGGTCAGGAAGCAGCCAATGTTGCGCATGAGTTTAATGCTCAGTTGGAAGTAACTGGGGTTATCCTTACCAAGATTGATGGCGATACTCGTGGTGGTGCGGCTCTATCTGTTCGTCACATCACTGGAAAACCAATCAAGTTCACTGGTACAGGTGAAAAAATTACAGATATCGAAACCTTCCACCCAGACCGCATGTCTAGCCGTATCCTTGGTATGGGGGATATGCTCACTCTGATTGAGAAAGCTTCTCAGGAATACGATGAGCAAAAAGCTCTTGAAATGGCTGAGAAGATGCGTGAGAATACCTTTGATTTCAATGATTTCATTGCTCAGTTGGATCAGGTGCAAAACATGGGCCCAATGGAAGACTTGCTCAAGATGATTCCAGGTATGGCCAACAATCCAGCCCTTCAAAACATGAAGGTGGATGAGCGTCAGATCGCGCGCAAACGTGCCATCGTGTCTTCCATGACACCTGAGGAACGTGAAAACCCAGATTTGTTAAATCCAAGCCGTCGTCGTCGTATCGCTGCAGGTTCTGGAAATACCTTTGTCGAAGTTAATAAATTCATCAAGGACTTTAACCAGGCTAAACAGCTCATGCAGGGTGTTATGTCTGGAGATATGAACAAGATGATGAAGCAAATGGGGATCAATCCAAACAATCTTCCTAAAAATATGCCAAATATGGGAGGAATGGATATGTCTGCCCTTGAAGGAATGATGGGACAAGGTGGTATGCCTGACTTGTCAGCTCTCGGAGGAGCAGGAATGCCAGATATGAGTCAGATGTTTGGTGGTGGACTCAAAGGTAAAATTGGTGAATTTGCTATGAAACAGTCCATGAAACGTATGGCTAACAAAATGAAGAAAGCGAAGAAGAAACGCAAGTAAGACGAAGGAAGGCCGCAGAGCTTTCCTTTTTTAGAAAAATAATAAAGGTCTATTTTGAATCTGTAAAGAATAAAAAATAATAATACTCAATGAAAATCAAATAGCAAACTAGGAAGCTAGCCGCAAGCTGCTCAAAACACTGTTTTGAGGTTGTAGATAAGACTGACGAAGTCAGTCACATATATACGGTAAGGCGACGTTGATGTGGTTTGAAGAGATTTTTGAAGAGTATAAATATAAAGAAAAATCAGAAATTGAGATTAGAGAACTCTTTTGATTTCAATCCTTATTTTTGATAAAATGAAGCTGTAATGTATTAAAAATGAAGCATTACAAAGATAGGATAAGCCAACTTAATTTTTTATAAAATTAAAATTACAAAAGCTTGACAAAGCTAAGAAAGGATACTACCATGAGCACAGCACAGCACAGCACAGCACAGCACACAGGTGAAAAGTCTGGACTTGAGAAATTAACTCTCACTTCCAAAGATGTTTTTACAGATAATATTTCAAAAATTGGTCAACTTTTTCCTGAAGTTCTGACGGAAAAGAGGGATGAATACGGCAGATTACATCCTGCGATTGACTTTGAGAAGCTTAAACAGTTTTTATCAGAGGAAATTGTGGATGGTCGAGAATCCTATGAGTTTACTTGGGTTGGAAAGCGTGAAGCTATTGCAGAAGCTGGGCGACCAACTACCAAAACCTTAAGACCAGATCTTGATGAAAGTGTTGACTTTGAAAACAGTGAAAATGTCTTTATTACTGGAGATAATTTAGAAGTCTTGAAAATCTTACAAGAATCCTATCTAGGAAAAATCGATATGATTTATATCGATCCACCCTATAATACAGGGAAAGACTTTGTATACTCTGATAAGTTCCAAAAAACAGACGAAGAGTTGAAGGAAGAGATGGAACTTTTGGATGAAGAAGGACGCCAAGTAATTGGGCTCACAAAAAATGAAAAAACTTCGGCCCGTTATCACTCAGACTGGCTCAATATGATGTATCCACGCCTCCGCCTAGCGCGTAATCTTCTCAAAGATTCAGGTGTCATCTTTATCTCTATCGATGATAATGAACAAGCTAATCTGAAAGCTATCTGTGATGAGATATTTGGGGAGGAGAATTTTATAGCTAATGTAATTTGGGAACGTGCATATTCGCCTGTAAATTTGAAAAAGCACTTTTCAGAGAGTCATGACTATATTTTGGCGTATTCAAAAAATATAGAAATTTCAGTATGTAATGGATTACCTAGAAGTGATGAGGCTAATGATCGTTATTCAAATCCTGATAATGATCCAAGAGGAATATGGAAATCTGGAGATCTATCAGTTGGTCCAGCAATTCAAAATAATATTTACGAAATTGTGACACCAAGTGGACGTAAAGTTATGCCACCAAGTGGTTATAGTTGGAGATTGAATCGAGATAGATTTGAAGAATTTGTTTTGGATAAGCGCATTTGGTTTGGTCCGAATGGAGATAATGTACCATCGATAAAACGATTTTTATCAGAGACTAAACAGACGATAACTCCAATGACAATTTGGAAATATCAAGATGTTGGACATTCACAATCTGCTAGTCAAGATTTAAAGAGACTATTTGATGGAAATGCTTATTTTACATATCCAAAATCAGTACCATTATTAAAACGTGTTATACAGCTTTATAGTCAAGAAGAATCTATTATTTTTGACTTCTTTGGTGGTTCTGGTACTACGGCAGATGCAGTCATGCAACTGAATGCGGAAGATGGTGGAAATCGTAAGTTTATCCTGTGTACTTTGGATGAGGAAGTAGCTGATAAGTCTGCTGCTAAAGAAGCAGGTTATGAAACTATTGATCAGATTTCACGTGAACGGATACGTCGTGCTGCTGCAAAGATTCAGGAAGAGCATCCAGAGTTGGTTGGCAAACAAGACTTTGGATTTAAGGCCTACAAGTTAGCTTCTTCTAATTTCAAAGATGTTTCAGCTCGGCCAGATCAATTTATCCAAGGAGAACTTTTTGATAGTGTATCCAATATCAAGGAAGGACGTACTGGGCTTGACCTACTTTTCCAAGTTATGCTGACATGGGGAATGGAATTGTCATTAGCTATTGATTGGGAGAAAGTAGCAGGAGCAGAAGTTTATGATGTAGATCAAGGATCACTCATGGCTTGTTTTGAAGATGAAATCTCTGAAGAAGTTATCCGTCACATCGCTCAAGCACAACCACTCCGTACTGTTTTCCGTGATAGCTCATTTGCCAATTCAGCAGATAAGATTAACGTAAGTGAAATCTTCAAAGAATTGTCACCACATACGAAAGTGAAGGTGGTGTAGGCTATGAGTTTTAATAAAAACGTCAAAAATATCAAAAAGAAGAATAATAGCAAAAATAGCAATTTTGAGAAGCTTGATGAAATGATTCAAGATGAAATTAGAAAACTAAAAATAGTTAGACGAGCTCGTATTTTGGCTAGTGAACGACTTGAGGGATATGCTAGTAAGTGGGACATGTATTTACTTTTGATGGCTATTTTATCTAGTACCTTATTAGTTATTTCATTGATAGTTCCAAATGAAGGTTTGATAAAAAAAGTGGTTTCAGGATGTTTTTCTATGTATACAGTTATCATTCAATATTATGTGTCCACATTAAACTATAGAGAACGTGCTTTGAAATTCCATTATCACCATATAGAAATTAATAAACTTAAAGAATCACTTCAATGGTTATCTCTACAAGGTTATAATTTTAAAAAGAAGAATGCTAAATTTAAAGTTATAGTAGAAAAATATAATCTTATTCTTCAGCAACAAGAAAATTATAGTGAGTACGATTATCATAGAGCAAAGTGTAAAGAAATTAGACAGTTAGATTTTAGCATGGATAATATTTTCGTAAATATTCAACCGATTGTTATTATCTTATTTATTCTTAGTTACTTGTTCTTGGGAGGTATTTGCAATGAGATTACAATTTAAAAAACAACAATTCCAGTTGGATGCGGTTAGTGCCATTGCAGATTTATTTCAAGGGCAAGCCAAACATACTGGAGTTCAGTATATGGCGGATCCAGGTCGTCTCAAGTCAGATGAGGTAGATTTGGTTTTAGATGCTTATCGAAATGCACCGATTCAATTGAGTCAAGCAAGTGTACGAGAAAATGTTCATGCCATGCAAACTCGCTATGGTTTACGCCCTTCTGATAGTCTTTCTATTGATATGATTGCTGGAAGAGAAGCTTATAATTTTTCAATAGAGATGGAGACGGGAACAGGGAAGACCTACACTTATATCCGTACAATTATGGAGTTGAATAAACGGTATGGCTGGCTTAAATTTGTCATTGTCGTTCCAAGTGTTGCTATTCGTGAAGGAGTTCTCAAGTCTCTTCATATTATGTCAAGCCACTTTCAGATGGAGTATGGGAAGCAACCACGCTATTTTGTTTATGATTCCTCACGTTTAGGTGATTTGGATAGTTTTGCCAATTCGTCAGACCTTCAAATCATGGTCATCAACTCTCAAGCCTTTAATGCGAAAGGGAAAGATGCGAGACGGATTCATTCTGAACAGGAAAGTTTCCGTTGGCGTCGTCCAATTGACGTCTTGGCAGCTATGAATCCGATTATGATTATTGATGAACCTCAGTCTGTTGAAGGGAAACAAACCAAGGAAAGACTAAAAGATTTCAAGCCATTGTTTACGCTACGTTATTCGGCTACCCATAAAGAAAAACATGATATGGTTTATAGATTGGATGCCATGGATGCTTACAATCAAAAATTAGTGAAGAAGATTGCAGTTAAGGCTATTGAGCAAACTGGGACGACTGGGACACAAGGATATCTATATCTACAAGAAATCATTCCACAAAAAACAGGAGCACCCAAAGCAAAAGTTGAGTTTGAAGTAAAAACGCAGTCAGGTGTTAAGAGGAAATTGAAGGTGGTGGAAGAACCCTTTGATTTGTACGCTGAATCAGGGAATTTATCTGCTTATAAAGGAATGACCCTTAGTCACTTTGATGCAAGAGAGAACAAACTTCAAGTTGGTGTGACGCAAGAACTTCATGTCGGTGAAGTGATAGGGGAAGTGGATGAGTCGAGCATCAGAAGAATTCAAATCCGAGAGACTATAAAAAGTCATATCGAAAAGGAAAGTAAACTGTACAATCGAAGAATTAAAGTATTATCCCTATTTTTCATCGATGAAGTGGCTAAGTATAAGCAATATGATGAACATAATGATGCCTATAATGGTGAATATGCTCAGATTTTTGAAGAAGAATATCGAAATCAAGTAAACCAGTTTATCCAAACACAGGAACCAACTCCTTATCGTCGATATTTGGAGGCTAATCTTGAGGGAAATTCAGTTCATGCCGGTTACTTTTCGGTAGATAAAGTGAAGAAGTCAGATAAGACCATTTTTGTGGACTATAAATCTGCCAGTGAAAAGAAAAATAATCTTTCAAATGACATTGATGCCTATGACTTGATTATGAAGGACAAGGAGCGTTTATTGAGCTTTGAAGAGCCAGTTCGTTTCCTCTTTTCTCACTCAGCTCTAAAAGAGGGATGGGATAATCCTAATGTCTTTCAAATCTGTACGCTGAAGCAATCTTCAGCAGAGACTCGAAAACGTCAAGAAATCGGTCGTGGTATGCGTTTAGCAGTTGACCAAAACGGAATTCGTCAGGATTTTGAACTCTTAGGAAATGATGTTCATGAAATCAATAAACTGACAGTAATTGCAAATGAAAGTTATGATCAATTTGCTCGAAGTCTACAAGAAGAAATCAAAGAACTCTTAGCAGAACGTCCTGTAAAAGTGGATGTTACTCTCTTTACGAATAAAGTTCTAACGAATCAAGAAGGTCAAACAATACGAATTACCAAGGAACAAGCAGATTCGATTCATTTTGATTTGATTCGACAAGGCTATATAGACCGTGAAGGGCAATTGACTGCAGAATATTTTACTACAAAAGAAAATCATCAGTTACAACTGTCTGAAACACTAGCAGGTTATGAGGATAAGCTGGTAGAGATATTGGAGAGCGTTTATCATGTTGGACAGTATGAAATTGAAAATGCCAATCATTCAGTCATTCAGTTCTCAAATGAGGTCAATCAAGAAAATATTGCTCGAAAAGAATTCTTAAATCTCTGGAAGCAAATCAATCGAAAGACCAGCTATCAAGTAGAATTTGATGATGCGGAATTGGTAAAACATTCGGTTGACTATATCAATGAGAAATTAGTCGTTAGCAAACCAAGTTTCCAAATAACTCAAGCAAGTGCAGCAGATATGAGTAAAGAAGAGGGACTGAACTTTACGGTAGCTGAAAATGATCGCCAACAAGAATATCTAACGGATTCGCAGATTATGACCAAATATGATTTGCTAGGGGAGATTGCTGAGCAGACTGGTTTAACTCGTAAATTGGTTGCGGAAATATTAAGTAAAATCTATGTCTACCAATTTGACAAGTTTAAACAAAATCCAGAAGAGTTTATTCTTAAGGTTTCAAAGCTTATTAATGAACAAAAAGCAAGTCAAATTATCAAGCATATTCAGTATAATGTGTTAAATGAAGAGTATGATATGGACTTGTTTTATGACAATCCTGAAACTGCTAACAGATCAGATGATCACTTACTTGAATCCAAAAAAGGGATTTACAATTTTGTAAAAGTTGATTCAAATACGGAGAAGACGTTTAAAGAATCTTTGGAACAATACGAGGATGTTCGTGTTTATGTGAAGTTACCAGGGAAGTTCAGTATTGCGACTCCACTTGGAAACTATAACCCTGACTGGGCAATCGCCTTCCGTGAAGGTAGTGTCAAGCATATCTATTTTGTTGCAGAAACAAAAGGCTCTATGTCTAGTCTTCAATTAAAACAAGCTGAGCAAGCAAAAATTTCCTGTGCGCGTGCTCATTTTAAAGCGTTAGCTCAAGCTGGATTGATTAATGATCAGCACATCTATGATGTGGTTTCAAGTTATGAGGAATTATTAAATATTGTAAGATAGGGAGGTAAAAGAAATGGAATTTATTGTATATCGTAAGGGAAGAGAAGTAGCTGTTTTTCAACGTAGGAGTGATGCAGAGAGATATGTGCACTCTAGAACTGGATTTTTTGGTGAACCAGATGCTTACTGTCAGATTGAACAAAGAGGTTGTTATTTGACAGAAGCAGCTGTAACTTACAAGGGATTGGCAGATGACTGTGATGAATTGATGATTTTGCGAAAATTCAGGGATTCTTATCTAGCTTTTAAAGATGGTGGTCAGGAGGAAATTGAATCCTACTATAAGATGGCTCCTCAGATTGTTGCCAAGTTAGAAGAACATTCAAATCGTGAGGAAATACTAGAGTCTATCTGGTCAGGACTTGTCTTACCTTGTGTTTCCTTGATTAAAATAGGAGAGAATCAAACTTGCCATCAATTGTATAAAACATATACACTAGAATTGTCTCAAAAAGTGGTCCAATAAAACGAGTAGAGTATAGGAAAAGAGTTCGGGTCCTCGCTAACTTGTATAGTGAAGAGACCCCCTATTCTATTTAGATCCCCAATACCAAAACAAACGTGTCAAACTAATCACTAATAGAACATACTTGGAAGATTTTGAATGGAATGAGGAAGATACAAAGGAAGACAATTTCTCTAGCTGGCTTGATGAAATGGTAGGATTGTAAGGGGGGATTTTTACCCCTTGGGTTTTAAGAGTATATATAATTAAGATAAACTAAAAAGACTAACACAAAAAAAGAAAGTAGAGAAAAGAAAATGAAGTTATTAAAGGGTTTGGGCTTTGCCTTGGTATTGTTTTACATGGTTATATTTATTGGAGTAAACTTTGTGACTGTTGGGGTTGATAATGATAAAAAAGAAGAAACAACAAAAGAGATACAAAGGTATGAATTGTTAGACTAGACTAAAATAAAAAAGCATTATACAATAGTAATATGAAATCAACTAAAGAAGAAATCCAAGCTATCAAAACACTTTTAAAAGACTCTAGTACAGCTAAATATCATAAACGCCTTCAAATCGTTCTATTTCGTCTGATGGGTAAATCTTATAAAGAGATTATAGAGCTTTTAGACTGTAATCAAACAACGATTTGGCCAACTGTAAAAAAATATGAGGAGTTCGGACTCGACTCTCTCCTTCAAGAAATACGTGGTGGTCGTAACCATGCATATATGACAATTGAGGAAGAGAAAGCCTTTCTTGCCCGTCATTTGAAGGCTGCAGAGGCAGGAGAATTTGTTACAATTGATGCCTTATTTCAGGCTTATACAAAGGAGTTAGGTTCTTCCTACACACGTGATGCCTTTCTCTTTCCACACTTGTTCAATGGGGTTCATCTCTGGTGTGTATGGAGGAATAAAGGTAAAGCCAATATTAGTCGGAATCTTTAAGGTACTTGATTTATGCCATATGGCATTGTCCATAACGAGTAAAAGATAATCATCTGGATAAGCTTGTGAAAGCTCTTCTAAAAAGGCGTTCATCCACTCAGTATGACATCCACCAGCGATTAAGAAAAATGATTCGCCTGTATGGGCATCAACAGCTCCATAACAATAGCAAAATTCTCGTATATAGTGACTATGGACATGTGAACCTACTCCCATTGGAGCCCAACAAGATCCCAGTTTACTGATTCTACCGAAACCAGCCTCATCTTGGTACATCAAGCGAACCTTACGAAAATGCCTACTGGTTTTAAAGCGCTTTCTTGTCTTCTTGAATTGAGATTTTATTTTTAGACGCGACAATGGTTTGAACGTCTGCTTTCTTGGGATGTTCTGGACGTGGCCTAATATTTCGCCAACCATGGCGCTTCAAGAGTTGATAAAAGTCATCACGTGTGTAGGAAGAACCTAACTCCTTTTTATAAGCCTGAAATAAGGCATCAATTGTAACAAATTCTCCTGCCTCTGCAGCCTTCAAATGACGGGCAAGAAAGGCTTTCTCTTCCTCAATTGTCATATATGCATGGTTACGACCACCACGTGTTTCTTGAAGGAGAGAGTCGAGTCCGAACTCCTCATATTTTTTTACAGTTGGCCAAATCGTTGTTTGATTACAGTCTAAAAGCTCTATAATCTCTTTATAAGATTTACCCATCAGACGAAATAGAACGATTTGAAGGCGTTTATGATATTTAGCTGTACTAGAGTCTTTTAAAAGTGTTTTGATTGTTTGGATTTCTTCTTTAGTTGATTTCATATTACTATTATATAATACTTTTTGATTTTAGTTTAGTATTAACATAATCGGCTTTTTCCTCATACCATTGATTAATAGCTGTCATAAATCCGTCATAGTTCCAAGCCAAGTTTTCTGCTAGTGAGAAATTTCCTGAAGACCAGGCGCTCCAAATGTCCTTACTAGACAAGCGTGTGTGATTAATGGTGATCGAAGCTTCTGCTGCACGAATGAAGGTTGTTTTTTCTAGTGCAGTTGACCATTTGATAGGAACATAGCTAGTAACTAGACCTTCGTCTGTTGTTTCTTTTCGAATGGCATTGATACGGTCTAAGATAGCCTGTTTATATGGCGTTAAGAAAGTCCCTTCAATCCCAACTAGAGTAGTACCAGAAGAAGTACTAGTGACCTAAGAGTTTAAGATATTGTAGGATTGACCATTGATTGCTTGAGTGGAAACCAGCCTATCATTAGTGGCTACTGATTGTGATGTAACAATTCCTACCCCAAGAAGTGATAGAGCTGAAATCGTTGCAAGTGTGAACTTTTTAGCTTTGGTGTCCATTTCGTGTCCCCTTATTTTTTATTATATAGTTATTTAGTTTTAAAAAAGCGTTCCAAACATTCAAAAATAGTTGGGACTTCCCTTAATAAATCTGTTCCTTTCTTTTTCAAGATAGCC
>NZ_MWSM01000010.1:47266-61858 GCF_002087075.1 Streptococcus pseudopneumoniae ATCC BAA-960 = CCUG 49455
AGCTGCCCATACTGAAGGGATAGCACAATCAAAATGTGCCGCAATTTCCCGTAAAAAAGCATCTGGATGAGCCTCTACAAAGGATTTCAATTCCTCTAAAGGAATCTTTCGGTTTTTGACGACTCGCTTTTTCCTCTCTAAGTGTCCTTGTTCACGTAAGTTCTTTTTCCATGTGAAGAGAGTTCTGACGCCGACATCAAAAACCTTGGCTGCCTCGACATGGCTGTGCCCCCTCTTTGATGTAATCTAATGCTCGCTGTTTAAAATCTGTACTACATGCATAGCTTTATTATAACATGCTTGTTTGAAACTAAGCGACTATAAAATATTAGCAATAAGCTTATTTAGAGATTTTAATATAGGAGGTGAAAAATATAGAGCAACAAACTTTTATATCTATACTTTTGTTGAGAACTTAGAAAGTATAGGAGATAAACCGTCACAATGGAACTCTGATTTGAATCATTTACTCAATGAAGAGGGTATGTATCTGAATAAAGAGGCTTTGATTCATTTTGAGTATAATGAATCAGAAAAAAATATGGTATTATAAATAGGAAAAGGAGATAAATTATCATGGAAATTAATCAAGTAATCATTAACATTTCTGCTAGACATGTTCATTTAAAGAGGGAACATTTAGATATTTTATTTGGTGAAGGATACCAACTAAACAAGTTAAAAGATTTGTATCAGCCTGGTGAATTTGCTGCTGAAGAACAGGTTACAATTCAGTCGGCATCTGGCGAGATTAATCGTGTCAGGGTATTAGGACCAATTCGTCCTTATACACAAGTTGAGGTTTCTAAAACAGATTCTAGATTATTAAAGATAACTCCACCAGTACGTACTTCGAGTGAGATTGAAAACTCTTCACCGATTACCATTATAGGACCTAATGGAAGAGTTAATTTAGATGAAGGGTGCATTATTGCTAATAGACATATTCACTTTGCCACAGAAGAAGCTGAGGAAATGGGTCTTAAAAATGGAGATATAGTTTCTGTTGAAGTAAAAAGCGAAAAAAGTGCTACTTTGCATGATGTTCATTGCAGAGTGAGTGATAAATATAGATTGGAAATGCATATTGATACTGATGATGCGAATGCACTTCTTTTATCAGGAGGTGAGATTGGCACGATTATAAAAGAGTAGAAATGGAGATTATCGAAAGTTGATTAAGGCATTAATAATTAGAAATTTTCAAATGTATACTAGATTTTTTCCAGTAGCTCTATTCCTGAATCGATTGTTAGATGCCATTTTTCAGCTTTTAGGGTATTGGTTAATTGCTCATTATCTTTTTAATAACAAATTAGTAGTTAGTCAAGTAGAAGTGATTGATTATTTTACTTTCGCTGCTGCTGGGATGCTTTACTACAATGTTGCTGTTGCTATTTTGATGAATGTAGGGCGTTCATTGATGGTTGAGGTTCGAGAGGGAACCTTGGAAAGCTTATTTATAACTCCATATAGTATTTTCAGCTATTATATAGGCGTGTTCATTGAACAGCTTGGAAGAACTTTTATGGAGTTTTGTTCACTTTTTATTATTTCTATTTTGCTCGGTGCAAAGTTCATGGCAACTCCAATATCCTATTGGCTGTTGAGAGTTATGTTGTTATTGTTTTAATATCATTTTCTATGAGTGTTTTTGTTGCTAACATAATGCTCTGGTTAAGAGATACATTTATAAGTCAGAATACGTTATTTATTTTGATATTTTTAGTATCTGGTGTTACATTTCCTAGGACAGTGCTTCTTGATTTTCTAAAATGTGTTGGTGATTTATTACCAATTACTTATGGCTTAGAGATAGTTAGACTAATATCTTCTGGAGATTTGGAATCGCTTCAACTATGTCTATTGATTTTTAAAGTTTTACTTCTCTCATTAGTTTTTATTGTGATTGGCTTGCTCAGTTATAAAAAGATGGAGAAGAAAGTGATCGAATATTTAACAATTTAGGAGAATTCCGATGTTAGAAGTAAAAAATGTATCTAAAAGTTATCTTACAAAAACGAAGATTAATTTACTAAAAAGAAAAAGTAAGCTATTAATAATGTTTCATTAAAAATTCCAAGAGGAAAAATAATTGGAGTTTTAGGAGAAAATGGGGCAGGCAAAACAACCTTAATAAAAATGATGACAACGCTTCTAAAACAAGATTCAGGAGAAATTACAATTAATGGAATTGATATTAATGATAATTTAAAGGATACTCGAAGTAAAATCAATGTTATAAGTGATGGAGAGAGAAATCTTTTTATATGGTCTAAAATTGATACTTCAATTTCATATGACCACTTATTGAGAAAATTAACATCTGAATATGATGTATCAGAGAAAAAAGCAGATAAAGACTTGAAAAGAATTATTAACCAATTTAGTGAACTTGAGTTTGTTTCAGTTAAGGGAGGTTAATGTTGCTTTTTCTGAAATATATTTAATGCTTATATCGAAAATACTTAGAAAAGTCTTGAAGTTTTGTGGCTCTTTATCAACTTGTAGTGGGGTGATGAAAAGAGTGGTTAATACTAGACATACTTCAAAAAGCATTGTACGATAGTAACATGAAATTAGCTAAACAAGAAATCACCTTTCTCTTTAAAGACCTTACTAAGCCTCTAACACAAAGTCTTCCAATCGTTCTGCTTTGTTTGATGGGAAAATCCTATCAAGAGATGATAGAGCGTCTAGACTGTAGTTTGGTGAAATTTAAAGAAGGATGAGGAGTTAGGTTCGGACTCTCTCCTTCAAGAAAGACGTGGTGGTTGTAACCACGTTTATATGACAGTCAAGGAATAGATAGTTTTCCGGTCATTTGAAAACTTCAGAGGAAGAGGAAGTTGTTACAGTAGATTTCCTGCAAAATCTAGATTGAATTGTAATAAAAATGAATTCATTGCTTATAACGTACCGGACTAGGATATACAGGCCGTTGTAGGACAAGTGTTCTAGAGATTGTTTCTCAGGAGGTTTAGTGATACTCCATTTCTTCAGTCCTATCAAAAGGAGATTAGTCGTTCCTACACAGGTGATGCTTTCTGTCAACTGTTGAAGCGACATAGCTGGCGCACTGTTGCCCTAGATCCTAAGAAAGCAGGCGCTCAAACCATTGCCGCGTCTAAACATCCCATCTCTATTCAAGAAGGTAAGAAAACGCTTTAAAGATAGTAGATGCTTTCGTAAGCTTGGGTTCATGCATCAAAGATGAGGCTGGTTTCGGATAGGCAGTAAACTAGGATCTTGTTAGCCACCTAAAGGAATAGGTCCTCCTGTCCATAGTCATTCCGTGCATGAATTCTCTTACTGTTAGAGAGCTGTTGATGCTTATAGAGGAGCATCCTTTTTCCTGCTTGCCGGAGGATGCCATACTGAATGGAGGAAAGCTTGTTTACAAGAACTGTCACAGGCCTATCCAACTGATTTTATTTTACTAGTCATGGATCATGCCCTAGGGCATCCATCAAGTAGCTTAACTATTCCAAATCATATTGGCTTTCCCTTTATTCCCCCATACAGGCCAGAGATGAATCCTATTGAACAGATGCAGAAAGAGCTTGGTGAAGGTGGCTTCCAGAATAAAGCATTTCAAACCTTGGAAGCTGGCATTGATACATTTCAAGAGATCATACAAGGATTAGAGAGGAGTGTTGTAAAGTCCATCGTTAAAAGAGAATGAACCAGAATGCTTTTTGAAAATAGATATGAGTATTAGTTGAACTGCCCTATGCCGAACGGCACCTACGGTGGTGTGAGAGGGACTAGTCTTAGCCCCTACTCGATTCAATCTGTACCCACACAATTCTTCTTTTTTTATCTTGTGATTCACTCTGTTCTATTTTAAAATGAAATGGTAGCTACCAATATAAATGATGAGGATAAAACAAATGACTGAAAATCGTTATGAATTAAATAAAAATTTGGCACAGATGCTCAAAGGTGGGGTTATCATGGACGTTCAAAATCCTGAACAGGCTCGTATTGCAGAGGCTGCTGGTGCGGCTGCTGTTATGGCTTTGGAGCGGATTCCAGCTGATATTCGTGCAGCTGGTGGTGTTTCCCGTATGAGTGATCCAAAGATGATTAAGGAAATCCAAGAAGCGGTTAGCATTCCAGTGATGGCTAAGGTTAGAATCGGGCATTTTGTTGAAGCTCAGATTTTAGAGGCTATTGAGATTGACTATATCGATGAGAGTGAAGTTTTATCTCCAGCTGACGATCGTTTCCATGTGGACAAGAAAGAATTTCAAGTACCTTTTGTCTGTGGAGCTAAGGACTTGGGGGAAGCCTTGCGTCGTATCGCTGAAGGTGCTTCCATGATTCGTACTAAAGGAGAACCGGGTACAGGAGATATTGTCCAAGCTGTTCGCCATATGCGTATGATGAATCAGGAAATTCGCCGTATTCAAAACCTACGCGAGGACGAACTTTATGTTGCTGCCAAGGAATTGCAAGTCCCTGTAGAATTGGTTCAATACGTCCATGAACATGGGAAATTGCCAGTTGTAAACTTCGCAGCTGGAGGCGTTGCAACGCCAGCAGATGCTGCACTTATGATGCAATTAGGGGCAGAGGGTGTATTTGTCGGTTCAGGTATTTTTAAGTCAGGCGATCCTGTTAAACGAGCGAGTGCCATTGTTAAGGCTGTGACTAACTTCCGTAATCCTCAAATCCTAGCTCAAATCTCTGAAGATCTAGGAGAAGCTATGGTTGGTATCAATGAAAATGAGATCCAAATTCTCATGGCTGAGCGAGGAAAATAGATGAAAATCGGAATATTGGCCTTGCAAGGTGCCTTTGCAGAGCATGCAAAAGTGCTAGATCAATTAGGTGTCGAGAGTGTTGAAATCAGAAATTTAGAGGATTTTCAGAAATCTCAGAGTGACTTGTCGGGTTTGATTTTGCCTGGTGGTGAGTCTACAACCATGGGCAAGCTCTTACGAGACCAGGACATGCTGATTCCCATTCGAGAAGCCATTCTATCTGGTTTACCAGTCTTTGGAACCTGTGCGGGCTTGATCCTGCTGGCTAAGGATATCACTTCTCAGGACGAGAGTCATCTTGGAACAATGGATATGGTGGTCGAGCGCAATGCCTATGGACGCCAACTAGGAAGTTTCTATACGGAAGCAGAATGTAAGGGAGTTGGTCAGATTCCAATGACCTTTATCCGTGGTCCAATTATCAGCAGTGTTGGAGAAGATGTAGAAATTCTAGCAACAGTTGATAATCAAATCGTTGCAGCCCAAGAAAAAAATATGTTGGTAACTTCTTTTCATCCAGAATTGACTGATGATGTGCGCTTGCACCAGTACTTTATAAATATATGTGAAGAAAAAAGATAGTAAAAAAGCGCAAAAAATCACTTCCTGTGCTATACTATAATTGAAATTTTTTTAGTTTTTGCGTTAGAACTGTTTCCTCAGTCCTAGCGCCTTTTCTTTTTGATAAGTATGCTTGGTGGAGAGTAGTTTGTAAATGATTCTGAAGATCTTATGAGCACAAGCAATGACGGCTTTCATATTGCTTCCTCTTTAGGAAATTCGATTATAAAACTCTAAGCAGGCTCTGCCTGCTTAGAGTTTTACATGTAATAAACAATGGCGATGTATTGAAGTGCGGACGCAGCTAGGATAAAGAGATGCCAAATCATGTGGAAATAAGGTTTTTTCTTGGCGTAAAATCCAGCTCCAACTGTATAAGAGAGTCCGCCAGTTACCATGAGACTCCAGAAAATGGGTGTTGTTTGACTGATAATGGCAGGAATGATAGTCAGAACCAACCAGCCCATAATTAGGTAAAGAGCAAGGCTAAATTTCTCATTGACTTTTTTAGAAAAGATTTTATAGAGAATACCAAAGATGGTCGTTCCCCACTGGATGGCAATAATCAGATAGCCAAACCAGTTATTCATTAAGGTCAAGACGACGGGCGTGTATGAGCCAGCAATGGCAACGTAAATCATAGAATGGTCAATGATTCGCAAGACATATTTGTGGGTCGAACCATAGGCCATAGAGTGATAAATGGTGGATGATAGGAACATGAGAAAGAGACTGATGACAAAAATGGAAACACCTATAGATGATAAAAATCCGTGTGCCTCATAACTATAGGTGGATGAAATAGGCAGCAAGATGAGCATGATGACTGCACCCACAGCATGGGTCACACTATTAGCAATCTCCTCTCCAAAACTGAGTTGTTTGCTGAGTTTAAGACTAGTATTCATTAGATTTCCTCCTCTTCAGTATGATGGATTAAGGCTAAAGTTTGATGATAGAGTTTAACGGTTTGGCAGCTGGTTTGGATAATGGGGTTAGCTGGATCCATTCCTTGGTTCATGTAGTCCACAAAAGCATCGTAGAGTTGGTCTGAACTTGCTTGAGTTTGGAGAGTATTCAGTGTCTGAGTGATTTCTTGAATAGAGAATACAGATTTGAGGGTTGTGATAGCAATCAGACGGGCAATCTGTTGGCGTTGGTATTTTTTCTTGTCAGGCTTTGTTAGGTAACCATGTTTCACATAATTGTTGACCATGGATGCTGTCAGGCCCTTGTCTTTATCAGGAGAGATAGGGGCGCAGACCTGATTGACATAGAGCAAAACCTGGTCCAGATAGAGGTCAATGTTTGGAATTTCTGCCCATTTTGGGTAGGAAAAGGTAGTTTTCATTTCCAACTCCTTTTTATCTAGTTTTAATGACTAGATTATAAAATAACAAAAACAGAAAGTCAAGTTTTAACTGCTTGTAGAAAGACTTAAATTATGCTATGATGGGAGAAACTAGTCAGAAATGAGGAGAAAAGATGGAAATTCGTTTAGCTTTTCCAAATGAAGTAGATGCCATCATGCAGGTGATGGAGGATGCTAAAAAATGTTTAGCAGATGCTGGTAGTGACCAGTGGCAAAATGGTTATCCAAATGCTGATATTATTATTGAGGATATTATCTCAGGTCAAGCCTATGTAGCCTTGGAAGAGGGAGAACTACTAGCCTATGCTGCTGTGACCAAGAGTCCAGAGGCAGCCTATGAAGCCATTTATGAAGGAAACTGGCAAGCTGGAGAGTCAGAGTACCTAGTCTTTCACCGTATTGCTGTGGCTGCAGCTGTGCAGGGACAGGGAGTCGCTCAAACCTTCTTAGAGGGCTTGATTGAAGGTTTTGATTATCTAGATTTTCGCTCAGATACGCATGCTGAAAACAAAGCTATGCAGCATATTTTTGAAAAACTCGGTTTTAAACAGGTTGGTAAGGTTCCAGTTGATGGCGAACGCTTGGCCTATCAAAAATTAAAGAAATAATGCAAAAGAAGTATGTAAAAATGCTCTATTCTTCGCCGATTGGCTCCCTTTCTCTCGTAGCTGATGACCATTATTTGTATGGAATTTGGGTTCAGGAGCAGAAGCATTTTGAGAGGGGACTAGGAGATGAGACGATAGAAGCAGTTGTTAGTCATCCCATTTTAGACCCAGTTATTACTTGCTTAGATGCTTACTTTAAAGGCCAGTCTCAGGATTTATCCAACTTGCCCTTAGCTCCAATTGGAACGGATTTTGAAAAGCGAGTTTGGTCCTATTTACAGGGAATTCCTTATGGTCAGACAGTGACATATGGGAAAATAGCCCAAGACCTGCAAGTGGCTTCTGCTCAAGCAATTGGTGGAGCGGTAGGACGCAATCCTTGGTCTATTCTAGTACCTTGTCACCGTGTGCTGGGAGCAGGCAAGCGTCTGACTGGTTATGCCGCAGGAGTGGAAAAGAAAGCCTGGCTCTTGGAGCATGAAGGCGTAGATTTTAAAGATAGAAACAATAGAAAGTGAAAGACATGTTAGAATTTATCGAATACCCAAAATGTTCAACTTGTAAAAAAGCAAAACAAGAATTAAACCAACTCGGTGTGGACTATAAAGCCGTTCATATCGTCGAAGAAACACCTAGCCAAGAAGTCATTTTAAACTGGCTAGAAACCTCAGGGTTCGAGTTGAAACAATTTTTCAACACCAGTGGAATTAAATACCGTGAATTAGGGATAAAAGATAAGGTAGGAAGTTTATCAAATCAAGAAGCAGCTCAGTTGCTAGCAAGCGACGGTATGTTGTTAAAACGGCCAATTTTAGTAGAAAATGGAACTGTTAAACAAATCGGTTATCGAAAACCTTATGAAGAATTGGGATTGAAATAGTTTTTACTTATCTCTCTGATAGATAAAATATATAACCTCCCTGTTTTAAAGTATGATAAACTAGTAGGTAGACAAAGACTGTATCTGACCGTAGCAAATAATTTCATTGACGGCAGAAGTATGGTAGAATGAATCATTATCAGGAGAGGATGTTTTTATGAATGTTACAACGATTTTAGCATCAGATTGGTACCAAAACTTGATGCAATTGATTCCGGATGGCAAGCTTTTTAGTCTGCGTTCGGTCTTTGATGGAATCCCGAGAATTGTCCAACAACTTCCAACAACGATTATGTTGACAATTGGTGGTGCCTTTTTTGGCTTGGTTTTGGCGCTTCTTTTTGCCATTGTGAAGATCAATCGTGTTAAGATTTTATATCCCTTGCAGGCCTTCTTTGTTAGTTTCTTAAAAGGGACACCGATTTTAGTGCAGCTCATGTTGACTTACTACGGAATTCCTTTGGCTTTGAAAGCCCTCAATCAGCAATGGGGGACTGGTCTCAATATCAATGCCATTCCAGCAGCAGCTTTTGCGATTGTTGCTTTTGCTTTCAATGAGGCAGCTTATGCCAGTGAAACCATTCGTGCAGCCATTCTCTCAGTCAATCCTGGTGAGATTGAGGCGGCACGTAGTCTGGGGATGACCCGAGCACAAGTTTATCGTCGCGTGATTATTCCAAATGCGGCCGTTGTGGCGACTCCAACCTTGATTAACTCCCTCATCGGCTTGACCAAGGGAACTTCCCTAGCCTTTAGTGCGGGTGTTGTGGAAGTCTTTGCCCAAGCTCAGATTTTGGGTGGTGCCGATTATCGTTATTTTGAGCGCTTCATCTCCGTTGCTCTTGTTTATTGGGTAGTCAATATCGGAATTGAGAGCCTTGGTCGTTTCATCGAGAGAAAAATGGCTATTTCTGCACCAGATACAGTGCAAACAGATGTGAAAGGAGACCTTCGTTAATGATTAAGATTTCGAATTTAAGCAAATCCTTTTCAGGACAGACTGTCTTGGATCATCTGGACTTGGATATTCAAAAAGGGGAAGTTGTAGCCTTGATTGGTTCTTCAGGAGCTGGAAAATCAACCTTTCTTCGCAGTCTCAATTATCTTGAAACACCTGATAGTGGCTCGATTCAGATTGATGATTTCTCGGTTGATTTTTCTAAAATCACTCAAGAAGAAATCCTTGCCCTACGTCGCAAGTTATCTATGGTATTTCAGCAGTTTAATTTGTTTGAGCGCCGTACAGCACTTGATAATGTGAAAGAAGGCTTGGTTGTTGTCAAGAAATTATCTGACCAAGAAGCGACTAAGATTGCCAAGGAAGAGTTGGCTAAGGTTGGGCTTTCTGATCGTGAAAACCATTACCCTCGCCATTTATCAGGTGGACAAAAGCAACGGGTTGCCTTGGCGCGTGCGCTTGCTATGAAACCAGATGTCTTGCTCTTAGATGAACCAACTTCAGCCCTTGACCCAGAATTGGTCGGTGAAGTAGAGAAGTCTATTGCAGATGCTGCTAAGTCAGGTCAGACCATGATTTTGGTCAGTCATGACATGTCCTTTGTAGCCCAAGTGGCTGATAAGATTCTCTTCTTAGATAAGGGGAAAATCATCGAGTCTGGAACACCAGATGAGATTATCCACCATCCTAAAGAAGAGCGGACAAAAGAATTCTTCGCTAGTTACAAACGGACTTATATTTGATATAATAGATAAAGAAAAACTCAGTTAGCTGGACTAGCTGAGTTTACTCTTTAAAAAGATAGAAATGAGAGAAATCATGCTACTGCAACTATTTTCTTTATATTTCGAGAGTTTGATCTTAACCACCATCCTCGTCCTGATTTTTTTAGGAATTTGGATTGGACTGAGAGCCATGTCGGGAGTTGATAAGACAGCCAAGGCTCGCCAAGCCCATCTCTATGATATGATTATGATTGGGGTCTTGGTTGTTCCAGTATTATCCTTTGCGGTTATGAGTTTAATTCTTGTTTTCAAGGCATAATCCTTGCGTGATTGACAAGAAAGAGTTAGAATAAAGATAGTTACAACAAGAAAGAAGGAAACTATATGTACGATACTATTATTATCGGTGCTGGACCTGCAGGGATGACTGCAGCCTTGTATGCTGCTCGAAGCAATTTGAAAGTAGCTTTGATTGAAGGTGGTCTGCCAGGTGGTCAGATGAATAATACATCTGATATCGAAAATTACCCAGGATATGCTAATATTAGTGGACCTGAATTGGCAGAAAAGATGTTTGAACCGCTTGAAAATCTCGGTGTTGAGCACATTTATGGATATGTTGAAAATGTCGAAGACCATGGTGATTTTAAGAAAGTGATGACTGACGACCAAACATATGAAACTCGTACCGTTATCGTAGCAACTGGTTCTAAACACCGTCCTTTGGGAGTACCTGGAGAAGAAGAACTGAACAGTCGTGGTGTTTCTTACTGTGCCGTGTGTGATGGTGCTTTCTTCCGTGACCAAGATTTGTTGGTAGTTGGTGGTGGAGATTCAGCTGTTGAAGAAGCCCTCTTCTTGACTCGTTTTGCTAAGACTGTTACCATTGTTCACCGTCGTGACCAACTTCGTGCTCAAAAGGTTTTACAAGACCGCGCCTTTGCGAATGAGAAAATCAGCTTTATCTGGGATTCTGTAGTGAAGGAAATCAAGGGTGAAAACCGAGTAGAATCTGTCGTATTTGAAAATGTGAAAACAGGTCAAGTGACAGAACAAGCCTTCGGTGGCGTCTTTATCTATGTTGGATTGGACCCTCTTAGCGATTTTGTTAAAGAATTGAATATCCAAGATCAGGCAGGCTGGATTGTGACAGATAACCACATGAAAACTGCAGTTGACGGTATCTTTGCAGTTGGAGATGTTCGCCAGAAAGACCTTCGCCAAGTAACAACAGCGGTTGGAGATGGAGCTATCGCTGGTCAAGAAGCCTATAAATTTATCACAGAACATAGTTAATCATAAAAAAGTTTCCAATCAGATGACTGGAAACTTTTTTATAGTCTGTTTCGGAAAACTTCGTACATGAGAATGGCCGCAGCAACACTGGCATTAAGGCTTTGAACATGGCCATTCATGGGAATGGTAATCATTTCATCGACCTGTTTTTTAATGTTGCTAGAGATGCCTTTTCCTTCATTTCCGATGATGAGGGCGATTTTCCCTTTTGTATTCCACTTATGGCAAGGAGTACCGTTCATATCCGTTCCAAAGGTCCAGAAGCCTTCATCCTTGACTTTGTCCAGAGTTTGGCTCAGATTGGTCACTCGGGCGATGGGAACGTGCTCGATAGCACCTGTGGCCGTTTTGGCAACGACGGGGGTAACACCTACAGCACGGTGCTTGGGAATGATGACACCTGAAACATTGGTCGCATCGGCTGTTCTCAGGATGGATCCTAGGTTGTGAGGGCCAGTCAAACCATCCAGAATCAATAGCAAAGGATTTTCTTCTTGGCGTGTTTTGGAAAGGATGTGATCTAGCTCGCTATAGGCAAATTCGGACACTCGTAAAACAAAACCTTGGTGGACAGCACCTTCAGTCATCTCAGAGAGGGATTTTTTTGAGGTCCAAGAAATGGACACCTTCTTTTCTGTAGCCAGTTCCTTGACTTTCTCAAGATTCTTACCTCGGAGATTTTCTTGGAGGTAGAGTTTGTTTCCAGTATTTGCAAGGAGGGCTTCGGTAACGGCGTGGACGCCATAGACAATATCATTTGTTTTCATGCCTCTATTATAACACAAAACCCCGTCTTGCAACGGGATTTTCTTTATTCTAGAATCAGTAAACCATCTTTAACTGCAAATGGGTCTTTTTCATTGATACGATCGTAAAACATGATACCGTTAATGTGGTCAATTTCATGCTGAACAACAATGGAGTTGTAGCCTTTGAGTTTGATACGGTGTTTTTCTCCATCTTTGTCAAAGTAGTCAACAGTAACGCGGGCATGGCGAACAACATAGCCAGGCACGTTGCGGTCTACAGACAGGCAACCTTCTCCTTCGCCAAGAGCAGCATCTTGAACAGAGTGAGAGACGATTTTTGGATTGTACATAATGGCTTGCAAGTCGTAGGCTTCCTGTGGAGTTTCGCCTTCTTCAACAATATTAGGTACCAAAACAGCGATAATGCGTTTTGAGATATCCAACTGAGGAGCAGCAAGTCCAACCCCACCGCGGAGTCCCATTTTTTCAGCCATGACAGGATCTTGGGAATGTTTAAGGAATTGCATCATCTTTTCGCCTAGGATAATTTCCTGGTCAGATAGGGGGAAAGTGACTTCCTCAGCAACTGCGCGTAGAGTTGGATTCCCCTCGCGGATAATATCGTTCATATCAATTAAGTGAGCAGCTTTTGTAATACGTTCTATTGCAGACATTTTCTCTCCTTTCATTACCTCTACATGATAACACAAAATGACAAGGATTGAAAGTATTATAGCCTTTAGGATTTATAGAAAATAGATAGGAAGTTCAATTCATACTCAATGAAAATCAAAGAGCAAACTAAGAAGCTAGCCGTAGGNNGATAGAACTGACGAAGTCGGTAACATATATACGGTAAGGCGACGCTGACGTGGTTTGAAGAGATTTTCGAAGAGTATCAATTGTGAAAGAATTACTTATCTATGATATAATAAAAAGAAAAGGCTTGCATAAGAAAGTAGGGAGAATGAAGATGAAAAGAAGACAAAATCGAAATCAGGGTGGTTTAGCTTTTCGTTTTATGAAGGGCTTGGTAAACTTTTTTAGGAGTTATCGCAGGTGGAGCAATAAAGGATTTGTGGCGGTACTCTTGCTAGCAGTTGCCTTATCAATGGGCTTGGTCTTGTTGTTTGAAAGTTTCCAAAGAATCCCTTTAACCAGTCAAAAACGAGATACTATTTCTCAAGAGGGGACTAAGCAAAAGTCTCAGGAGCAGGAAGAGGAAAAAACTGCCAGAATTATGGCTAATGGGGATTTGCTCTACCACGATGGACTTTTCTTTTCAGCTAAAAAAGAAGACGGTACCTATGACTTTCATGAGAATTTTGAGTATGTGACACCTTGGCTCAAGCAAGCAGATTTAGCTATTGGTGATTTTGAAGGAACCATCAATAAGGATCATTATTTAGCGGGTTATCCTCTCTTTAATGCTCCTGCTGAAGTTATGGATGCCATTAAGGATGCAGGTTATCATGTGCTAGATTTAGCTCATAATCATATTTTGGATTCGCAAATTGAGGGAGTTATTTCAACGGCCGATATTATTGAAAAAGCTGGAATCACTCCAATCGGAGTTTATACGCATGAACCACGTGATCAGGCTCCGTTGGTCATTAAGGAAGTGAATGGAATCAAGGTTGCTCTTTTGGCCTATTCCTATGGATTCAATGGAATTGAACGGTATATTTCTCAGGAAGACTATAATCGTTATCTTTCAGATTTAAACGAAGATAAGATGAAGGCTGAAATTGAACGGGCAGAGAAGGAAGCAGATATCACCATTATCATGCCTCAGATGGGTGTGGAGTATCGATTGGAACCAACTGAGGAACAAAAAGCTCTTTATCACAAGATGATTGATTGGGGGGCGGATATTATCTTTGGAGGGCATCCTCACGTTGTGGAACCATCTGAAACGGTTGAAAAAGATGGAGACAAGAAACTCATTATCTATTCAATGGGGAACTTCATTTCCAATCAACGGATTGAATCTATGGGAGATGAAGAAAATGCTAAGTGGACTGAACGTGGCGTTCTCATGGATGTAACCATTAAGAAGAAGGATGGAAAAACAACTATCGGAACAGCTAAAGCTCATCCTACTTGGGTCAATCGAACACCAAAGGGAACCTTTTCACCAGAAGGCTATCCTTTATATCATTATCAAACCTATATCTTGGAAGATTTTATAGAGGGTGGCAGTCATCGTGACCAGTTAGATGAAGCGACTAAGGAACGAATTGATACAGCCTATAAAGAAATGAACGAACATGTGGGATTGAAGTGGGATTAGCTTGAATAGACTTCCTGCGAAACAATATATGGTATAATAGTTCTATGGATTATGAAGCAAGTGAACAACTAACTGATGCACGATTTAAGCTCCTGGTTGGTGTTCAGTGCACGACTTTTGAAGAGATGTTAGCTGTATTAAAAAGAGATTATCAAGGTAAACACGCAAAAGGGGGACGAAAACCTAAACTAAGCCTAGAATACCTTCTTATGGCGACTTCAATATGTGCGAGAATATCGAACTTATGAAGAAATTGCGGCTGATCTTGGTATTCACGAAAGCAACTTAACCCATCGGAGTCAATGGGTTGAAGTAACTCTTGTTCAAAGTGGTTTTACGATTTTAAAAACTCATCTTAGTGCTGAGGACACGGTAATGATT
>NZ_MWSM01000011.1 GCF_002087075.1 Streptococcus pseudopneumoniae ATCC BAA-960 = CCUG 49455
AGATTGTCCTCAATAAGTCCGAAAAATGTCTCTGGTTCCTTATTCTGGAAGTGAAAAAGCAAGAGCTGATAGAGATTGTAGTGGTGTTTTAAGTCTTCTGAATAGCTCAAAAGCTTGTCAAGAATCTCTTTATTGGTTAAGTGCATACGAAAAGTAGGGCGATAAAAACGTTTATCGCTGAGTTTACGACTATCCTGTTGAATGAGTTTCCAGTAGCGCTTGATAGCCTTGTATTCATGGGATTTTCGATGAAACTGATTCATGATTTGGACATGCACACGACTCATAGCACGGTTAAGATGTTGTACAATGTGAAAGCGATCCAACACGATTTTAGCATTCGGGAGTGAAACAGTCTGGGAGACTGTTTCAGCCTGAGCCTAGAAATTTGAAAGCGAATCTGTTTAGCTAAGTCATAGTAAGGACTAAACATATCCATAGTAATAATTTTCACTCGACATCGGACAGCTCTATCGTAGCGAAGAAAGTGATTTCGAATGATAGCTTGTGTTCTTCCCTCAAGAACAGTGATGATATTGAGATTGTTAAAATCTTGCGCAATGAAGCTCATCTCCATCTCCCGATTGAAACAGTCACTCCCTGGACTGTTTCAACGTCCCAAGACATAATCTTAGGCAGATTTCTAA
>NZ_MWSM01000012.1:0-3435 GCF_002087075.1 Streptococcus pseudopneumoniae ATCC BAA-960 = CCUG 49455
ACCTGCCCTAGGCTAGATAGATGAATTGTCATAGAGCAACACCTTATCCAAAAGCTCTTCTATCATTTCGAGATTGTGGAATCTCTACAGGAACAATAGGTTGTGGCATTAAAATATCTTCCAGTAGTTTTACTTTACGAATAGTATACAGGAGGAACTCCATGAATGATAGATACCTTGTTATGACGCGCTTACCCTGCTTCCTTATTTTATCGCCATTATTTAACCACTTAGACTGATATAGAGACCAGATAGGCAAACGAACTTGTTCTTGAGAAACTCCTCTGCTATAATGATTTTTGTAAGGGACGTGAGGCATCACTATCAGAGAACTCAAGTTCCTAAAAAAGAAATCGGAGATAAAGAAATGAAAAAATTATTGGGAATTGTCTTTTTATTAGCAGCAGTGACAGTAGTGTATTTTGGTTCTGTTGGCTGGCCAAGTTTAGATGTCAACCTCTGGTCTTTGATTCCGGTGGGTCTGTTCCTCTTTTTCACTCTAGAGAATCTTTTGAAAAAGGATTACAAGGCTAGTCTGATGTGTTTGATTATTGCCTTTATCATTGCGAATGCAATTTTGGACCTGTTGCCAATTTCAAGTGGCTTGGTGATTGGAGCAGGCGTCCTAGCTTGTGTAGGGATTGGCTATCTATTTCCTGATAAAGAAGGAAAATAATACTCTTCGAAAATCTCTTCAAACCACGTCAACGTCGGCTTGTCGTAGATATGGTTACTGACTTGGTCAGTTCTATCCACAACCTCAAAACTGTGTTTTGAGCAACCTGCGGCTAGCTTCCTAGTTTGCTCTTTGATTTTCATTGAGTATTAGAACAAAAAAATGCTTGGAGTATTTGTTTGTGTGTTTGTTTTTATATAACAAACTATAAACAAAACAAAAATATAAAAAAAGAGACAAAAAAGAACAGAAAGTAATTGACAACGGTTTCATATAGTGTTATACTTATGGCATAAAGTTAATGGAAAGAAGGGAAAACCTTATGGTATTAGATTATTTCTTTGACAAAAACCTTGTGTTTTGCTTAGAAGCGGATAATCAAGAACAACTCTTTGATCAGGTAGCAAGCTTGTTGGAAGAACGAGAAATTGTCACTCCAACTTATCGTGAAGCCTTGATCACGCGTGAAAAGTCATTTCCAACTGGTTTAGATATGGAATTTCTAGGAAAGGACTTGCCAAATGTAGCGATTCCTCATACAGATATTGTTCATAATCTAGCTGAGAAAGTGGTGGTTGTTCGATTAGAAAAACCAGTAACTTTTCACAATATGATAGCTCCTGATAAGGAAGTAGAAGTATCCCTACTCTTCTTTATTATTAACAATTCAAGTTCAAGTCAAACAAATATTCTGGCTCAGTTGATGGACTTTTTCACAGGAAATGGACATCTTGAAGACCTATCAAAAATTTCCGAACCAGAAAAACTTTATGCTTACATTGCTGAAGCAACCGCTTAATCTTGTCTATTAAAAAATAAAATCGGAGGAAATCCAAATGATTAAAATTCTTGCTGCCTGCGGTGCAGGTGTTAACTCAAGTCACCAAATTAAAAGTGCTCTAGAAGAAGAACTTTCAAACCGTGGTTATGATGTTCACTGTGATGCAGTCATGGTGAAAGATGTAAACGAAGACCTTATGAAAGGTTACGATATCTTTACACCAATCGCTGCAACAGACCTTGGTTTTGAACCAGGTATCCCAGTTATCGAAGCTGGGCCAATCTTATTCCGTATCCCAGCAATGAGCGCTCCAGTATTTGACAATATTGAAGCAGCTATTAAAGAACACGGATTAAGCTAATTCTAATTTGTTAACATTCATATAACATAAAAAAGGGAGGAACTGTTATGGATGCAATCTTTGACCTAATCGGAAAGGTTTTCAATCCCATCTTAGAAATGGGTGGACCTGTCATCATGTTAATCATTTTGACAGTATTGGCTTTACTTTTTGGAGTGAAATTCTCCAAAGCGCTTGAAGGTGGTATCAAACTTGCCATCGCTCTTACAGGTATCGGTGCTATCATCGGTATGCTAAATGGTGCTTTCTCAGCATCACTTGCAAAATTCGTTGAAAACACTGGTATCCAATTGAGTATTACCGACGTTGGTTGGGCACCACTCGCAACAATCACTTGGGGTTCTGCTTGGACACTATACTTCTTGCTCATCATGTTGATTGTCAACGTAGTGATGCTTGCTATGAAGAAAACCGATACACTTGACGTTGATATCTTTGATATCTGGCACTTGTCTATCACAGGTCTCTTGATTAAATGGTATGCTGATAACAATGGTGTGAGTCAAGGGGTTTCACTCTTGATTGCTACAGCAGCTATCGTCCTTGTCGGTGTGTTGAAAATTATCAACTCTGACTTGATGAAACCTACATTTGATGACCTTCTTAACGCCCCAAGTTCATCACCAATGACATCAACTCACATGAACTACATGATGAACCCAGTTATCATGGTTTTGGATAAGATTTTTGAAAAATTCTTCCCAGGCCTTGATAAATATGACTTTGATGCTGCTAAATTGAACAAGAAAATCGGTTTCTGGGGATCTAAATTCTTCATCGGTTTCATCCTTGGTATCGTTATCGGTATTATGGGAACTCCACATCCAATTGTAGGTGTTGCAGATGCAGATAAATGGCGTCTTGTTATCAAAGGATGGTTGTCTCTTGGTTTGACTGCCGGTGTATCTTTGGAACTCTTCTCACTTATCGGTTCATGGTTCATCGCAGCCGTAGAACCACTATCACAAGGTATTACAAACGTTGCTACTAAACGTTTTCAAGGACGTAAATTCAATATCGGTCTTGACTGGCCATTCATCGCTGGTCGTGCTGAAATCTGGGCTTGTGCCAACGTACTTGCACCAATCATGTTGATTGAAGCAGTGCTTCTTTCAAAAGTTGGAAATGGTATCTTGCCACTTGCAGGTATCATCGCTATGGGTGTTACTCCAGCTCTCTTGGTTGTAACTCGTGGTAAATTGCTCCGTATGATTATCTTCGGAACACTCTTGTTGCCACTCTTCCTTCTTTCAGGTACACTTATTGCACCATTTGCAACAGAACTTGCTAAAGGTGTAGGTGCCTTCCCAGAAGGTGTGAGCCAAACTCAATTGATTACTCACTCTACTCTTGAAGGACCAATCGAAAAACTTCTTGGTTGGACAATTGGTAACACTACAACTGGTGATATCAAAGCAATCCTTGGTGCAGTAGCTTTCCTTGTATTCTATATCGGTATCTTTGCTTGGTACAGAAAACAAATGATCAAACGTAACGAAGAGTACGCAGCAAAAGCAAAATAATGCGCTCCTATAAAATATAAACTCAATGAAAATCAAAGAGCAAACTAGGAAGCTAGCCGCAGGTTGCTCAAAACACAGTTTTGAGGTTGTAGAT